>CANLQR010000362.1 GCA_947492135.1 Deltaproteobacteria bacterium | reverse complement strand
CTCCGTCAGCACGGCATGAGCACGCTGGAGGTCATGGTCTGGCGTACCGCTCCCGGGCTTCCCTTGGTCTTGCTCGAGCTGCGGTTGCGCGGGCTCGAGCTCCTTCCGCGACGTCCGCGAGTCGTCGCACTACGAACGGCGTTCGGTTGCATCGCGATGTCGACCAACTTCTGGGCCGTGAATTCCCTCGCCCTCGTGCAGCACACGGTCGTTCATCTGACGCAACCTGTGTTCGTCGCGTTTGCGAGTCCGTGGTTGCTCCGCGAGCGAACCTCTCGCGCCGCGATCGCAGCGCTTGCGCTCGCGCTTTCGGGCGCCGCAATCGTGCTGCTTCCACCGGACGACCTGTCCATGGCGGCGGTGACGTTGGCGGTGGCGATGCCGGTGCTTCCCGGCGCGGCGGGACTGCTCTCCGCGGCCTCATCTGCACTCGCCCACATCACCCTGCGACTGGCGACAGCGAACGACGTCGACACTCGGCTCGACGGCGACGCGCCCGCTGATGCGCCCGCAACCGTGGTGTTCCATTTCACAGCGACGGTCACGGTGCTCGGATTGATCGTGGGTCTTGCGGCTGGCGACTTCCGCTCGCTGCCCGCTGACCTCGAATCGATCGACGTTGCGCTTCGCATCGGTGCCATGGCCACAACTGGACTGCTCGGCCAGCTTGCGATGAGCAGCGCCTACTCGCGCGCCGAAGCACCGGCCGTCGCCATCGTTGCCTACGCGGCAATTCCGATCAGCGCAGTGCTCGACGCCTGGGTCTGGCAGGCGCCCCTGGGTGTGACGACCGCGCTGGGCGCCGGCGTGATGCTCGTGGCCGGCGTGTTGCTTGGCCGTCGGTCCCGGTAACGCCTCGCCAAGCGGTGGTCATCGGTCGCGGATCCCCAACGCAAGGCGCCGTGACTGCGCAAAACCTGACGCAACGGCAGGGCCATGGCGGGCCGTGGCGATCCGTGGTGTGAACCGTCCGCCCTGCGCCCCGCCGGCCACTTGCGCTGCGAGCAGCGGTCGGAAACACTCCCTAGAACCGATGCTTGGCTTGTCCGCTGCTTTAGAATTGAAGTCCGGCGCGCTGTTCGCGTTTGCCGACGACAAGGTGCCCAACGAGGCCGCGCAGGCGCTCTCACCGATCGTCGGCTGGGTCGTGCTGGCCGGGGTGATCGCAGCGGTGACGCTGTTCATCCTCCACTCCGAGCGCTGGCGCCGATTCTGGCTGGCGGCCGAGGACCCGCGGGCCATCGGCCTGTACCGCATCGTCTTTGGCTTCTTCGTCATCTGGAACGTCAACGATTTCTGGGAGTACTTCGAGTTCCTCTTCACCGACGAGGGCATCTTCACCGCCGACGTCGCGCGCCAGGTTCACGCCTCCGCACAATTCAAAGGCTTCGGCGATGGCCTCTCCGACGACGAGCCCTGGGGTTTCTTCGACATCTGGGGCGTGATCGAGTTTCTCAAGGGCCCCAAGTGGTCGCTGTTGTATTTCTGGGACAGCCCGACGTTCTTCTGGTGTCACCTGTGGACCTTCGAGGTCATCGGCGCGCTGTTCATGCTGGGCTTTTGGACCCGCACGACAGGCGTCCTGACGTTCCTGCTGATGAACAGCATCTTTTTCCGGAACCACCTGTTCTGGGAGGGCACCGAGCTGGTCTATCGGGTGTTCTTTGTCTACCTGCTGCTCGCCAAGAGTGGCCACGCCTACAGCGTCGACAACTGGCTGCGGTGTCGAAGGCTCCGGCGACGGGGTCTGCTCAGCGAGCGTGACGGGCCTGGCGGCGGTGCCGGCGTCGCGCCCTCGGACGTGCATCCCAAGGGCCTGGCGGCGATCTATCGGCTGATTCCGGTGTGGCCGCGACGCCTGATGATGTTCCAGCTCGGGACCGTGTACGCGTTCACCGGGATCGTGAAGAACGGCAACGTGTGGGCCAAGGGTGACGCGATCTACTACGCGTGGAACATGGACCACTTCTACCGGTTCTACCCGCAGCAGATCAGCGCGATCTTCGGCACGAATCTGCTGCGATTGATGACCTGGATGGCGCACTGGGGCGAGGCGTTCTTTGCGATCAGCCTCATCGGCGTGGTCATGCATTGGGCTCGCACCCAGAAGGTCCCGCCGCTGACGGGTGGCAAGCGCCTGCTGGTTCGGATGTGTTGGTTCACGATCATCATGGTCAGCGCAGGCCTGATCTTCACGACGTGGACGGTGCACTTCGTGCCGGTCATCACGTGGGGCACCTTGATGTTCGTGCTCGGAATCGCCGGCACCGTCGGCAGCCTGGGCGCGATGCTAGGCCGCTTCATGGGCGGACGCGGCCGGATCTTCGACGCAACGGTCGTCGCCGCGCTCACGGTCTCGGTGGCCCTGGCCATCGGAGGAGTCGTGCTGTGGATGATGCCGTTGCCAACCGGAGGCAGCCAAGCTTCGTTTACCCTGTTGTGGGCCTCATTGTTGTGCGGCCTGTGGTGGGGCTGGGATCGTCTCGATCGCAAGCCCGTCGTGGTGGCGCCCGCGCGGGCTGCAGGCACGGTGTCTGGGCTGATCGTCGCTTCGGGCGTCATCGTTTTCGCGCTGCTGATCGGTGCCGACCTCACGCGCGTCCCGCTGTGGTTGGGGCTCATGGGCGGGTGGCTGCTCACCAGCATTCTCGGACTGCGCTGGGTGCGGGCGCGCAGACCCGCGATCTGGGAGGCCATGCGTGACTTCGGCACCACCCAGATCGACCGCTACTGGATCTGCCGATGGATCGTCGGCAGGCGCATCTGGATCCCGTGGCACATCGCGGTCATGGGCGGAATCTTCACGCTGATGAACATCGGGCAGTTCCAGACCGGAATGCTGTCGCAGACCATCATCTTTTTCACCGGCCTCGAGGTCGCGCTCGCACTGCGCTTTGCCGGACGGTATGGCCGTCTCGCGCTGTCACTGGGCGTGGCATCGGTGATCGGCCTGGTAGCGTCGGCGCTGTTTGCCGAGCCCCCGGTCGCGTTCGTCGCGATGCTGGTCGCCGCGGCGATCAGCGGTGGCGCTGCCTGGATCTGCATGGGCCGCTGGGGCGTGCCGTTGCCGGCGGACGTCAAGGCGGGTCTGCCCCCGATCCCCAGCGAGGATCCGACCCTGCCGCACCTGCACCGCGACGCGGGTCGTATCCCCCAGTGGGCGCTGTTCGCCACAGCCGGCATTGCCTTGATGGGTGTGCTCGTCGCTGTGGTCGTCCAGCCCGAGTGGAACTGGCTGCGTTTTTGGTACGCGGGCGTGTTGTTCATCGCGGGCGTCGCGTTCGTGCGCATCCGGGCCGCGCGCGGCCACAGCCTGTCGGTCATCAACCCCGACACCGGCGAGCCGCGAACGCCGTGGGCCTACGGCGCGTTCGGCCGCTTCGTCGCCGGCAGCTTCGTGGTCTGGCACCTCACCGCGGTCACGACCTGGCTGTTGCCCGAGAAGGACAGCCTCCATGCGTTTCGCGGGCCCGCGCGCGGGGTCTTCTCGCTCTACCTCACCCGCACCCAGACCGATCAAGGCTGGGGCATGTTCGCGCCCAATCCACCGCGAACGAACGTCTTCCTCAAGGTGCTCGTCACCGACATGGACGGCGAGGTCTGGGACATGCGCACCGATGTCTATGCAGCCGAGCGCAAACCGATCCCGTGGATCTGGAACGACCGGATGCGCAAGATGAATCGCCGCATCATCGGCGGCGAGTCCGGCGACACCAGCTGGTACCGCAAGTGGCACGGCCGCTACTACTGCCGCAAGTGGGCGATGGACCATGATGGCGTCGCGCCCAAGAAGGTCGAGCTCGTCAAGGTCTGGTACAAGATGCCCACGCCTGAAGAGGTGCGGAAAAAGGGCTTTTACGTGCCCGAAGATCTGCTTGCGCGCAACGGCGAGGAGAAGGTGGAGCACACCGAGAACTGCAAGAGCGCGGTCATGGGGCAGCTTCCCGACTTCGTGCGCGAGCGCCACGGACTGCCTCTGCTCGACGCGAAGGAGAAGTACAAGCCGTGGATCAAGAACAAGAAGCGGGCCTGGGACAAGGCCCACACGCCCAAGGATGAGGAGCTCGAGGAAGACGGCGACAAGGGCGACCCAACCCGCAAGCTCGACGACTGACGGCGCCGGCTGATAGGCTCCTCGGCATGCGGCTGATCGCTTGTCCGTCGTGTTCGCAGCATGTTCGTCCCGATGACTCGCGGTGCCCGCACTGTGCGGCGCCGCTGCGGACGATCGGGGCTCCGACGACGTCGCTGGTGCTGTTGGGGCTCGCGCTCGCTGGATGTCCAGCGGACGACTACCGAGAGGACTTGCCGGCGGTGACCAGCGAGTCGACCTCTCCGACGTCTTCCGCTTCCAACAGCTCGACCTCGGTGGCCACCTCGAGCGAGGGCTCCGGCACGACCACGATCGACCCGACGACAATCGGCAGTGAAGCCATGTATGGCGTTCCCGAGACCGATTCGCTGACCGGCACCGCCGACTCGAGCACCGGCACCGGCTCGAGCACGGGGTCGACCGATGGCTCGAGCACCAGCGGGACCGACAGCAGCTCCGGCACCGGCTCCGAGCCTCTGTACGGCGCCCTGGACTCCGGTTGAGTCAACCGAGCCGGCTAGCTCGCGATCACGTTCAACGAACGCCGGGGCTGCGTCGGTGCGGGCGCGTCGGACCACGGCGCCTCCTGCAGCTCGAAGCGACCGAAGTCATACGGATCGCCGGGCGGGCGCTGGGCGTGAATCAGCTCTTCGCGGATCCCCTGCTTGCGCAGCTCGGACGCGCGGTAGTAGCAAAACGGGTTGTTGCCGCGACGGCCCAGCGCGCTATGGGTCGTGAACGAACATCCGGCGCGACAGATGTCCGCGTAGTAGCACGAGCGGCAGAACCCCCACAGCTCCTCGATCGTGCGGTCGCGGGTGAACTTCATCGCTTCGCCGTGGCGCCAGATGTCTTCGAGCGTCATCGTACGCACGTTGCCACCGGTATACGGCGCCGTCGGTAGCGACGGACAGCCCTTGACCGTGCCGTCGGACTCGATGCCCATCACATACTGACCCGCCTGACACCCGGTGAAGTGGCGGTCTTCCTTGCCCGGCCGCGTGCGGAGCAAGCGCTCGTGGGGCCCGAAGTAGCCGAGGTTGTTCCCCAGCGCGACGTGAAAAGAACGGGCCTCGGGCACACCGCGGGCTCGAGCGCGCGCGTAGGATTCGTTCTGGATCGCGGCCAAGGTGTCGATGACCTCGAGCACCATGTACGGCTGCAAGATCCAGTCGGGGTGATCGCCCGCCCGGCCCATCGCGGCGGTGAGCTGCGCACGCCAGACGGCGACGCCCGCGGCTTCGAGCTCGGCCGCGATCCCCCGCAGCTCGTGCATGTTGAGCCGGTTGATCTGCGAGTTCGAGCTGACGATCAGGCCCGCCGCACGGCCGTTCTCGACGGCGCGCAACGCCGCAGCGTGGCTGCCCGGCGCGGCGCGCAAGGTGTCGTGGGTCGCCTCGAGGCCGTCGATCGAAACCCCGATCGCTGCGAGTCCCGCCGCGCGGAGTTTCTTGGCGCGCTCGGCCGTGAGTCCGCGACCACCGGTCTGCATGGTCACGCGCGGGCCCTGCTTGGCGATGTGCTCGATCAGCGCGTAGACATCGCTGCGCAGGTAGGCTTCGCCCCCGATCAGCGTCACCTCGCGCGTGCCCAGACGGACCAGGGCATCGGCAACGTCGAACATCTCTTCGGTCGTGAGCTCGTCCTCGCGCACCGGACCCGCCCGCGAGCCGCAGTGCTCGCAGGCATGATCGCAGCGAAGGGTGATCTCCCAGACGGCATAGATCGGGCGCGGCGCATCGCGATCTTCGGCGAGGATCGTTCGCGGGCTGTTCACGTGAAGCCCAGGGTAGCACCGAACCTCCCGGGGTCCGTGGGGCCGGTGGGGTTGGGCACGACCGGGGCGAGCGTCCTAGGCACGTCGGCTACGCGGTGATGCGCGCCCACCCCCCTGGCGCGGTGCAGCTTTCGCACGGGCCGGCGCCGCGGCGAGCAGCATCTCTCGCAGCACCCGAGCGGCCGCCGAAAGCCGGTCGACACCACGGTGCAGCAGCCGCAGCGGCCGCGCCAGTGGTGTGCGCGGATCTTTGAGCTCGATCAGCCGACCAAGCTCGAGATCAGTCGCCACCGCGGTGCGGCTGACCAGCGCAACCCCGAGGCCGGCGCGCACGCTGCCCTTGACCGTCGAGATGCTGCTGAGCTCCATCCCGATCGGCACCCCCGCGAAGTGGCGGTCCATCACCGTTCGCACCGCGGAGCCCGGGGCGAACGCGATGAACGGCAACGTCCGAGCATCGATGCCCGGCGCTGCCACGAGTACGATCTGCTCGTCGCGGAACCGTTCGCCGCGCGTCCCGCCGGCCACGACCATGTCGAGCTCGCCGGCTTCGAACGCATCGACCGCGAGCTCCTCGGGCATCTCGCGAAGCCGCAGCGCCACCCCAGGAAATTTGCGTCGGAAGGCCGAGAGAATCGGTGGCAGTAGATACGTGCACGCGGTCTGGCCGCCGCCGATACGAACAAGTCCGGCGTCGAGGCGGCCGAGCGCCTCGACCACGCGGCGGCCATCCGAGACGGCCACGACCGCTGCCCGAGCATGAGGCAGCAAGGCCTTGCCAGCCTCGCTGAGACTCGCGCCCAAGCGCCCTCGATCCAGCAGCCGGGCCGCGAACTGGGCCTCGAGACGACGGATGGAGGCCGTCAACGCCGGCTGCGAGACGTGGGCATGCCGGGCAGCGGCCGTGTAGGTGCCGTGCTCCACGATCAGCAGGAAGTGCCGCAGCGCGTCGATCATAAGCAAAGGTTATCGTAATCGCTCGAAAGATTCATGGGACGCGGATGCCAAACCGCGCCACAGTCCTCGAGATGATCCTGCTCGCACTGTTGGGGCTCGTCGCCGGGGTACTCACCACCGTCGCGGGCATGGGTGGCGGGCTGTTCTTGCTGGTGGCGCTGGGCCTGGTCTACGGCCCTCACGTGGCGCTAGTCGTCACGACCCCCGCACTATTGGTGTCGAACCTCCACCGCGGCTGGCTGTTTCGCACCGAGATCGATTGGCGATTGTCGCGATTGATCGCGATGGGCGTGATCCCCGGCGCGATCGTCGGCGCGCTGATCCTCCCAGGCTTGCCCGCTATGGTTGTCGCCACGCTCTTCACGGCGAGCACAGTGTTCGCGATGCTGCGTGCGACTGGGCGAATCACGCTCGCGCCACAACCGCGGTGGATCACCGCGTACTCGTTCGCCATCGGTGCGTTGGCCGCGACGTCAGGTGGCGCCGGGATGCTGATCGCACCGCTGGTGCTGTGCAGCGGTGCGAGTGGCGGGCGCTATGTCGCAACGGTGGCGATCGGTGCCGTTGCGATGCACCTCGCCCGGGTCATCGGCTACGGCTCGGTAGGCCTGCTGGTACCCGCCCACTTGCTCGACGCCGCGGTGATCCTGGGCGGCCTGCTGGCGGGTAACCTGGTGGGCCTGCGTCTGCGGCCGCGGGTCGGTCCACGCACCGAACGATCGATCGAGTTGGGCGCGCTGCTCGTCGCCAACCTCTTCGCGATCGCTGCGGTTGTGCGCGGGGCCTAGGGCGATCCGCCGCGTACGGCGATCCAGCTGCCAGAGCCGTCGAGGGTGTCCACCAAGAACCCTTTGGGTTGGCGCCACCGCGGGACGCGTGGCACGCGAGCCCGGCTTGCGCGGGTTGGTGAACAAAGGGGACCATGCGCATCCGTGGTCGTCCTGCTCGCCGTCGCCGACCGCGTGCCCAACGAGCAGGCGCTGACGCTGGCCCCCGTTGCCGGTTGGCTGCTACTCGCCGCCGCCACCGCGCTCGCCGTGCTTGGCCTGGTGTACCGCGATCTGCTGCGGCAACTGTGGTTTCGCCTCGAGGATCCACGGCCCATCGCGGGGTTTCGCATCGCGTTCGGGATCTGCTGCTTGGGGTCGGTCAACGGCCTGTGGGA
>CANLQR010000361.1 GCA_947492135.1 Deltaproteobacteria bacterium | reverse complement strand
CAGGATCGCGGTTTCGTCTACGTCCACACGCCGATCATCACAGCGAGCGATGCCGAAGGTGCCGGCGAGATGTTCCGCGTCACCACCCTCGATCCCGCGAAACCGCCGCGCACCGAGGCCGGCGCGGTCGACTGGGACGCCGACTTCTTCGGCCGCCAGGCGTATTTGACGGTGTCGGGCCAGCTCAACGGCGAGACGTTCGCCGTAGGCATGGGCGACATCTATACGTTTGGGCCGACGTTTCGGGCCGAGAACTCGAACACCAGCCGGCACGTCGCCGAGTTCTGGATGATCGAGCCGGAGATGGCCTTTTGCGATCTCGACGACAACTGCACGCTTGCCGAGGCGTTCGTGAAGCATCTGGTGCGGACGCTCCTGGACAGCTGCACTGCGGACGTCGAGTTCTTCAATGAGCGTGTCGACCAAGGACTCATCGCGCGCCTTCGCCACGTGCTCGAGTCGCCATTCGAACGCATGACGTACACCGAGGCGGTTGCGCGGCTCGAGGCGAGTGGGGAGAAGTTCGAGTATCCGGTCTTCTTTGGCGCCAACCTGCAGGCCGAACACGAGCGATACCTGACCGAGAAAATCGTTGGTCGACCGGTGTTCGTGACCGACTACCCAAAAGAGATCAAGGCGTTCTACATGCGTCGCAATGACGACGGGCGCACTGTGGCTGCGGTCGACCTGCTCGTACCGCAGGTCGGTGAGCTGATCGGTGGATCGCAACGCGAGGAGCGCTACGACGTCTTGGTCGCGGCGATCGAGGAAACCGGGCTGCCCAAGGAGAGCTACTCCTGGTACCTCGACACGCGGCGCTACGGCACCGTCCCCCACGCGGGCTTCGGTTTGGGTTTCGAGCGCATGATCATGTACGGCACGGGGATGCAGAACATCCGCGACGTGATCCCGTTCCCCCGAACACCGCGCCACTGCGAGTTCTAGGGAAGCTGACAAAAGCGCCGCAAAAACAGCGACTTACGATCGAAATCGATCCAGGTACCTCGCGCGTTGAAGCTTTGCTCCGGTACGTCGTCTGACACCGGAGTACGCCAAGGCCGAGCCGATTGAACCCCGGCCAGCCACAACCACGAGGAAGCCAAAGAGCCATGTACTTGCGAAGGAACAAAGTCCGCTGTGGCGAGTCGCGCCGCACCTACCTTTCCATCGCCCACAACGTTTGGTGGTCGGGAGAGGGCAACCGCCGCGCTCAGAGTCGTCCGATTGTCGTCGCCAGCTTCGGCGTCGAAGACAACGTCGACGTCGAGCTCGCACGGGAACTCGTTCTCGCCGTCGAACGCTGTGCGCCCAAGTTCCAGACCAAGCGTGGTGAGGGCAAGGCGGTGACGATGCGGATTGCCCAGGAGATCCGCAAGATCGAGCCGTTCCTCAAGGCGCTCGCGAGTCGCAAGCTCAACCTCTCCGAGCACCTTCCGCCGCACCCCGAGCGGGGTACGATTCTCGAGGCACTCGTTCGCGACCGCCTTGCGGAGCCTGCGGTTGGTGCCCGCGAGGAAGAGATCCTCACGACGCTGCGCGCTCGCTTCGACCTCGCGTGAAAAATCCGTGGGGCCAGCTTTGTGCCGGCGCCACGCCCCCCACGTTCATCCCTGCCCGTCGAGAATGCGCAGCATCACCTCGGCGGGCAGCGTTTGATCGAGCTTGCGCGAGACGAACGCGTGTCGCTTGCCGGAACTGAGCAGGGTGCCGTAGCCCAATCGCGGGGCCAGCACCTCGAGCGCCTGCAGGGACCGGCCCCCGAGTTCGACCGCCGTGGCGCGCTGCTGGAACTCTGGCCGTGACAACGGCTTGTTCTCCACGAAGACCTCGCTGAGAAACTCGACCGGGATCGCGATGTCGCAGCGCTTGCCTTGCAGCGCGTCGGCGAGGCTGCGCGGCAGTCCTGGCGGTAGATCGCCGCGAATCTCGCTGATCACCAGTGGCCTCAACAGGTCGGCTTCGCTCAGCCCCGCGGCCGGCAAGGCAATGATGCCCAGCGGATCCACGACGTGCTCGAGGGACGCCTGCAGCTGTTCGGCGCGCTGACGCAGTTCGATGGCCTCGGCTGCGGCTTCGGCAGCTCGGCGCTTGTTGTCGTCCTCCACGTTGGCACGAGTCGCCGGCGCTGGCGCTGGGGGTCGGCCAGCAGCAGCGGGTGCGGGCGCGGCGATCCCAGCGGGCGCGGCCATCCCAGCGGCCGGACCACCCGGCGCAGGAGCATCCTCGATCCCGGCGTCACCCCCGGGCCCGGCTGCGTCGCGCCCAACCAGCGTCATCAGCAACTGCTCGTCGTTGTAGCTACTCGCATCGACCAGAGAGATCTCGACGCGCGGTGAGTCAGGGAATCCATCGGCGAGGTCCGCCAGGCCCAGGCGCATCTGCTCGCAAAGGCGCGTGACCGGCCACGCGCCATCGGCACGCGGGCTCTCGTCACTCGCCTCATCGGAGGCGATCACCTGGCCGCGCTGCGCGAACAGAAAACCCTCGCGGCGCTTGCCCACCGGACCGGGTTGCGCCCAGTACATCAGGACGCGATGAGGCACCGCTTGACTGGTGAGCAGCGCGAGGTCGGGGTTGCCCCGCCAAAAGTCCGCCGCGTCGTCGCCGACGACATGACCCTCGATGCGCAACAACAGCACTCGACTCGCCTCGTGGCGCACCGCGACCAGCCGCGCGTCGAGGATGTTCCGAGCCTTGCCGATCAACAGCTCGGCAAGCATCGCGGCGAGCTGCGACAACCGAAACATGTCGAACGGGATCAACATGCCGCCGTGGCTGGCGCTGGAGAGCTGGGGGTTCTCGTTCATTGGGAGCGGAGTCTAGTGCGACCGCCCGCAATTGGCTACGCCGCCGGCCGCGATCGCTCATGCCGTGTCGAGGCTGTGGCGATCGAGGTCATTTAGGGGGCGGCGCTTCGCCGCAACGCCCCGAGTACGGTGACCGAAACAAACCACCCCGGTCCTGTGGTCGCGCGGGCACATCCCACGGCAAGCGTCGATCCGCCGTCGACTGGGCAGGTGTGGAACGCGCTGACGCTGGCATCGTCAGCAGGCACCGCCACGAACGCAGTCGCGCACAGTCGCTCGGTCGCCGCGCGCGCCTGATCAGCAAGTGCTCGACTCGCCGCCTCGTCGAGTTCGTCGATGAGCAGGCCGATGGCACCGTCGGGCGAGACTTCGAGGGTGAACGTGCGACCCGCAACAACCATCGGCTCGCGAGGAAAACAAGCGTAGCTGAGCGCCGCCGCGGTGCTCTTGGGCTCTGGAGCGACAGCACACCAAGCTGTCGCCGCGGCGGTGAAGGTCACTGCGTCATTGTCGAGGCCGAACAAGGTGATCGCCGAATCGAGCAACTCACCCACGCTCTGCCATGCGGTTCGTGGATCGTCGGCGGCGGGCCGCGGACGTCGGCCCGGCCGCTCCCGTGGCGTGCCGTCATCGGACGAAGTCGGTCTGGACGCGGCTTCGAACGCCGCCCGGGTCTGAGCATCGGTGCGCGCCGAGCAGCTCATCGAGCAAGCCAGCGCGAGGATCGCCGGGCCCGCCAGCTCGCGCGCAGCGATCACGGCGTGCGTTCCACACCACCGACGACAACGTGAGAGACCACGGTGGCGGTCGCGCAGGTGAGCAGCGCGTCGACGAGCGCATCGTCACTCACGTCGGTGAGCATGGGATGGCGGCGATCGATCACGGCCGCGTCGAAGAAGTTGCCCACGGCGAGATCACCGGCCTGGTCGAGGCCGAGCGAGCGAGCGCCGCTGCGGGTAGCGACCGCCAGCAACTCGCCCCCGAGCGAGCCGCGGTCGTCGGTCAGGCAGATGCGCGCGCGGGTTCGCAGGCGCTCGCCCATCTCGAGCAGTCGAGACTCCTGGATCAGATCGATGATGGCATTGCTGTCGCTGCCGAGCGCAAGCGCAACGCCGGCCGCGCGGAGGTCCGTCGCTGCGACCAGGCCGTCACCGAGATCGGCCTCGGTGGTGGGGCACACGCAGACAGTCTGACCGCGCATCGCGGCGTGGTCATGGGCATCGGTTGCAACGGCGTGAACGGCTGTGAAGCTGCCCGGGCGATCACAGAACCCCGTGTCCCCGAGCAGGCGAGCAGGCGAGCACCCGTGCTCTGCGATGCACTCTTCGTTCTCGCGGACTTGTTCGGACACGTGCGCATGGGCGACCAGGTTGTTGCGCGTCGCATGACTCGCGATCGCAATCAGAGCCTCGCGCCCGACTGCGCGCACGCTGTGCGGTGCCAGGCCGACTCGGACGCCAGTGGCACGCAGCGCCTCGACCCTCGCGAAGTACGCCTCGACATCGCGGTCGCAAAAGCGACGCTGCTCTGGGAGCGGCAGGCGACCCGCACCTGCCCGCTCGTAGAACACCTCGAGCAGGACGAGCCGGATGCCGACATCTTTCGCGGCGCGCACTACTTGCCACGACAGCTCGTTGGGGTCGTCATACGGCCGACCGTCGGGCTGATGGTGGAGATAGTGAAACTCGCCCACGCAGGTGATCCCGGCGCGGAGCATCTCGCCAAACGCAAGCCGCGTGATCGCATAGACGCCCTGAGGATCGAGCGCCGTCGCGCGCTCGTACATGGCCGTGCGCCAGCTCCAAAAGTCGTCGTGGGCCGCGAGTTTTCGGTGGGTCGTGCCGCGAATCGCCCGCTGAAATGCGTGGCTGTGGGCGTTGACGAAACCCGGCACCACCAACGCTCGGCCGAAGTCGCGGGTGCGCGTGGCCATCGGTTCGTGGATCGCATCGGACGGACCCACACGCACAATCATCCCGTCCGCGTCGACGTCCCACCGCGGTCGCTTCACGAGCGCTCCCGCAACCACGCCAAGCTCGGCGAGGAACGTCTGCTCGGCTGTCACGGCGCGATCCAGAGCTTTTGGGTCTCGTAGTCCAACACGAAGGTTTTGCGGCCCAGCGCGCCCAGACCGAGCATGCCGTCGAGGCGGAACCCATCAGAGGTTTCGCTCTGTTCGAATAAACCGAAGGCGGCCGCGAGCCCCTCGACCACGTAGTCGTCCATCGTGAGGCGTCCGATCGTCACCATCGGGACTTCGTCGGAGCGCAGCGCGGGCGCGCCGATTCCCGCGTAGGAGTAGGCAGGCTGGTTGGCGGCGAGGTCGGCCCCGCGCATGCCGGTGTTGAGCAGAAATAGCCCTTCGGCGGCCTGCATCTTCGCGGGGATGTAGATGTGGTGGGCTTCGTGCAGATAGAAGCCGATGTCCGTGCCCTTGCGGCGGGCCTCGCGGGCGGCCTTGCACTTGGCGCCGGGAGCTACGAGCTCGAGCTTCGAGCCCGGCACGTCGACCACCACGAGGAACTGCGACAGCACATGCGTGCCGACCACCGCCCGCACCTTCCCGGTGGTGTCGCCGGACATGTCGGCGACGACCTCGTCGGCGATCACAGCGACCGGCACGTTGCGGATCATCACCCCGCCGATGTTCAGCTGATCGATCTGTCCATAGCCGACCTCGGGGGCCTGATCGTCGAAGGATGCCCGCGCTCGGATCGTGACGTTGATCTCCTTGGCGTAGCTCTGCGAGAGGATCACCTCGGCCGACGCAGTGTCGAGGATTGCCTCGGCAAGCTTGCCGCCGATGTCGATCGCAGCGATCGCCAGTGGTGCGGTCGACACCAGCTTGGTCGAAGTCACGCACTCGGTCGAAGGAACGACGGTGTAGGGCTTGCCCACGAACGCCCGGTAGCGCCCCGCCATGATGCCGCCGCCGGCCACATCCAGGGTCTTGGCCAGCTTGGGGAAATCGAGCTGACGGGCATGCACCCACGCCAGCTGCCGCGCGATGGCGTCGGCACGGACCCCGGCCTTCGCCGCGCGCTGGAGCGTGCGCGTCGCAGCGCTGACATCGCCCTGCAACAGTTGGACTCGGGCGAGCGTGTACATGGCCTCAGGTTCGCGGGCATCGATCGCCAGGGTCGCCTGAGCCGCCTGCCCGGCGGCGGCGAAGTGACCAGCGAGAAACTCTGCGCGGGTCAGGGCCATCTGGAGCTTGCCGTCCTTCGGGCTCGCTTCGGCGTCCGATCGGGCTTTCTTCACGGCGGCGAGCATCGGATCCTCGGCAGCCTTCGGCGGCGCGATGAAGGGGATCGCGAATTTCTTGGCGTCGAGCGGCTCGTGGGTGATCCGTTGGGTCTCGAAGTCCACGGTCTGCTCGCGATCACCGATCCGGTTGACCACGCGCACGTCGAAGGCGACCAGCACGCCATCGACGGGCTGGTAGTCGCTGTAGATGATCACTTGCTCGCGGCGATCGGTGCCCTCACCCTCGTCGATGGTCTCTTCACGGAGCAGGCCGGTGGCGCGATCGAACCACAGCACTTTTGGCGGCTGCGCAGGGTCGACGCGCCACTGCACGCCATCGAGCTGGGCCGGTTTTCCGCTGGCGTCCTTGTCACGCGAGGCGACGAGCGAGGTCTCGATGCCGCGCTTGGCAACCCCGAAGTACCAGTGCAAGACCGCATCTTCGCGCGAGACGACGGCCTCCTCCGGTGCGTCGAGTCGCATCAGCCCGTCGCCGCCGAGGCTCCAGCCGGTCTTGCCGTCGTAGCCGCGCTCCTCGATCAGCTCACCGAGCAAGGTGCGCCGGTACAGGCGGCCATCTGCGGTGGTGTTGAGCACGAACGTGCCGATCTTGTCCTCGGCAAAGCAGTCCTCCTGGTCCGCTTCGCAGCCCTCTTCGGCACGGAACACCATGCGCGCCTCGACGGTGCGCTGGCGGATGCTCTGGAGCTTGGCGGCGCCACCGATGGCCGCGATGTGTCGGTCGAGAAGCTCCGCCGCCGTCGTCGGCGCCCCAGGCGTCCCATTCGGGGTTTCGGTCAGATCGTCGGGGATCTTGAGGCATGCCGGCGCTGCCAGCGTGACCGCGGCGGCGAGGAATCGGAGCAGTCGAGCGCGCACGCCCGGACGGTCGCGCGAGCGCGGCGGGGCGTCAAGACTGCGACGTCGAGCAGATGGTCACGGCGGACTTGCGAAACCGGGACTCGCGACACTAGAGTCTGGCGTGATCGGCTCCCCAGCCCAGGCCGGCACGAGCGTGTGGATGCGGCGCACCGCCTCGGTGTTGCTGCTCCTGGCGTGGGGAAGTGCTCCGGCATTGGTGGTTGCGTGTGTGGTGTCACGGCCGCAGCACATGGCGGTGGGCACCTCGGGCGCGAGCCCGGCCGATCCACAGGCGGCCGTTGCAGAGCCACCGCGGGTCGGCTGGGGCGTTGTGGCGTATCGCGAAGTCGGGGTGACCGGCGCGAGTTTCACCCTCGAAACCGCGCGACGTTGCGACCGCATGCCCGAGCGTTCGGCTCGGCGTGACGTCATCCTCGACACGGATGCCGAGCGTGCAGGGTGCACGCTGAGGTCCTGGCACGGCCGTGTGAGTCTGAGCGTGCGAGACCTCGGCGGCAGTTGGACCGAGCTAGCGCCGATGAGCACCGACCGCGAAGGACGGCTCCGGGTTCGATTCGCCGAGGTCGAACGAGGCCTCGAGAGCGTTGGCGGACCTTCGCTCGCCGAGTTCAGCGCGCTGCGTGTCGGTCGCGGTGGATGGGCCGGGACCTACGATCTGCAGCGCTTGCGCGACCTCCAGGCCGATGTTCATGCGACGTGGATCCAGCAAGGCTGGGGCGTGCCCGCGTTGTTCACGGTGCTGCATCCCTCGCATCCGCGTGCCCGCTCGATCGCCGATCTCGCGGTGGAAGCCCGGCTCGCTCGGCAAGAGCAGGACTTCGCTGCGATCGAACGCGGCGAGCTCGAACCTGCGGCGTTTCTGGATCGCCACGTCTGGTCGCCGCTGCGCGTGCGGGTCGCAGCGCTGCTCGATAGCCACCGCCACGTCGACGACGGCGGCTGATCAGGGGCCGCGCCCGGCCCGCGCGGCGTCGGTATCGCCGTCGGTATCGCCGTCGGGATCGGCGTCGGGATCGGCGTCGGAATCGGCGTCGGGGGCGTGGCGCAGTTGCGGGCCCAGGGGCACCGGCTTGCC
>CANLQR010000360.1 GCA_947492135.1 Deltaproteobacteria bacterium | reverse complement strand
CGGGCAGTCGTGCATCCCCGTGACCTCCACCGCCCGACCCGAACGCAGCCAGGTGCTCGCCAGGTCGCGGTCGGCTTGGCGGTTCTCGAACCACCGCGCGGTCGGGGCTGCGAGGGCCAACGCCACGATCGCGGCGGTGACGATGGGATGGAGACGCGCCACCACCCGATCAATCGTCACTCCCACGATCGAACTCCGGAATCTCAACGCCACGGCTGCGACCGCTGCGAGCACCGCGAGGCCGAAGCCCAGGACGTCGATCGGCATCAGGTGGCGATATCGAAGCTCCCAGCGACCGTCCGCGGCATCGGCAGCGATGAGCATCGGCTCGGTCGGCTCGGTACGATCCGCGCGACCCGCCACGAACTCGCCGGCGCGGCGCGCCTGCTGCGACGCGACGGGTTCGAGGCCCAACGCGGGTACCTCGTACCACTCGACTGGACGACCGTCGTGCAACAGCTCCCACCGCGGGTACCCAGAGATCGCGAATTCCACTCGCGAGCCCGCCGAGGTGCCGTCCAGGTCGACGACGACGCCGTCGCGTTCGGGGTCGTCCTTCACCACCTGCAGGGCTCCGGGGCCGACGATGCGGGCAACCTCCGCCGTCACGGGGCGCTCGAGCACGCGGATCGATCCGAACCGCGCCACCTCGCGGCCCTTGGTGTCGGCAACGGTGACGAGATAGCGAACGCGAAGCCGATCGAGGACCCGGGAATGGCTGCTCTCGACGCGATGCACGAAGGTCTCGCCAGGCGTCGAGCCGATCTTGAAGGCGGGCGCGGCGGTGTAGACCGGTGCGTCGGCGAACCCGTGACCGTGGCGCGACACCGCCTCGTAGGCGAAGCGGTAGAAGCCGTCGCGGTGAGTCCACTGCTCGGCCGCCCAGGCCAGATACTCGTGCCAGTCGGCCTGCAGCCTGGCGTGGGCGCGGGGCTTGGCGCCGCGGCTGATCTCAGTGCCGCCGAGCCCGAGCGCGCCGGCGTGGGTCACCGTGGCGAGGGCCAGCCAACCTGCCCACGCAGTGGCCCCGATGGTGGCCACCACCAGGCCGGCGCGGTTGTGTCGTGCGCTGGCGTGGGTCGAGATCCATCGGGCCACCGCAGTGACGACCAGTCCCGCGCACAGGTAGAACCCGGGCTTCGCACACAGGATGAAGCGCTGGTACTGCAGCGAGCCGAAGCCAGGCGAGAACCAGTCGAGCCGCGGCAGCCAGAACGCCTCGCGACTCGCGAGCAGCCATGACGAGATCGCGATGACCGCTGCGATCCGGGCGAACCCATCGCCGCGCCACAACGCCCAAACCAAACCCGCGGTGATCGTGAAACCAACCGGGGTGGCCATGTTGGTCGCCCAGTGGCCGGCCGCGGCGTCGGCTGCCAAGCGCGCGAGATCGTGGTGTAGCGCGCCGAAGTTCGCCATCCACGCCCGATGGGCCATCATCGGCAGCAAGAACCATGCGGCAGCCGCGAACGCGATCGCCACGACCAGCGCGATGCTGGCCAGCGCACGGATCCACTCGCGGCGCGAACGCAGGACCACCCACGGGACGAGCGTGATGCCGACCAGCGGCAGCGTGATGGGATGCGCGAGCAAAGCCCCAGCGAGCAGCGCGATCGGTCGCAGTAGCCGTCGCCCGAGCAAAGGCCTGGCGGCCAGGGCCGCGTGGAGCTCGGCGAGTGCCCACCACGTCCATGCGACCGCCAGAGGCTGCAACCACACCCCGAAAAACACGGTGAAGCGAAAACCTCCCTCACGGGTCTCGCCGGGATCGAGCAGGAACAGCACGGCGGCGACCAAGCCCGGCCAAGGCCCCCAGCCCAACGAGCGTGCGATGCTGGTCAGCGCCAGCGCGGCCAGGACGTAGCCCAGCCAGAACACCAGCGCGTAGCAGTACGCCCACGGCAGCATCCACAGCGAGAGGCCGCGGACCGCCGCTACGGCGAGATCGCCCAGCACCGGATAGAGCTCGCCGGCAGGGAATCCAAAAAACCACGTCGAGCTCCAGTCGGCGACGTGCCCCGCCGCGAGGTTCTGCCCGACCATCCACGCGCGCGCCAGATGAACCGTGTGATCTTGCGAGCGCGGGACCTCGAACGGGACCGGCAACAGGATCCAGGTGGCGAGCGCGATCACGAACAAGGTGTCCCACCGCCGCGACAGCCACGCGCGCAGGCGCGGGGCGATCGAGCGGCGGTGGCCACTGGGCGAGGACTCGGACACCGGCGCGCCATGCTAGCGCGAAGCCGGCCGGTCGCGATAACTCGGAAGGTTCTTCAATGTGCTTTTCGAGAAGAGGTGGCCGATGGCGCGTTTGAAATTCGACATATCGTAATTCTCCATTGGCACAGGACAGGGTGCCGGTTGAACTGAAAGTGTGATGTTCATGGTCGAGTCGCCAATGCTGGGTTGGTAACGCCAGCCCGGGCGGGCTCGTCCGGGCCGAGAACGTCCATGGCCGAGCCTACCGCTCGAGCGCGGTCACCCAATCCCGGGTCGTCCGCAGGCCCTGGGCGATCGAGGTCGCCTCGGTGGCGAAACGCGCTGCGAACTTCGCGTGCGACACGAGGTACGGCCGGTCCCACTGGAATGCCATCTCGATCAGTTCGCGGATCTGCGGATCGAACACGCCCGCCAGCCGCACCACGAGCTCCGGCAGCCGTATCACTCGCGCGCGCGCGCCACTGAGCGCGGCGATCTGCTCGACCAGGGATCGCAACGACACCGCCGGTGCCGACGGGACGTGCCAGATCTCCCCCCACGCGTCGTCCGAGGCGCCGAGCTCGACCATGGCACGGGCAACGTCGGGCACGAACGAGAACGTGTGCGGCGCGTCGAGGTCCCCGGGGAGGTAGCTCGTTCGGCCCGCGAGCGCGGTCGCGACGAAGCGGGCGCTGAGCATCGCGTTGTCGACCCCGGGCCCATACAGATCCGAGGCCCGGGCGATCGCGACCCGAACGTCGCCACGGCGATGCGCGGCCAGGAACATCTCCGCTACCTCGGCGCGCAGCCGGGGCTTGCGTCCGACCGGCCGGGACGTTGTGTGCTCGTGCAGCACGCTGTCCTGCGGCCCGTAGGCGTAGAGGTTGTCCGCGAACACGACCCGCGCCCCGGCCCGCGCGGCGCCGGCGAGCAACCCCGCGCTCATGCGGGGGAACTCCGACGCCCACGTCCTGTGCGGGCCGCCGAAGCACGCGTAGACGACCTCGGCCCCCGCGCAAAGCCGTGCGGCGTCGTTCAGATCGCCGATGTCGCCACACGCGTGTTCGCCGGTCGAGACCGTGGTCATCGGCGAGCGGGCGACCGTGCGGATCCTGCGGTCGCTCTCCGCGAGCGCCCGCACCACGTGGCGACCGATCTGCCCCCGCGCCCCGACCACGACGTGTAGCCCGCTCACTGCGCGAGCCCGAGCTGGATCAGCAGGGTGTAGTTGTCGTGGAACTCCTCGATCACCGCGATCTTGTCACCCTCGAAGGTGAGTACGGCGATCCAGTCCTGTTCGAACCGCAGGCCGGTCGGCGGCACCTCGACGCCGCCGATGTCGATCGGACCGGTCATCGTGCCACTCGCGGTGATGCGCGCCATGAGTCGATCGTCGACACCGAACGCCTCGACGAGCTCGAGGTTGTAGTCCGGGAAGGTCTCGACCAGCTCCTCGATCCCGGCCCGCATCGCGGCGGACCCCTCGAGCGGACCCGCGAGTTCGGGGGCGGTGCGGACGGCGTCCTCGGTGTGCAGGGCCTGCCACGCGGACCAGTCCCGCGCGTTGTTCGCGGCGATGCGGTCGCGGATGATCTCGATGTGCGCATCGACGATTTCGGCGTCGGCGTCGGCGGTCTCCGAGCCCGACTCGGGGTCGCACGCCGCCGCGAACGACGCGATGCAGGCGAGCAGGGTGACGGTGGAGACCTTGGCGATGGACTGGGTAACGATGGACATGGTGGAAGACCTCTCTTTGCGCCGCTTGTTTGCTGCGCTCCGAAGGTCATTCTGCCGCCGGTGCCCGGCCGACGCCGTGGCCACGGGCGCCACTGGACTTGCCGTTCGCGCCAATCGAGCGTCGGGCCGGGATCAGGCCCGCGCGCCCTGCTGGAACTCGCGCGGGGTCATGCCCGTCCACCGCTTGAACGCCTTGAAGAAGGCCGGCGGCTCGGCAAAGCCGATCAGGTACCCCACCTCGCTGGCCGAGACCGTGCCGCGGGTGAGGTAGCGCTTCGCGAAGTCTGCCCGGACCGCGGCGAGTAGGTCGTTGAACGATGTCTGCTCTTCGGCGAGCCGACGCTGCAGGCTGCGTGAACTCAAGCCCATGCTCTTCGCAATCGCCTGGATCGAACTGTCGGCGCCGTCCATCGCCACGATGAGCTGCTTGCGGACCTGGGACACGATGCTGGTCTCGGCGCCGAGGTTCTCGAGGAGCCGTCGACACTCGCCGGTGAAGTAGTCGCGCAGTCGCGAGTTGAACGTCGCGATCGGGAGCTCGCGCAGGCCCGGCGCATATACCAGCTCGTAGAGCGGGCGGCCGAAGCTCGGGGCGAGTCCATACTGCTCGGTGTAGCCGGCGGTGTTCGCCGGGGCGGTGTGCCGGAGTCGCACGGCGGTGGGCCGCGGCGCCCCACGAGCGAGGCGACGCACCGCGTTCTCCATGTCGGCGACGTGGAAGTCCATGGCCGCCCGGTAGCCCGGGTCGGCGAGATCACCGGGCCACGGGACCCACAGGATCCGCGTCGCGTCGGGATCGAGCTGCTGATCGTAGCGCGCGCCGACGGTGTAGAGGCGACTGTACGCGGCCGTGCGATCGAAGGCCTCGCCGACGGTAGCGCAGCTCATCGCGAGGAACCCGAACACCTCGTTGTCCTCGAGCTGGAACGTCGACGCGACGCGTAGTGCGAACGTGGCGTCGTACAACGCGATCGCGCGGCGCCAGACCAGGAAATACAGGGCGATGTCGATGTGCTCGTCGGCGGGCGGCGGGCTCGTGGTGCTCAGCCCGGTGCCGCGCAGGAGGGCCTGGGGATCGGCGCCCAGGGAGCCCGCCACACTCGCGACGACGAACGGGATCACGCCGCTGATGGAATCGCGTGCCAGGGCGCCAGGGTAGCAGGTCGCGAACTGTCAGAAGTAGTCGTGCACCCGGCCACGCCCGCGCGGAAGTGACGCCTAACGTGTGACCCGCCCCACATTCGCGACCCCTCGCGGGAACCTCGACGCCGGCATTCCGACGGCATCGAATGCACTCTTCGCCAGCGATCCGTCGCATCTGCCAACTCGTCGGCCTGCTTGCCGGCTGCGGCGGCGACGGTGGGCCGTCCGCGCTCGGGGATAGTTCCAGCCCTCCGCGGGCGATCTGCTCGTCGGCAACGTCATCGACAACGGGAACCAGTACCCCTGGCTGCGGATCGAGACCGCCGACGGGGTCCACCGCCACACGCAGCGAGGCGCGAGTGTGGGCGGGGCGCTCGGCAGGGCGTGCGATCTTGCGGTCGGGCAGGGCGCCGTGTATCTCGCCGGCACGACGACGCTGCCGGAGCGCTGGTTCGTGACGCGCTTCGATCTCGAGTAGCCCAGGGAATGAGCCCGCCGTCGCCGAGTGACGCGCGCGGGTTCCGACTTTGTTACCCTGGTCGGATGAATCGTCCGCGAGCCACGACACAGAGCTCACGAGTGCTGCTGGTGGCGTGGCTGTCCACGAGCATCGCCTGTGGTGATGATGATGGACCCACCAGCGTCGGCGAAACCGGATCGGGCGGGAGCGAGGGGTCGAGTGCGGAGACCACCGCGTCGACCACCACGTCGACCACCGCGTCGACCACCACCTCGACGAGCTCGATGGAAACCAGCGGATCGAGCGGCGCGACCGAGTCCACCGGCACGACCGCCGACACGGTCGACACGATCGATACGTCGCCGGTCGCGTGCGGGGATGCAATGTGCGTCTCGGGCGAGGTCTGTGTGCTGCCGTGCTGCGGCGGACCCAAGCCGGGGTGCAGCGACTTCGAGGGCAGCTGTCATGGTGACGTGCCACCGATCCCGCCGGACCAGTGCTCAGGCGGCTGCAGCACGCGCATGTGCTGCCCACCCGAGAGCTGCACCGCGGATCCGCCCTACTGCGCGTCCGTGGCCGATCTGAGCTGCGACCCAGGGGGCACCTCGTGTTCGGTCGCGGGCTGCTACGGCGACCTCATCGAGGACACGCTCGGCTGCTCGTGCAAGTGAGCGACGGCGCGGCCGGAGCGTCGGTTCGCGACGGGCGCCCGCATCACCGGCGCTGCCCCATGGTCTGCGGCCTCGGCCTCGGTCTCGCAGCGCGGCAAGGCGTCCCAGCACGGCGGCAACAGCGGCTCGCCGTTGGCCGTCACGTTTTCGCCGTCCTTGTGGGCGTAGCTCGCATCCGCCGCGCCGACAGGGGGGCCAGCGCCGCGGCCACGTTGCGAAAGTCGCCGACGAACTCGGCCTGGCTGCCGCACGGGATCCGATCGAGCTGCTCGAGGTTGGCCCGGAGCACGTCGAGCTCGGATCGACCTGCGGCGGCAGCGTCGGCGTGATGCCACCCTGGTCCGGCCCCGGCCGGCCATTGACCACGGGCTCCGCTGTGAACTCGCTGTTTCCGATCGCCCTTTCGGGTGACGCGCCCAGGGCACCAGCTGCACCCTTCGGATCGCAGCCGCCCAGGAGGCTCGTGAGCGAGAGTGCACAAGGACGATGGATCGGGTCACTGTTTGGGTAAACATGTTGGCGTCTCGATCGGTGAGTGGCAGCCGACCGCCGGGTTCCGTCACGAGACGGTCGAGAGCCCGCTCGTGCCAGCCCTGGCCTGCGCCGGTGGAAGGCCGCCCGGCCGGTCCGCCATCCGAGCTACTTCCGCCGAATCTCGCGACGCACCTGCTTGCCGCCGCGATCGAGCTCGAGCACGACCTTGTCCGCCGCGCGCAGCTCGTCGAGGATCGCCTCGCGCGGCGGGTTGCCGAGCGTCTCGCCATTCACGCGCAGCACATAGTCGCCCTCTTGCAGACCGAGCTGCTCCCATGCGCTCCCGTCCCGCACGTCGTCGATGCGCCAGCGCGTCGCCCCCGCGTTCGACTGGGCCGACACCGACACCTGCGACGCGACCGCGAGCGGATTCGTGACGAGCTTGTCGAACTCGCTCGACTCGATCGTGCACGCGTCGCCCTTGCACGAGATCGCTGCGGCCGCGTCGCGGTCGGCCGCGTCGGGATTCGCGACGTCGCGCGCGGCCTCAGCCATGTTCGCCGCGCGGTCCGCCGCGACCTCGAGCTTGTCCTCGACGACGGCGTTCGTCTTCTCCGCGGCGTCCTCGAGCTTGTTGCCCGCGCGGGCGACAGCATCGGCGGCGTCGCGCAGATCTTCCTTTGCACCCTCGGGACACGCGGTCGCGAGGAGCAGCAGGGGGACGAGGACGATCCGATTCGACATCTGCGCGCGGATTGTTCATGTGTCGTGCCACGTGTATCGAGCCGTGACGACTCGGGCACACGCCGCGCGAGCTCGGCGCGCGAGCGGGACGCATCGCACAGTTGTGGCGATCTTGTCCGTGCGCCTGCGGATAGGCCAAACAAAGCGGGTCGGCAATGGTCGCGACTTGCCATGACCGGAGTTCTCGGTGTTCGCGCGCCGGGGCGAGGCCCCTGGTGCGCGAACGCAGGCTCACGGCGAAGCCACGCACTAGCCGTGGACGTCGACGGCCATCTCGACCGGGTTTCCGCCAGGGGGCGGCAGGGGTGTCCCTGCGGGGCTCGTGCGCGAGGCAGAGCTCGACCATGTCGATGGAGGTGAGTTCGTCGCCGGCTTCCTCCCGCTGACAGAAGCCCGGTTGGCTAACGCGCTCGCGATCCCCGACATCGGGAAGGTGACATCGTGTGGCGCACGCGCGAGTGCCGAGTGGGCAATCGGTGACCACGCAACTGTACCCCAGCGTTGCATGCCGGAATGGGCTTGCGTGATGGATCAGGCGGCGAGTAGCTGCTCGAGGGAGCGCGAGATTTCGTGCTGAGCGCGGCCATCGGCGGCGATG
>CANLQR010000359.1 GCA_947492135.1 Deltaproteobacteria bacterium | reverse complement strand
GATCGAGTGCACGAGCCGCCGATCCTCGCCCAGCTCGGGCGACTGCTCGCGGTCGGCATCGCGACCGCGGTGTTCGGTCCCGGCGCGACCATGCTCGCGGCGGCGATCGAGCTCGGACTCGCGTGGCACCGCTGGCCCGCCGCCGACGCCATGCGACGCCGACGCTACCGCGCCCCCGGGGAGGCCGAGCGTGAATGAACAACCGCGTGCGCCCGCGCTGCGCGTGCGCGGACTGACGGTCCGCCGCGGGGGACGCGATGTCCTCGTCGACGTCGATGCGGTGCTGCCGTCCGGACTGACCGTACTCACCGGGGGCAACGGCTCGGGCAAGTCGACGCTGCTCGCGGCGATCTGCGGCATCTTGCCGTCCGTGCGCGGCGAGATCGTGATCGCCGGCGCCGATCTCGTGCGCGATCCGGTCGCAGCCAAGCGCAACCTCGGTCTGCTCCCCGAGCGGGCGGATGTGTTCACGGCGTTGTGTCCTCGGGCGTGGCTCGGGTTCGTCGCCGGGATCCGCGGCGTCGCGGTCGAACCCAGTCTCGCCGAGACGACCGCGCTGTTGGGCACCGATCCCGGCGCCCTCGATCGGCCGATGTCGACGCTTTCCGCGGGCCAGCGCCGCAAGGTCGCGATGGTCGCCGCGGTCTGCGGCGAGCCCGAGCTGCTCCTTCTCGATGAGCCGCTCAACGCGCTGGACGAGCCGGGCATCGCCGCGATCGAGGCGATCGTGACCCGGTGGTGCGCCTCGGATCGCGCGGTGCTGTGCGCGATGCATCGGCCCGGGGCCTGGATGGACCGCGCGGTGGCGCGGTGGCACCTCGACCGCGGCCGACTGCGGCCCGGCTGAGGGCGAAACCCGTCACCGCGGGCAAGGACTCGACAAAGGGGTCGGCGTCGGTAAGACGGATGAAGCTCGGTGACAAGCGGGGACGCGATCAGGCGAGCGCCCGCTCGAGCAACGCGTCGAGCCCCGCCACCACCCGTTGCACGTGCGCCCCGTCGAAGCCGTCCGTGGGCAGGATCGCGGCGCCCTTCTTGCCGAACATCGCGCCCGAGCGGCCCTCGAGCTCGGGCGCGACGAGCAGCGGCACGACTCGCTTCGCGTAGCCCTCGGGCGTGGGGGTGAAGAGCCCGATCATTCCCTCGATCAGGCGGTGCTTGAGGCTGCCCGCGCCGAGCAGGTTGGCGCGGATGCTGGTCTTGACCAATCCCGGGTTGAGGCCGAAGAAACCCACGTGCGGGTAGCGCTGCTTGCCGTCGAGCACGATGGCCTCGTTGCCGGCCACGCTGTTCATGTGCACGGCCATCGCCGCGTAGCCCTGCTCCGCGTTCATGTCGTTCGGGTCGCCGAGGTTGCCCGCACCCGGGAACCCCATCACGAACACACGGGCCCCCGGCCGCAGGCGCGGGGCAAGCCCCCGCAGGATCGCGTGGCGGCTCAGCGTGCTGATCGCCATGTCGCGCTCGATGCCCTCTGCGGTGACCTCGCGCTGGGGAGCCGCGATGATACCGGTGGTCAACAGCACCACGTCCGCCGCGGCGTCGAGCTCGGTCCCCACACGTGTGGCTTCGCGCATCGAGGAGAGATCGGCCTTCACGAAGCGAATGCGCGGCACGTCTTGGTCGCGAAAGGTGCGGCCGACCACGGTCACCTCGGCGCCGGCCTGGGCAACCAGGCGTGCGACCGCACGGCCGAGACCGTCCGTGCCGCCGACCACCAGCACGCACTTGCCGGAGAGCTCCACCGATGCAGCTGGGCTTACCACCAGGCTCGGGTCGGGGAAGCCGTTCATCGAGGTCTTACGCTTGGCCATCGCGCCCAGATGATGGAGTGCCGTCGTGGGCACCGCAACCGCCCGTTCGAGCGGGTCGGCTCGGGAATCGAGATCTTCGCTGCCTGTCGCCGGCGCGTGGTCGGCCTTCGTCGGCGAGTGACTCGGTCAGCCCGACTCGCCGTCGCTCGGTGTGCCGTCGCCCTCGGGCGTGCTCGACTCCTCGCGAACACTCGCCGCGGGCTCACCATCGACTTCGCCAGCCTCGGACGCATCGGCGGCGTTTTCGCCGAAGTCCGCGCGGTCGACGTGGCTGGGTCCGCTCGCGTAGCCGCCGGACGACATGCCGCCTTCCCACTTGCGCATCGGTGCGAGTGCGTCACCAGTGCTCGAGCCGACGCCGCATGCGTCGTCCTTCTTGCCGCTCATGTGTAGCCCCCTGTCGCGTTGCCCGACGGCACCGTGCCGTGGAAGGTCCATGTAAGCGCCCCAGCGCGGGGGAGTCAATCGGCGGCGTGGTCACATCACGCGGGCCGCTTTCCAAACACAGCGGCGTGGACCCACGACAACGACTCTGGTGCCCACCGTGCGAGGCGCTCGAACAGTGCGTTGGTACGATCACCGGGGATCTCCAGCGATCGTTGGTGGGTCGGGCTCGGCGCCTCGAGGGCGAAACCCGTCACCGCGCGCAAGGACTCGAGAAAAGGGTCGGCGCCGGTAAGACGAAGGCTTCCGCTGCCGTCGATCTGGATGTGCACGACCGAAGTCGGAGAGAAGATCCAGTACAGCGTGACGCTCCATTCGCCGCGTAGCTCCACCGAAAGCTGGGCGATCAGCCCCGACTCTGGACTCGCGATGTGGAACGCCCGCAACGAACACCACACGCCGAGTCGTCGCTGGACCTCGGGCCATGCGGGGGGCGCGATCGACCACGCGGATCGAAACCTCGAGCTGATCGCACGTTGCCCGAGATTCCGCCTACAAACCCGGTCACCGAGGCTCGCGCCCGCATAGGCCACGGCGGTACCTTCGCCTCCCATGACGAAGCTGACGCTCTGCGACTTCCCTGCAAAGACCCAACTCGAGGGCTGGTCGTCGTACTCCCCGTTCGTGCTCGAGATCGATCGCGCGCTCCGACTCGCCAAGCTGAGCTACGAGCGTCACTACGTCGACATGATGAAGCTCAAGCAGCTCAATCCGCTGGGCCAGCTCCCGGTGCTGGTGATCGACCAAGAAAACCTCGCCGGCTCGACACACATCCTGCATCGCATCGAAGCGCTCGCGCCGGGCACCATGTCCGCGGGCCTCGACGCGCGCGGCCAAGCCGAGGCGTGGTTGTGGAAGGAATTCTCCCACACCTCGCTGTATCCGTTCGTGCTGGCGACCCGCTGGGTCGACGAGCGCGGGTGGCCGGTGCCCCGAGCCGCGTTCTTCTCGGCACTCCCAGCGCCGATACGGATCTTCGTTGCGCCGCTCGTGCGTCGCTCCACCATCAAGAAGCTGATCGGCCGCGACTTCCTGCGTGGCGGGCTCGAGGCCTGCTACGAGCGACTCGAACGCACGCTCGACGCGCTCGACGCTCGCGCACCCGCGTCCGGATTTTGGCTCGGCGATCGCCCATCGGTCGCCGATCTTGGCCTGTTCGCACAGTTGCACTCGCTGCGCCTACCCACGATCGCGTTCGGAGCCGAGCGGGTCGCAGCGCGGGCAGGACTGAGTCGCTACCTCGATCGCGTGGATGCAGTGACTCGAGCCTGAGTGATCCCGCCTCGTCCGATTCGCACGACAGCCGTCACTGGCTGCAGGCTTCTTTGTACCCGGCGTCGCACGCCTTGGTGCGCGCCGCCGCGGCGCCCTTCTTGTCCTTCTTGCCGCCCTGGCCCTTCTCCAGCGCGAGCGCGAGGTTGAAGCAGCCGGGGCCATCGCCCGAATCGCAGGCGGTCTGCAGCACTGCGCGCGCGTGCTTCATGTCGTTCGCGTTGCCGCCGAGCATCACCACTCGCGCCTCGCCGACGCACCCGGGGACCTCGCCCGCGACACAGAATTTCGTGTACATCTTGCGGGCTGCGGCCAAGTCGTCCGCGCTGCCGCCCGCTTCGTACGAGCGCGCCGCGCTGTAGCACTCGCCTTGGCCGTTGTTGCCTTTGTCGCACTGTGCGAGCCAGAGCTCGCGCGCCTTCGCGGCGTCGACCGGGCCGCCTTCGCCCTTGTCGAGCATTGCAGCCAGATGCGAGCAGCCGGCGTCGTGACCACCGGTGCAGCTCTTGCCGAAGAACTCGCGGGCCTTCGCGGGATCGGCCTCACCGCCCTCGCCCGCCTGCCAGAGGAGGCCGATCGATGCGCAGTCGGCCGCGGCGCCGCCGTTGCACGCCTCGGTCAGCTCTGTGCGCGCGTCCTTCGGCTCGGACGCCGTCGGAGCCGATGTCGGGGTCGTCGTTCCGCCAGGCGGCACCGTCGTTTCGGTCACGGGCTTGGAGCAGGCCACAGCCCCGACCAAAGCTACTCCGGCGATACACAGGATGGACGCGAGACGTTGCATGGTGGATTCCATACCGCCATTGGCCCCCCGATGGCTACGCTGACGAACGTCGCCGCGAAACGGCCGGGATCAAAGCGCAGCGGATCGGTCCACATTGCGCCCTACAACGCTAGCCAAACGCGGGCACATCGTCTCGCCGCGTCGCGGGAGACGACGACGGAGACACTGGCATAGCGCGGTCGATTCACAGCAGTGTAGTGCCGCAACCGGGTAGTCGGTCCCCCGCCTGCCATCGATTCCCGCTACCGCGTGAAGTCGCCGGCTCGCCGCGACTCGAGTCGCACCCCCTCGGGCGCGGGCCTGGCTACGCTGATGACGGCCGGCATGGCGTCTCCGCTCAGGCGATTCGTCGTGCGAGCACGGTCGTTCGATCGCACGGCGACGCCGGACTTCCGGCAGAATCGCGACGTGATCGCCACGCTCTGCCGTCCACTCCTGTGCGCCCTCGTCCTCGCGTCGTGCACGGCCAAGGACGATCCGCCTACACCGGCCGCCGCGCCGGCCGCGGCGCCGGCCGCCGCGAGCACGCCAAGCGTCGCGCCCTCGCCCGCGACGATCGCCCCCGTGCCCAGCGCCCCCGCAGCACCGACGACGGACGCGCCCGCGAACGCGGAGCCGACCGCTCCACCGGCGCCGGTCGATCCCGCGGCGCGCTTCCCCTTCGCGATCGCGACGCTCGTCGGCGCCACGTCGCCGCCGAGCGTCGATGCGAAGGCGGCGTGGGCCGACTACGAGGCGGGGCGGTTCGTCGAGGCGCAGCGCGGGTTCGCGGCGCTGGCCCTCGCCGAGACCAAGCCGTGGAAGCACCCGTTCAACCTCGCGTGCGCGGCGGCCCGCGCCGGCAACGAGGACCTCGCGCGCGTGGGCCTCGTCGAGGCGGTACGGCGCGGAGGCAAGGCCGCCGTCGCCAAGGCGCGTCGCGACGCCGACCTCGCGGCCGTACGTGCGGCGACGTGGTTCGAGCCGGTGATGAACGGCGAGGATCCGTCGGCCGCAGCACCGTCCATACCCGGCGTGGCGCCGCCGGCCATCGCACCGTCCGTCGCGCCCCCTGCGGCCCCACTAGGGAGCCCGAGCGCGCCCGCCGAGCCCGACGAGCTGCCTGGCTTCTTGGCCGCGATCGACACGCCGATCGCCCGCGCCTCGCTCGCGACGCTCAAGGGGAAACTCGTCGAGACGCACGGTGTGCCGGTGGTGATCCGCGGCTCGCTGCAGCTCGCGGCGGGCCCCGATGGCGCCCGCGAGGCCTACGCGGTGTACGACTTCAGCCGGTTCGCGGCGTGCGTGAAGACCTCGAACAAGAAGGCTTGCCGCAAGAAGCTCACGGGCGACGAGGAGGAGGACAACCAGCTCGAGTGCACCGACGCGTTCCTCGTGCGGGCGTCGCTCGCCGCGGCGGGCACATGGGAGATCCGCGCGACCAAGCCCCTCGATCTCGGGTGCGAGGTCAAGCGCGTCCTGCAGCTGCTCGCGCTCGACCTCGACCACGACGGCGCCGACGAGATCCTCCTCGACGTGAACGGCCAGCACGCCTACGCGTCGGTGCGCGACGAGATCAACGACCGGACGCGGATCGTCCAGGTGTTCCGCCTCGATGGGTCGACGCAGCTCGAGTTCCGCACCGCGTTCACCGAGGCGTTCATGAGCGGTGAGGACACCGCTCGCCGCCACTACTTCGCCGACGGCAACTCCGATGGCCACGCCGACGTCGTCCTGCAGAGCCTCGAGCTCGAGGGCGAAGAGGGTTTCGCCGTGAACGACGAGCTGTGGCCCAACGACATCTCCGAGGACTCGCCGATCACCTCCCAGCTCGTGCCCTACGATCCGGTCTCGGACGCGTGGCCGGGGGTTCCGGCGCGGCGATGAGCCGACGCGCGCGCTCACTGCCCGCGGCGATGGGCGTGCTCGCGGCAGCGGGCATGCTCGCGGCGGCGGGCGTACGCGCCGTCGCGGAGCCACCCGCCGACACGGTGGACGAGAGCGCCACCTCGATCCCCGCGTGGCTCGACTGCGCGGGCTGCCACGCCGAGATCGACGCGCAGTGGCGTGGCTCGCTGCACGCCGCCGCGTGGACCGATCCGATCGTGCAGGCCGAGTTTGCGCGATCGCCCGGGCCGTCGTGTCGCGGCTGCCACGCCCCCGCGAGCGTCGCTGCGCCCGACGATTCGGCCGCCGCCGCGCGCGGCATCGACTGCGCGGCGTGCCACCTCCGCGACGGCTGGATCCTCGCGGCCAGGCCGAGCCCCGCCGGCGTCCTCGCCCACCCGGTCCGCGCGGCGCCGGCCCAGATCACCGTCGACGCCTGCCGCGGCTGCCACCAGTTCAACTTCGCCGACGACGGGATCCACGACCCGCGTGAGCCGCTGCAGGATACGCTCGCCGAGTGGGCCCGCAGCACCGCGGCCGACGAGGGCCGCACGTGCCAGTCGTGCCACATGGCCGAGCATCGCGACGCCGACGGCGTGCGCCGGACCAGCCACGCGCTGCGCGGCCTCGACGACCCCTCGCTGCTCGCCGAGGCGGTGCGCGTCGAAGGCGAGGCGATCGCCGACGCGAGCGGTGTCACCGTTCGGTTCGAACTCCGGGGCCATCGCATCGGCCACGCGTTCCCCACCGGCGACCTGTTCCGCGAAGCGGTCCTCACCGCGCACACCGACGCCGGCGTCCGCGACACGCTCGTGCTCAAGCGATGGCTCGCGAGCACGATCGATCCGGACGGCGAGGATCACCACATCCGCGAGGTCGACGACACCCGCGTGCCGCCGCCGGGCACAGGCATCGTGCGCGACGAGCTCCGGCTCGAAGATCCCACCGCGACGCGCGTGCAGTGGGAGCTGCGGCTGCACCGACTCGCCCCCGGCGACGCACGCTCACGGGGCCTCGACGCGCACGCCTCGGGCCTCCGGGTCATCCGCGGCGAGTTCCCAGTGCGGCGCCGCCGCTGACGATCGATCCGATCCTATCCTCCGATCACCAAAAGCCGGCTCACTCGATCGCCAGCAGCTCGACGTCGAAGACCAGCATCCCCTGCGGGCGCCCCTCCTTGCCGCGGTAGGCCAGCTCCTCGGGGATCCACAGCCGCCGGGTCTCGCCGACCACCATCAACTGCAGGCCCTCGGTCCAGCCGGGGATGACCTGCGTCAGTCCAAATGAAGTCGGCTCGCCGCGGCGTACCGAGCTGTCGAACAGCTTGCCATCGGTGGTCCACCCCGAGTAGTGCACCGTCACGCTGCTCGAGACCTTGGGATGCGCGGTGCCGGTCCCGGGCGTCAGCACCCTCGACGCGAGGCCGGAGCTGGTCACCGCAGCCTCGGCCGGTGGCGCTGCGACATCCGCGGGGACCGTCGGCGTCGGACCTGTATCGCAGGACGACAACGCGACGACGACAATGGCGACGAACAGACGCTTGAACATGCGAGGCAGGTGAGCCTAGGTGCGCGCTGGCTTGGCGTCCAGTCCCAGGCTGCACAACCGTAACCCGCGCTGGCGGGGATTCGTTATGTTGCGGTCATGGCTGGCTTCGACGATCTCCCACGGATCCCCGACGCGGGCTGGCTGGGTAGCTTCGGACGCACGATCAAAGAGCGGCTCCAGATGCAGCGGCACATCGCCGCCGCGAGCGCGCCGATGGTTCGTGGGCGGATTCTGCACCTTCCGCTGGCGTTGCCCGCAACTCCCGAGGCATGCCACGAGGTGCTGGTCACCAAGGCCAAGAGCTTCGAGAAGTCGCCGGGCCTTCGCGTGCTGCTCCACGAT
>CANLQR010000358.1 GCA_947492135.1 Deltaproteobacteria bacterium | reverse complement strand
AACGCGGTGTACGCCCACTCCACGGTGGCGTCGTATCTGCGCTACGTCGGAGCGGCCGCAACCTCCGACGTGTGCGCCCCGACGGTCGCGGTGCTGGTCACCGACGGCCAGCCCTCGCCCTCGACGGAGGGTGGCGCGCTGCTCTACGGGCGGCTCGCTGCGCTGCGCAAGGAACTGGGCGTCAAGACCTACGTCGTGGGTTTCTTCCTCGACGAGCCGGTCCTGCACCAGATGGCGTGCGCTGCCGCGGGGGCTTGTTCGGGCTCGTGCTCGAACCCTTGCGCGGACAGTCCGGCCGCCGAATGGGACACCTGCGCCGACCCGACCAACCCCACCGGTGGCTGCGCCTACCTGGCCGACTCTGCGGCGACGCTGAGCGCGGCGCTGACGACGATCGTCACCGCGGCTTTCTCCGTCGAGCTCGACAGCGGTCCGGGAACCCGGATGCAGGACTTCGGCGTGGGCGCCGGCGGCACTCCGGGCACCGGTGAGATCGTGCAGACCACGCTGCGCTCGTACACCGACTATCCGGGCTGGCGAGGGCATGTCGTACGGGCCGTCTGCGCCGATGAAGATCCCAAGAAACCCGGGGCTCCCGCGCCCTGGTGCATCGATGTCCCGTTCGAGGTCGCCGATGCCCAGGAGACCTTTGGTCCCTGCCCGCAGTCGCGCACCTGGGACGCAGGCGTGTGCCTGCAGCAGACCAAGTGGAGCGAACGCCGGCTGTTCACGCATGATGCCGCGAACGAAGTCGTGCCGATCGCCGAAGCGGACGGCGTCGCGTCGGCGGCCTTCACCGAGCTGCTCGTGAGCGACGGCGGGATGTCGGCGAACGAGGCCGCGGTTGCGGCCAACGACGTCGCGGCGTTCGTGCTCGGGCGCGATTTCCCCGACGGCTGGAAGCTACCCGGCCTCGCCAACTCAGCGGCGACGGCGGTTCGCCGGGTGCCCCGCATGCAGACGGCCTATTCGCCATCGGTCGCGATCCGAGACCCGCACTGTGGCGGGCGCCGGCTGTCCGAGGTCGATGCCGGGGGACTGCCCGACTCGCTGGAGTCCTTCGCCCGCGACGCGTGGAACGACAACGGCGTGATCGCGCAGCCGTCGCCACACTACCGCTATCAGGAAGCCGTGCTCGTGGGTGACGATCTCGGAGTGCTGCACGCCTTTGGTCTCGACAGCGGCAACGAACTCTGGGGCCTGATCCCGCGGTTCTTGTTGCGCAACGTGGTGGCCCAGTGGCGCAACGGTGCCGCCGCAATGGGCCAGCCTGCGGCGGTCGCAGACCACCTCTACGGAATCTCGGCGACTGCGAATCAGGGTTGGGTCTGGGACGCGAAGCAGGCGAAGTGGCGCCATCTCGCGCTGATCGGGCTGGGTGGGGGCGGTCGCGAGCTGATCGCCTTGGATGTCGCGCACATGAGCCCGAGCGCGGACGAAGGTCCGATCGAGATCCTGTGGACGTCGGAAGATTCGGGCATCTCGGACTACTACAACAAGTTCATGGGCCAGACCTGGGCCCGACCGGCGCTGGCCTACGAGGTTCCTGGCAACGTGCTCGGGGCCGAGCCGACCGCGCGCCTGGTGCTCGGTTCGGGCTATCCCGAGGCCGAGAACGGAGTCACGGGCAGGACCCTGATGTACGCCGACGCGGTCACCGGCGAAGTGCTCGAGTACGCGGTGTTGCCGGATCCAGGTCCCAGGTTCGAGAAGTCGTTCGGTACGGTCGTCGATCCGGCGATCGCGAGCCACTGCATCTCGCGGTACTGGGGTGAGGTCCAGGAGTCGTACATCGCAGATCCGGCAGGGCGAGTCTTTCGCTGGGATCTGGGCGGTGCGCACGAGTCCGATGGCGGGGGCGCGTGGAACGGGAATGCGGTGCCGTCGCTCACGCTGCCGGCATGCGAGGGCGCCGGCGCGACCTGCAGTGTCGGCAAGACCGGCGAGCCATTTTCGTTCGGGCCAGCCGTCAGCGCCAGCGGTCGCATCGATGCGACCTCCGGTGGCGCCAGCGGCGAGCTGCCGACGGGCATCGATCAGTTCCTGCTCGCGCTGGTCAGCGGTGCACCTGCCGACGACGCGATTCCGATGCGCGCGTCGTCGTTTCACAGCAGCCTGTATCTGCTGGTGGACGATCACTCGCAGGACCACAAAGGCGGCTTCGAAGTCCCCGACGGCGCGCCCAAGCTCGACCCCTCGAGCTTGGCGAAGTTTCCCCGCTTTGCCCGCTTGGCCACGAGCGACATCCCACGCACGCGCAGCTTCACGCCGTTCCCCGGGGCGCCTAGTTACCAGGACGTCGGCAAGTTCTCTCGTGGCACCCGGCCCCTGCGTGCGCCACGGATCGAGGTCAGCGGGGTCGTCAACGCAAAGACCGTCGACGACCCGGGTGGTGCCCAGGTGATCGAGGGCGTCGAGGTCATTCACATCACGTACACGTTGTACGAGCCTCCGACCAAGGCTTGTGATGAACGCTTCCGCGACGCCAAGAAGAACGTCTGGTATCCCGACGAGGGTGCGACCTACGAGGTGACGCTGCGTCTCACTGCGCTGGCCGGCAAAGGCTTCGACTTCACCCAAGGTGCCGCCGGCGGTCCGGCGGGTTTCGACGGCGGCTACGAGACTGGGTTGGTGCTCGAATCGGTGGCGCAGGTCAGCGGCGGCGCCTGTGCCGACGGCAACTGTGGTCCGCGGGTCGACGCCGCCACGATGACCCCGTGCGACAACAACGGCACCGGCTCGACGGCCGAGGTGCGCGGTTTCGCGGTGCCGGTCGAGAGCCGGTTGGTGTCCGGGTTCTCGCCGGTCGACTAGAATCCGGCTGCGGTTCGGCGGGGGTGCGTCTCGTGCGGGCTTGCCGATGTCCGCCGCAAGTGGCATGGCTTGCGCGTGAACGAACAGAGCTTTCCTGTCACGGTGCTCGTCAAACGCGCCGACGGTTCCACCGAGTCCGTCCGAGTCGGCACCGCGGTGCGCGCTGGCGACGGGTTTCGCCTGAGCCTCGGAGAACTCTCGATCGGTGCCATCGCCGATACTGGGCCCGCACCTTCGCGTCGCGCGGCCGCGGTGTCGGGCGGCGACGGCCCGGTGTTCCCGCCCTATGGACGCAGCAAGGGCGCCCCGATCGCGGGCGCGTCGGTCCAGGATCTCGAGTTCTATATCAGTGGGAGTCGTCGCTCCCTCGATGACCCCGCCAAAGCGCGCTGGCATGAAAAGGAGCGCACCCTGCTCGCCGCGATGGAGGCCGAGCTGGCACGCCGGACTTCCGGGGGCGCCGATGCAGGCGGGGGCGGAGGCGACGGGGGGTTCTCCAGGCCCGACGACTACGACTTCGGCCCGATCCCTTCGGACGACGATATCCCGTTCTGAGCGGCCGCGACGCGCACCCGGGCGGTCGGGCGATCCCAGCGTGCGCCGCCACCGTACCTGTAGGCGAAGGGCACTCCCCGAGGGTGCGAAATCGCGATGCACGCACAGACGCAGTTGGGGCCGGTCCGCAGTTTCTCCACGCACGCTGGTCCCGCGGCCCACGGTGCGGTCGTGGTGGTGAACCCCTTCAACTCGGCCGCTCGTTCACCGCGCTGCCGCACGTGTGGCGCGACCGCCCGTCCCGGGGTCGTGCAGTGCCTGGCGTGCGCCTCGCTGGTCGACCAGACCCGATCGTACGTCGACCTCGCTGCGTTCGTGGTCGGCGACACCACTGTCGCCATGGCGCCTGCGGTCGAGCCCCACCCCTGCGCGGGCGTGGACGAGCGCTGGTGCGCCATGCTCGAGTGTGTCGAGGGAGCCGCGCGCTCACCCGCCGAGCTGGTGTGGGACTCGCTTCAGGGTGAGGATCAAACCGCGGTGTGGAGCGACTCTCCAGGGTCGCAGTTCGAACCCACGCGCGTCGACGTTGCTTGGGAGCACGAGACTGCGAGCGTCGAGTGCGTCGAGTGCGTCGACGTGGCTTGGCAGCACGAGACGGCGAGGCACGCCGCAGTGCCCCTGCGGGTGACGCCGGCCGCAGCCCAGGTGGACGAGGCGCCGATCTTCACGACGTCACTGATGCCGGAGGCGCGCGCCGCCGTGTTGCTGCGGCTGGCCCCAAACGGCTACGCGGGGACCGGGACTCCGGTCGACGCCGCTGTGGTGCCACGCGGCCAGATGCTCGATGTCGGGCGCGGCTGCGCGGGGCCGTGGGCTGGCGACGTCTATCTCGACGATCTGCACGCCCGACTCCTGACCGACGTGCACGGCGTTCGGATCATCGATCCTGGCTCGCGGGGGGGCGTTTGGTTGCGGCAGTCGGGCCCAGCGTGGTTGCGCGACGGAGACTGGTTTCGTGTCGGCGAGCAGTTCTTTTGCTACGACGCGCCCACGGTTGCCGAGCCCTACGGTCGACTGCATCTCATCGATCGGGAGCTTCGCTTTGGTCCCGGAATCGAGATCCACGGGGTCACGGTCATGGGCCGTGACGCCTCCGATGTGGTGCTGATGCATGATCCCTTCGTGTCGGCCCAACACTGTCGCATCTTGCCCAGGGACGACGGCGCAGTGCTGGAGGATCTCGACAGCAGCAACGGGACCTGGGTGCGCCTGCGCAACGGCGACCTGATCCCGTTTGGGGCGGTGGTCGCGATCGGGCGCAGTCTGTATCGGGTCGAGCCCGCCGAGTGACGACACGGACCGGCGGGCCACGGCTGGACGCTGGTGGCGTCCGCGTCGCGCCGCGGGGTCGTCAGCGTTCCGGTGGCCGCTCGCGCGGGTCGTGAGTCTGTTGCTGCTGTGCGAGGTAGTAGTGCTGCTGCTGTGCGAGGAACTGCTGCTGCTGTGCGAAGTATTCTTGCTGCGCGCGCTGGTGTTCTGCCGCGGCGCTCGCCCGTGCGGCCTCGTGCGCCATCGCGGCGTTGTGCGCCTCCGCGGCGTCGTCTCCGGCGAGCGCCTTCCCCATCGACCACCGGACCAGCAGCACCCCTGCAATCACGATCAATGCGGGCACGGCATACGCCACGATGGGCACCTCGCCGATGCCGAGGCCAACCCACGTGAAGCCGTCGGCCATCGCCACGGGCGCAGCGAACAGCCACATGTCGTAGAAACCGTGCAGCAACACGGCGATGAGGTACCCCCCGAGCATGCCCGGGCCACGGCCATCGAACCGACGCTTCGCGGCGAAGTAGCCCATGATGGCGCCCCACGTCGCGTGGCCGGGCACGGCAAGCACGGCGCGCCCGACGAACAGCGAAAGGTACTGCGAGAACGACTCGGGCAGCAGCAGCAGATAGGCGACGTTCTCGACGAGCGCGAACCCGAGTCCCGCGCGGGCGCCATACACGATGCCGTCCATGCGCTCGTCGAATTCGGGCCGTCGCCACGCAAAAATCCACATGCTGGCGAGCTTCGCAAACTCCTCGGGGATCGCCGCGATGAGGAACGCCATGTACGCGGCCCCGAGATAGCTCGTCGGTCCGGCCTCGCCAGAGAGGCCCGCCGGCCCGAATTTCTTGAGCACCATCCCGATGATGATCACGGGGATTGCCGACAGACCGCCGGCGAGCGCGACGCGTCGCAGCGTCCCGCGCGGCTCGGGGCGCTTGGCATCGAGCCGATCGAACAGGAACATGGCCGCGAGGGCGGGCAGGGCGCCCATCAAGGCGAGTTGGATCTGCGCGAGGCCCACGGCGGCGCCACGGAGTGTACGCGAGCGCCGCCCGCTGTGCCAAAGCGACCGGTGTCAGGACCCCCGGTCGCCCCGATCGCCAGCCAACTCGGCCGCCAGCTCGGGGTTGTCTGGCCCGACCCGCCAGATCCAACGATCGAGCAAGTAGTGGGTGGTCTGCGGCACGGACAACAACGCGACGACGATCGCGGTCGTCAGCGGATGCTCGAGGTGAATCGGCGCACCGAACACCGCGCTGTGGTCATGCCAGATCAGTCGATCCCACAGGGCCTCCTCGACCGTGGCCAGGATCACCAGGCCACCGACGTAGACCGAGAGCAGGGCCCAGACGCCGGGTGTTGCCGCCCGGCGGGTCGACCACCGCGTCACCGTGCGCCGGCCACCTGCGATCCAGACCAGGGCGAGATACGGCACACCGTGCATCAAGACGTTGGTCAGCGTGAAGATGCGATCGTCGTCGAAGGCGACGATCCCGAGGTACCAGTTGAGGGCGGGCACCAGCACCAGTGCCGCGACCATCGGGTTGCGCACCCCAGCGCGGCGAAGCTGCACCCGCCGCACGCAGAACGTCGCGAGCACAGCGACCTCGAGCACCAGCGCCGCCGTGCCGATCTCGGCCGGCAGGCCGGTGATGAGGTCATCCGCGGAGAACCATGCGAACGCGCGGGGGAGGTTGCCGTGCCACCAGACGACCGGCGCAGCGGTTGCCGCCCACACCGCCATCTTGATCAAGCGCCGATCGAAGTCGGACTCCGCGCCCTTGCGCGCGTACATCATCGCGAATCCAACGTGCTGCATGATGAAGTGGAAGATGGCGAGGTAGGCCATCACCGTCCAGAACGCGACCGGCGACTCGAGGTGGAGCAGCACGCCGAACCACGCGACCAGGGCAGGGATCAACCAGATCCGACGTCGATGGTGCACGCGAGCACCAGGGTCGAGATAGGTGCGGTAGAGCGTGGCCCAGACGTGGGCGACGTCGACGAGCAGCACCAGCGCGATCCATCCCACGAGCCCCAGCGACTGGCCAGGCTCGGCGAAGCGAGCGATCGCGAGCGCTCCGATCGCGGCGACCACCCCGGGGCCGACAAACCAGATCGCGTCGAATCGCGGCGAGACGATGGCGACCGCCCGACTCATGTCGGAATCATCGGCGTCACCCGATGCCCCAAAGTGGTCAGCGCGTGTTCGCCTGCGGCCACGCCCAAGGCGAAGGCCTGCTCGAACAGTGGCAACCCACCAACGTCGGCGGCGCACGGCACCACCCGACCGATGGGCGCTCGAGCAGCCTGGGCTGCGGGAGAGAACAGTGCACCAGGGGTGGGCCTCACCATGGCGTGACCCCAGCGACAGATGTGCACCGACCGCACGTCCGCGGCGATCGTTCCGTGCATGCCGGTCAGCTGGGTGATCACGTGCTCGGCAAGCTCGCCGAGGGTGGCGGACAGCAGTGCGGCCCGGCGACTGTCGAGGCCAGCGAGGTCGTCAGCCGGCCACGGTTCGTAGTAGGTCAGCACGGCGCCGGGCTGTCGGCGCTCGACGAGGTCCTCGAGGTGGTTGGCGACGACGTAGCCCAGATGATCGCCACCGACCTCGACGTTGTCCCACGACAGCGGGGCACCGGTGCCGGTCGGCGGCCGAGCGACCTCGACGTTGGCAACCAGCCAAGGGGTGTACGTCAGCACGTCGGGGGCCAGCGGGTCGCGCCCCGGCGGCAGCACATGACGCAGTACGAAGCGCGGCGCCGCCCAAAGGATGACGTCCGCTTGGTACGCCGAGGTTGCGCCCGTGCTCGCATTCCATGCGACCACGGTGCCATTCTCGGGATCGATGCGGAGCACGGCGACGCCAGTGTGGAGCCGATCGCCGAGGTCGATGCGTGCCGCCATTCGCTCGCACAGTGCCCCGTTGCCCTGCGGCCACGACAGCAGCATGCGATCGCGCTCGTCCTCGACGCCACGCGCGACAAAGTGGTGCAGCCCGGCGAAGGCCGAGGCCTGCTCGATCGTGCAGCCGTAGTCATCACGACAGCCGTAGTCGCACAGCCAGCGCACTCGCCAATCCGCGAACCCCTCGCGGTCGAGCCACTGCGCCATGGTCAGTGCGTCCAGCGAGCGCAACTCGGGGCTGCTGCGCCACAGTGGCAGGTCGAAGAGTCTGCGCCCTTGGTCGTCACTGCGATCGAGCTCGCGCACTCGCTGCCGAAACCGCTCGAACTCGGCGAGCGCTGCAGCGTCGGCACCGGACGCCGGATACAGGCCCTCGTGCCACAGGCCGCGGTGACGATGGCGTTCGAGCGGGGCGCGTACCACCGCGCGCGGGTCGTACTCGGGGGTGCCATCGGCGTGGTGGCCGACCACGAGCCCGAGATCCTCGAGCAGGGTCTGCAGCGCGACGAAGCTGGCATGGGGCACCGGAAGGTAGTGCGCGCCCATGGGGTAGGGGGACCGCGGC
>CANLQR010000357.1 GCA_947492135.1 Deltaproteobacteria bacterium | reverse complement strand
TCGGCAACGCTCGGCGACATGTCGGCGTTTCAGATCGGTCTGCGCGCCTATACCGGGGCCGAGGTCGCGCTCGTGCGCTCCGAACAGCGGCCGGTGCCGCTGGACTGGGAGTGGCGCGAGACCCCGCTGCACGAGACGATCCGCGACCTGACCGAGCGCGAGCGTGCGCCGATCTACGTGGTGAGCTTCACCCAGCGGGAATGCGCCGAAATGGCCCAGGACCTGCTGTCGGTAAATCTGTGCACCCGCGAGGAGAAGGACGCGATCGCGGCGGCGACCTCGGGCACCCGCTTCGATTCCGTCTACGGCCCGGAGATCAAGAAGCTGATGCGGCACGGCATCGGGCTGCACCACGCCGGGATCCTGCCCAAGTATCGCTCGCTGGTTGAACGCCTCGCACAAAAGGGGCTGCTCAAGATCATCGCCGGGACCGACACGCTGGGGGTCGGCGTGAACGTACCGATCCGCTCGGTGCTGTTCACCAAGCTGTGCAAGTTCGACGGCACCAAGACCCGCGTCTTGTCGGTCCGCGACTTCAGACAGATCTCGGGACGTGCCGGGCGCAAGGGCTTCGACAAGCAGGGCTGGGTACTGGCCCAAGCACCCGAACACGTCATCGAGAATCAGCGCCTCGAGGCCAAGTCCGGCAAGAAGAAATTCGTCCGCAAGCAGCCTCCCGTGCGTGGCTACGTGCCCTGGGACAAGGCGACGTTCGACAAGCTCCAGGCCGGCGAGCCCGAGCCCCTGGTCTCGCGGTTCGAGATCACCCACGGCATGCTGCTGACCGTGCTGCATCGTGAGATCGATCCCCGCGAGCGTCACGGCGGGTACCGCCGCATCGTCGAGCTGATCGGCAACAGCTACGAGCGCGCAGGGTCGCGTTCGCGGCATCGCCGGCACGCGGCACAGATGCTCCGCGAGTTGCGAAATGCCGGGGTGGTCGAACTGGTCCCCGAGGTGCGGCCCGGTCGCCCCGGTCTGCGTGTGAGCGACGTACTGCAGGCCGACTTTTCGCTGCACCACACGCTGTCGCTGTATCTGCTCGACGCGCTGCTCAAGCTGGATCCGACGGCACCGACCTACACGCTCGACGTGCTGTCGATGGTCGAGGCCATCCTCGAGAGTCCGCAGGCAGTCTTGTTACGACAGGTGGACAAGCTCAAGGGCGAGCTCGTGGCCAAGCTCAAGGCCGACGGCGTCGAGTACGATCAACGGATGGAGGAGCTCGAGAAGGTCGAGCACCCCAAGCCGCTTTCCGAGTTCATCTACGCCACCTATGACGCCTTTCGAGTGCGCCACCCCTGGGTGGCCCGCGAGAACGTCAAACCCAAGTCGATCGCCCGCGACATGTTCGAGCGATCGCTGGGGTTTGGCGGCTACGTCAAGGAGTACGGGCTACAGCGCAGCGAAGGCGTGTTGCTGCGCTACCTGACCCAGGTCTACAAGGCGCTACAGCAGAACGTTCCCGATGGGATGAAGGACGAGTCGCTCATCGAACTCGAGACGTGGTTGTTTGCGCTGCTGTCGCGGGTGGACAATACCCTGCTGCTCGAGTGGGAGCGGATGATGGCGGTCTCGCGCGGCGAACTCGACGCCGATGCACTGCGAAACGAGCCCGACAACGCTGCGGTCGGGACGCCTGATCCGGCGGCTGATCCGCGGCGGTTTCTCGCGCGGATCCGGGCCGAGCTGCACGCTTTGGTGGCGGCGATCGCAAAGGGTGACGGCGACGATGCCCTGGCGATCATCCGCTCTGAGCCCGACGATGTGTGGACGCCGGATCGGCTGGGGACCGCAGTGCAGCCCTACTTTGACGAGCACCCGCAGCTCGACACCTCACCGCGGTCGCGATTGACCCACCTCACCGAGGTCCGTGAAACGGCTCCGCGCGTGTGGTCGGTGCATCACACGCTGGTGGCAGAGGAGGGCGACACCCTGTGGATGATCGCCGCCGAGGTCGACCTTCGAGATGCCGCCGACTACGAGGGGCCGTTGCTCCGCTTCCGCGGCATCTCGACGTGAGCGGGCTGCTCGTGGCGGTTTAGCCGTGGAGGAAGGCGTCCAGCGCTGCGCTGATCTGCGGCGCGCTGCGCCGCGCCCAATCGCCGCCTTGAAGCGGCTTGCCTTTGGGTCGGCCGCGACCATCGACGCGATACAACGATGGGATCTGCGGCGCAGTGAAGCCGAGTTGCGTGAGCTCGTCGTCGAACATGTCGACATCGACGCGGATCAAGATGGCGCCGCGCAAGGCCTCGCTCACGGTCCCGGCTGCGATGAGGCGATCGAATTTTTTGCAGGGCTCACACCACCCGGCCCACAACTCGACGGCCGCGACTCGCCCCTCTTTGCTGGCCCGCGCCGCGATCGCGACGAGTTGTGCGTCGAGTGGCCCAGCCTGGACGTCGACCTCGATGATGGTCGCGGCGTCCGTGGGGGACTCGACCGGCGGCGTGTCGGGCTGCGGGGCTGTGGTGGGCAAGCCCGTGGCAACCACACGTGGGACCGCGGACGGATCGGGATCGGGCTCGAGCTGGGTCGCTGGGGGTGGCGTCACGCTTGACGGGGTGTGGCTATCGTCGCGAGCGCACGCGGCGAGCAGCACGAGGCTGCAGCACAATGATGGCGCGAGGCGATGAAGGCTCATTCGTCGATCTTTTTCGCGGGTTTGCGGCCTTGCGAGATCCAGGTTTCGAGCAGCTGGATGTCCTCGGGCGCCACGGGGGGGAGGCCCAGCGGCATGCCACGCACACCCTCGACGGACTTGCCCGTGGTCTCGACGTGGCGTGCCCACAGGTGCGCGACGATTCGCGCGCTGCCGTCGGCTGCGGGCTCGAACAGCGATCGGCGCTGGCCGCCGTCGTCGATGCTGCCCGAGCGCACACCTTCGTAGGAGTTGAGGTCCAGCCCGCGCTTGCGAAAGCCGAAGCCGCCGCTGTAGCCCGGTCCGCCGTCGCCGATGACCTGCTCGGGATCCGAGTGGCAGTGGCGGCACGTGCGATGGAAGATGCGCTCGTCGACTTCCTCGTAGCTCACTGCGCGGGTCAACAGCGGCAAGCGATCGGGAATCGGCTCGGCAGCCACCTCGGCCAGCGGCGTCTCGACGAGATACGCCGCGATGTCGAGGACCTCCTGCGCGGTCATCGAGATCTTGGGCATCGGCGTGTCGGGCTTCAACGCGGTGGGATCGGCGATCCACGCCACGAGCGCGGCCGTGCGAAGCCGCGAACGGGCGTGCGCGAGATCCGGTGCGAGTCGCTGTCCGCGGGCGAGCGTGTCGGCTTCGAGGGCGACCGCCAGTGGCGTGGCCGGTAGCGCATCGGTGCCACTGAACCGGTGGCAGGTGCCGCAGCCCTTGGCGCTGGCAAGTTCGCGGCCGCGCTGCGCGTCGCCCAGGGCCGGGGGCACGGCCTCGGCCGTCGGGGCCAAGAACGCGGCGATCGCCGCGACGTCGTCGATCGGCAGGGCGAACCGCGGCATCGTCGGCTCGAGGTTGGGTCGCAAGTCATGCGTACTCGCGAGGAAGCCCGCGACCCAGGACCGGCGAAATCGATCGCCGGGGATCAGCATGGGCACCTCGACCAACGAGTGGATGCGCGACTGGTAGCCCGCGAGATCGGCGGGCGGCGCCGGGAACTCTCCCGACATGATCTGTCGGTGGCAGCCGACGCAGTCATACTCGAGGGTCGTGGGCGCGACACTCTCGATCGAATGACACCGCACGCACTGATGCGTCGTCACCAGCGTCGCGCCGCGCGCGACGAGGTCGTTGGTCGCGGCGAGCTCTGTCGGCACAACCTGCGGTGCGGTCGACGGCGTGGTGGGGGGCTCGATCTCCGCGGCAGCGACGGAACCCGCGGCCGGAAGAGGGCGGAGGTCGTCCCCGCTGCAGGCGACCAGCCCAAGTGCGAGCGCGAGGCTGGGTGCGAGACCCCTGCTCATGCCTGACAGGCGGTGCCGCCGAGGTCGCGGCAGCGAGTGAGCGCGGCGTCGCGCATGACCACATCGGTTTCGAGCTTCGCCAGCATCGCGTAGCCGCTCGCCGTGGGCATCAAGTCGCGCGTGGACAGGTCGCGAAGGATCGTCCGTGCGTGGTCACGCTCGAAGACACTGCTCGCGAGCGCCTCGGCGAGCTGAACCCTGACAATCACGTTGTCCTGGTGGAGCGCGGCTTGGTAGGTGAGCGCCAGCTGGGCCCAGGCGAGGTTGAGCGCCTTGTCTGCGCTCGTGATGCCCGGCATTTCCTTCGACACTTCGGTCGCGCCGCCGCTGCGGATGACGGCGATCGCGAGGGTTCGCTGAGCCCGCGTGGCCAACTCGGCGGCGTCCTCGGGAGGTAGCTGATGCAGCGATGGGATCGCGTGGCGGGCGAGACTCGCTGCCTTGGTGTGATTGCCCTTGGCCAGGGCCTTCTCGGCGGCGACGACGTCGCGCAACGTGGGATCGACCTGCTTCTTCTTCGCCAGCTTCGGCATGCTGCGCAGGCAAGCGTCCGCGGGAGCTGCGGCACCGAGCGCAATGCAGGCCATCACTACCAAAGTTGCCAGACGTGTCATGGGGCGAACCTCCGAGTCGGTGTAGACGACCGAAACGTGAGAAAGGTTCCCCCGAGCGAAGATTCTCGACCTCAGGCCAGAACAAGTCCACGCCATCATTCGACTTTGCGTCAATTCGGCGAGGGCTCGAGCTAGCGCAACTCGGGTCGAGCCCCGTGATGGATTGACCTGACCACGAAGATCGCGGGGCCGCGCGGCCGCTGGACCTCGAAGTCGTCGCCGGGTTCCTTTCCGAGCAACGCGCGGCCCATCGGGCTATCCATGCTGATCAAGCCGCCGTCGGCGTCCGACTCATCTGGACCGACAATCCGGTACGCGTGGGCTTGGTCGTCGCTGTCCTCGACGACGACCCATGCCCCGAACGTGACCTTGTGGGTGACGCTGCGCTGCTCGTCGGGGTGCACCACCCGCATGCGCTCGAAGCGTTCGGCGAGAAACTGCATGCGTTTGTCGATCTCGCGCAGCCGTTTCTTGCCGTAGATGTACTCGGCGTTCTCCGATCGGTCGCCGTGCGCGGCCGCAGTCTCGACCTCGGAGGTGACACGCGGTCGCTCGACCTTCCAGAGGTGCTCGAGTTCCTCGCGGACGCGCTTGTGTCCTTCGGGAGTGATGTAGATCGGAAGCTGGGCCATGGTGGGCCTCGAGAGCTGGTACTCTAGCGTCCTGGCGGAATCATGTTCGATCGATTTTCATGGATCCTGCTCGCGCCCTTGGTGAGCGGCTGTACCGCGGCCCAGCCGTCGGACAGCGAAACGACCACCAGCACGTCCCCGGGCACGAGCGGATCTTCGGGATCCAGCGGCGCCGGTTCGACAGAGACCTCCGCGGTGAGCACGGATGCCGAGGTCACCAGCGCCGCGAGCCTGGAGTCTGAGACCACGAGCCTGGAGGGATCATCGGGCCTCGAGACCTCGAGCACCGGCGAAGGTTGCGTCGAGGGGACTGAAGGTTGTGCTTGTGTGCGCGGCGCTTGCGATGACGGGCTGCTGTGCGACGCCGACCTGTGCGTGATGGGTACCGGCTGCGCGGACGAACGCGTCGGAGAACCCAACGGCACTCCCGCGCAGGCGGGCGCGCTTGGTGATGTTGCTTGCGGGGTGATCCGCGAACTCGACGCGATCCTCGGGGTTGGCGATGAGGATTGGTTCAGCTACCACGGCCTCGACAACGATTGCGCCGACGATCCGATCGCGATCGTCGACTCGGCGCTCGAGGTCTGCATGTACATGGCGTGCGACGAAGGGGTCGAACAGGCGGTGTGCCAGCGCGGCGCCGATGCTTCGGTGTCGCCCGACGGCGCGCCCGGATGCTGCAACGTCGCATCGGTGCAGATGGCCGTGAACTGCCTCGGTGCCGGCGGTGCGGGCGGCGACACCTCGACCGTATGGCTGCGTGTCGCCGGAGGTGAGCGAGCGTGTGTGCCCTACAACCTGGCGTATCGCTTCTGATTGGATTTCGTTGGCGCGAGGCATCCGAGTTGCCTCGTTCGGGACTACCGGCACATGTCGTCGAAGCCCGCCGGTCTCGTCGTGGTGTTGAGCGTGGGCCTGACGTTACCCGCACGCGCGGATGCCCGACGTGAACCCTCGCTGACGGAGCCGAGCAGTCCGACGCCGGTGGCGCCCGCCGCCTTGGCGCCGACGCCCGCGCCCGAGCCGGCTCCCGCGGGCGCGCAGGCCGTCACCTCGCCACCGAAGACACCGGATTTGAGCCCGGTGCCCACGAACTCTGAGTCGAGCGCGGCCGTGTCGGCCCCGATGCGATCGACGCTGGGCTCATCGCCCGCGCCGCGACCCATGACCGCCGCGCGGATGCCTGTCACCGAAGGCAATGATCTGCTCGCGATCGGCTTGGCGGGGTTTGGGGTCACGTACTTCTTTACCTCGCTGGCTGGCGCGATCATCATCGATGAAGCTCGCGACGACGAGAACGCCCGGCGCATCAACTACGGCCGTGCGTTGCTCGTACCTGTCGCGGGGCCGTTCATCGCCGTCGCATTCACGGACTCGGCGAAACAGCGGTGGGGCTCGGTGTTCAGCGGCAGCCTCCAGCTGACCACCGCGGTACTGGGGATCGTGGGCTTGGTTCGCAAGGGCCGAGCGCGGCGGGCCCAACGGTACGCCGTTGGCGGCGGCCTCACGTCGGGCGGCGCGGTGCTGTCGCTGTCGGGCCGATTCTGAGCGCAAGTCGAGACGCGGACCGTCCCTCGCGGCCACCGCGCTGTGGTCGACGTCGTGACGCGCTCAGGCTTCGAGCTCGGCGATGAGCTCACCCAGCAGCGTGTCGATTTCGGCGATCGTGCGACTCGACTCGTCATCGTCGTCCGCCACCGGGCACGACCACGACCCGCCCAGGAGATCGTCGAGCCAGGGAGTCTCCCCACTGCCCTGTAGGAGGTCCTGGGGGTCGGTTCGAGGCGGGAGCCGTTGCCAGCGCCCAAGCCCCCGGAGGTGGTTCTCGGGGAGGGTCGGGACCGTGGCGTGGCCAAGCGAGTGCATCCCCGGAACATCGTGGAGTCGGGGGATCGCCGCCAGTTTTCGGCCAATTCAACCTTGTGCCATACTCCCCGCAGCTCCCGCCCGATGGCCACACTCCGACAGGCAACCGCCCTCATCGAGACCCGTGGCCCGTACAAGCTGCCGAAGCTCGAGTCGGCGATGGACAAGGCTCTGGCCGACCTCGGCTGGGAGCGCACGTACGAGGGCAAGGAGGCGCCGCCGCCTGTCGATCCGCCCGATGGCGCCGCGCACTTCGTGTTGATGGCGAACGAAGAGGGGGCCGTGGCGATCCAGGTGAACGACGAGCTGGTCGTGCGCGACCTGGCGCGAATCGTCTCGGAGAAGATCGACGTCGGCCTCCGCGTGCTGCTGACCACCGGATCCTTGTTCGGACGGCGCTCGGTCGAGGTCGTGTGCCGCAAGTTTGAATTCACCGGCGGCACCGCGACGGAGCTGACGGTGATGGCGGCGCACACTCGCGACGTCAGCGACGTCGAGCACAACGAGCTCCGCCAGGCCGACAACGCCCTGCGCACGCGGATCAACGGCGCCAACGAGTCGTTGCTGCGGGCGGAGGGCACCGCCGGCTTCAAGGCCAAGAAGTTCACGAAGTTCAAGCGCAGCCTCGTGGCGCCGAAGTTCAGCTCGCCACGCTTGGGACGTCTGATGGAACAGATCGAGGCGTGCGAGGGGTGGAGCGTCGCCGAGGAGGGCCCGCAACGCGTCGTGAAGCTCGTGCTCGCCGGCGGCGCCAAGAGCATGAGCTATCTGAAGCCCGAGGAACTCGCGGAGCTCGAAAAGGCCCTGTCGAGTCGACCCGAGCTCGTGCGTCGTCGGACGTAGCGCGCCGCGATGGCCCGCCACCGCGGGCCGACGCGGGCTTCGCTCGACGCTAGTAGGCCTTCGAGATCAATACGCGCTGCTTCGACGGCGCGCCGCTCTTGATGCAGATGCCCGGCTCGGGTGCGGGGCCTTGGCCGGCGATCGGAATGCAACGGATGGTGGCCTTGGTCTCGGCCTTGATCGCATTTTCGGTGGCGGCCGTGCCATCCCAGTGGCACCACGCGAACGTGCTGTTGTCGCCCTTGAACGCCTCGAGAAACTGCTCCCAGGTGT
>CANLQR010000356.1 GCA_947492135.1 Deltaproteobacteria bacterium | reverse complement strand
GGTGACGATGATCCACCGCGGGTCCGGATTCTCGCGAGGGAAGTCGCGGAACGTCACCGAGCTCCGCCGCCTTGCCGAGACCGGGCGCATCACCCTGCTCACGACGTCCGAGATCACCCAAGTCACCGACGCGGCGTTGGGTGTGGCCGGCGCGGCCGGGGGGACCTGGCTGGCCTGGGACCGGCTGCTGGTCCTGATCGGCTCGCTCCCGCCCTGGGAAACCCTCGGGGCCATGGGCGTCGGTCGTGTGGGCGCGATTCCCCATGAACCGGCCCCATCGGGCATGATTGGTGCGGTTTGAGAAGATCGTCAGGGCCGCAGATCGAGCGGGCACCTCAGGCGTTGGAGTCATAGCCCAAGGCATCGTCGGAGAAACTCGCCATGAAACTCAGCACCGCGATCGTGTGTTCCGCCTTCGGGATGGCCTTGTCGAGCGTGTCCGTGTGGGCCTTGGTTCCCGCGGGTACGCCAGCCCCGGCGGTTGCCACGCCCGGGGCCAAGCCGTGGGCCTCGGCCAAGATCGACCCCGGGACCAGTGCGGTGCTCGCTGACCTCGTGGGCCTCACGGGTGCCGCATCGGAATTCACCTCAGGCTCGACGCTGATGCTCTCGGGCCGGCTGGGACACCCCACGCTCGCGGCCGGGCGCGACACCGAGACCTACGTCTTTCTCGACGTCACCGCGCAGAGCGAAGTGACGTCGGGCAGCGGGACCCCGGTCAACCTGTCGATCGTCCTCGATCGCTCGGGCTCGATGCAGGGGCAGCGGATGGAAAACGCGATCGCAGCAGCCTCGGGCATGATGCGGCGCCTCCGCGACGGCGATACCGTCAGCGTGGTCGGCTACAACACGTCGACCCAGGTGTTCTTGCCGCCGACGCGGCTCGATGCAGGAAATCGCGAAAACGCGCTCGCCTCCCTACGCGGCATCGATGCCCAGGGCAACACCTGCGTGTCGTGCGGCGTCGAGACGGCCATGGACCTCCTCGCGCGAGGAACGACGGGTGCGGTCCAACGCATCTTGCTGCTGTCCGACGGCGAGGCGAACACCGGGGTTCGCGACGTCGAAGGCTTTCGGCGCATCGGCGATCGTGCACGCGGCATGGAGACCTCAGTGAGCTCTATCGGCGTCGACGTGGACTACAACGAACGGGTGTTGTTCGCGCTGTCGCAGTCCTCGAATGGACGCCACTACTTCGTGGACGATCCTTCGGGCCTGCCGCGGATCTTCGACGACGAGTTCCAGAGTCTCGTCACGACCGTGGCGAGCAATGCGGCCGTCGAGATCGACCTGGCCCCCGGGGTGACGGTCGAACAGGTATTCGACCGTACTTTCGAACAGCGTGGCGACCGCGTCAGTGTGCCGTTCGGTGCGTTCTCTGCCGGCGACGAAAAAACCGTGCTCCTGCGCCTGCGTGTCCCCGCCGGCGAGGCCGGTCGCCGCCCAATCGCGAGCGCACGGATGCGCTACCAAGACCTCGTGCTCGGCAAGCCCGGCGACTGCTCCGGCGAGTTGGTCGCGATGCTGTCCAAGGACGCGTCCGAACTCTCCCCGCTCGATGCGGTGGTCGAGACCCGACTCGCCCGCAGTGAAACCGTGGCGGCACTGTCGCTCGCCAACGAGCAGTTCGCCCGCGGCGACATCTCGGCCGCGCGCGGTACCATCGACGACAACCGCGGGCGCATCCGCAGCCGCAGTGCTGAAGCCTCGGCGCGCGCGCCTTCGCCATTCAAGGCGAAGCTCGAGGCTGACTTCGAGCGTCAGATCGACGCGTTCGACGACGCCGACAAGGGCTTCGGGAATGCTGCAGCCCAAGCGCCCTCCGCGTCGCCGGGCGGGGCCGCCGAGAGTCGTGACGGCAAGCGACAGGTTCGGGTCAACGCCGACAATCTCGACAATCTCGGGCTGTGATCTCCGCGACCGGCCGTGAGGCGGATTGCCTCACGCCGGGGCAGAACCCCTGCCATCGACCACCAGCGCACAACGTCGGCCATGCGGTGCCCCCGCGGGCCACGATCGACTACTGTCCCCATTGGCATGGAACTCGGCGTCGGCAAAGACATCTTCGCGGTGTGCGGCAAGTGTGGCGACACCTGGCACGTGATCGTTGCGCTCGAAGGCGCGAAGGTCACCAAGGTCCAGTGCAAATTTTGTAGTGGCTATCATCGGTTCAAGCGATCGCCCAACGATCCGTCGCCGATGCCTGCGCCGCCCAAAAAAGCGGCCGCGCCTCGTGCGGCCGGTGCAAAGAAGCCCGGCGCAAAGAAGGTCGCTCGCCGAGATCCGCGGGAAAACGAACCGCTCATCGAGCCGGACATGGCGCTGCCGGTCCGCGACTATGCGATGAGCGAGACCTACCGCAGCGGAGAGCGCATCGAGCACTCGAAGTTCGGTCAGGGCGTGGTCGAGTCATTCCCGTCGCCTGGCAAGATGAACGTGTTCTTCGAGGACGGTCGGCGCACGCTGGCGTTCGCGCGTCCCGCCGTCGCGTCGCTCTGAAGCCGGGCTGAGGCTCGCGCTGACGGAGGTGCTCCGCTAGCCCTGCGCCTTGCTGCCACCGCGGCACGGCGGACTGTCGGGAACCGCCTCGCCGCGCTCCACCCATTCCGCCGGCGCCCATGCGTGCACGGCAAGCGCGTGGATGGCCTTGGGCGCGAGCAGCTCGTCGAGCGCCGCGTAGACGGCTCGATGTCGAGCGACCGCGGGCTTCCCCGCGAACACCGGGCTCACGACCACGACCTTGTAGTGGCTCTCCCGACCCTTGCTGTGCATGTGGCTCTCATCGAGCACCTGCAGGGCCACGGGGGCGAGGTGCTCGACCAGGAGATCGTGGATGCGTTCGGCTTTGCTCATCTCATGCCTCGAGTGTCGGTGCTGGGGCCTCGGTCACCGCAGGGCGGGGCAGGGATCGCTCGACGATCTCGGCGATGTCGAGCACCTCGATCTGTTCGTCCTTGTTGAAGTGCTTGATCCCGTCGCTGACCATCGTCTTGCAGAACGGGCAGGCAACGCCAACAGCCTCGACGCCCGAGTCCACGATTTCCTTCGCGCGGTTGATGTTCACCCGCTTACTGGGCTCTTCCTCGTCCCAGAAGCGCGCCCCGCCGGCGCCACAGCAAAAGCCATTCTCGCGGCTGCGACCGAGCTCGACCGGCGCCGTGCCGTTCGCGGCGGCAATGTCTCGTCGAGGTTCGTCGTAGACCCCGTTCCAGCGACCGATGTAGCAGCTATCGTGATACGTGAAGCGCTTGGCCAGCGGGGTCTCGACCTTGAGCTTGCCGCTGTCGAGTAGATGCGCGAGCAGCTTGCTGTGGTGGATGACCTCGTAGTTGCCGCCAAACTGCGGGTACTCGTGGGCAATGGTGTGGAAACAGTGCGGACAGCTCGCGACGATCTTGCGGACCTTCAGCGAGTTCCACAGGTCGACGTTTTCTTGCGCAAGGGTCTGGAACTGCATCTCGCTGCCGCCCCGGCGCAGGGTATCGCCCGTGCATTTCTCTTTCTCGCCAAGCACAGCGAAGCTGACACCGGCCGCTTGGAGGCAGCGCACCAGCGCTCGTGTGGCCTTCTTGCTGATGTCGCTGTAGCTGCCGGCACAGCCGACGAACAACAAATACTCGGCGTCCGGGTTGTCATCGATGGTCGGCACGTCGAGGTCCTTGGCCCACGCCATGCGCTGCGACTGCGGCAGCCCCCAGGGGTTGCCGGCAGCCTCGATCTTCTGGAATGCCCGTGAGAAGCCCGCAGGCACCCGGGTGCCGCCCTCGTCGTTGAGCACGATGTGCGTGCGCATCTGGAGGATTTTCAGTGGGTGATCGATGAACACTGGGCAAGCCTGCTGACACGCACCGCAGGTCGTGCAGGCCCACAGTGTCTCGTCCTTGATGCGACCCCCGACCAGCGGTGGCATCTCGGCCAGGTCCTTGCGCAGCGCCTCGATGAGGGCCACGGCCGGCTGGTGCTCGGGCTTGTCCTTGAGGGCGAGATAGGCGTCCTGACGGGCCTTGTATTCCTCCCAGCCCGGCAGGCCTTCAGAGATTTCCATCACACCCGGCGCCGGCGCATCGAGCTTCACGCCGATGTTCTTGCCAAGCCGCTCGAGTTCGATGAGCTTGAACCCTCGGCTCTTCATCTCGTCCTTCAGGTCGTGGATCAGGTGCATCGGCGACAGCGGCTTGTCGGTCGCGAACGCAGGGCAGTATGTCGTGCAGCGCGCACACTCGGTGCAAGCGTAGTTGTCTAGCAGGCTCTTCCACGTGAAGTCTTCGAGCCGCCCGACGCCCCAGTTGTCGAACAAGGGGTTGCCCTCGGCATCGGTGAGCGCGAGCTTGGGCATCACCATGCGCTGGCCCTGATCGCGCAGCAAGATGTTCGGGCCCGAGCCGAGCACGTGGATGTGCTTCGAGTACGGCAGGTAGTTGAGAAACCCCAAGATCACGCTCATGTGCGCCCACCAATGCACCTCGGAGGTGACGTGGGCCCAGCTGGCGTCGACGTTGGCCTTGGCGACGGTACCGGTCGCGGTGAACAGCCCAGTGATCTGGCCCAGGGTGCGCGCGATGGGCTGCATCGGGTCGGCGACGCCAGTGGCGGCCATGTGCCAGGCGTGATGACCGAAGTGGGTCAGCACCAACGTCGTGATGGCGCCGAGGATCAGCATCGCGTCGAGGTTGACCGGAATGAACCGGGGCTTGACCACCAAGCGACGGTAGAAGGCGTACATCAACGCGACGAAGACCACCGCGTTCATCACGTCGACGGCGAGCCGGATCCAGCCGTACACGGTCTCACCGAGCACCGTGCCGAGCGTGAACCAGTCGCCGACGAGGCCCGAGATCAGCATCTCGGTGGTCGCGATCGTCAGCACCAAGAACCCCCAGTAGATGGCGAGGTGGTGCCAGCTCGCGCGCTCTTCCATGACCTTCCGCTGGCCAAAGAAGAACGTCATCAGGCTGCTGATCCGCTGCGGCCAGGACTCCTTGAGCCCCGCGGGGCGACCGTAGGTCACGACCTTGGCGAGGCGATAGAGGCTCCACGCGAACATGGCATGGGCGGCGAGAACGAAGAGTGCGAAGACGAGCTGTTTCATCGGTCATCCCCTGTGGCCAAGGGCACGGCTGGGTGTACCACGCGAGCGTGGGGAAACGCGTCTAGTGTGGCCCCGGCGGCTGCCAGTGGCACGGATCCCCGACGCGGCACAGTGGCAGCCTTCCGCTGCGCCCATGCAGGGCGGCGCCCGCCTCGCGCACGCCCCGTGGCATGGTGGTCGGGCGATCCTCGAAGTCCCTCGTGCTGCCCTGCTATGCTGACAGGAGATCGTGGCGTCCGATCTCCTTCTCATCAGCGACCTGCACCTGGGTTCGCACCTCAAGCCGCGGATGCGCGGCGAGTCCGTGCACCTCGCGTCCCGCATCGAAGACGTCTTCGGGCGGTTCATGGATCACTACCAGCGGCAGGGTCCGTGGCAGCTGGTCATCAACGGTGACTTCATCGATTTCTGGAACGTCGAGCTGGCTGGATCGGCGAACATGCCAGCCGAGTCCCTCGCGGTTGCGCGACTGCATGCGGTCCTCGACGCCCATCCCAACGTCGAGGCCGGGCTGCAGGATTTCCTTACCGCGGGTAACTCGGTGCTGTTCGTCACCGGCAACCACGACGCCGAGTTGTTGTATCCGCGGGTCCGCGCGGCACTGGTCGCCCGCCTGACGCCCGCGCAGGACCAGAGCAGCAGCCGCACCACGGACCTGACCAATCTCGCAGCGCTCGGGGCCGGTCGCATCCGTTTCGTGCGGTGGTTCCTGCGCGACCCTGGCGGCGCGTGGATCGAGCACGGCCACACCTTTGATCCCAGCTGTGCGACCCAAGCGCTGCTCTCGCCGACTCGTGGCGGCGAGCTGGTCCAGACCGTCGCCGAGGTCGCGACCCGGAGCTTCGCCAGCCTGATGCCCGAGATCGACTACGACGCTCCGGACAAATTCTCAGGCATGGACTACGTGCGCTGGGCCTTGGCCCGGGGCTGGCGTTTCGTGATCCGGGTGGTGTTGCTTTACTTGCGCACGGCCGGGCGGATCCTCGCGCTGTGGGCCGGACCGGGCCGCGTCGATCGGGAGGGCAAGCAGATCCACGCCGCGCGGCTCGCCAAAGTCGCCGCCAACGCGGGGCTGCAGATGAGCGCGTTGACAGCACTGGAAAAGATGGCGCCGCCGCCCACGGCGACCACGGTCGCCGGCTTGCTCGGCATCACCTTTCTCGATCATGTGTTGTTGGTGCTCGCGCTTGGCACGGCAGGCCTGGTGGCGGGTCGCTTTGTCGGAATGTGGTGGTTGGGCACGTTGGTGGGGACGGCGCTCGCAGTGGTGTTGCTGGCCCGCAAGCATCGCCGCAAGCGTCCGCGCAACGTCGCACGCGATATGCTCGAGGTGGCCGCCGGGGTCGGTGAGGTCACAGGGGTGCCACTGGTGCTGATGGGGCACAGCCACCACGGGTCGCTCGAGCGGCTTGGTGAGGTCGTCTACGCCAACAGCGGGAGCTGGCTCGATGGCTCGCACCTCGTGGTCCGGCGCGACGCCAGCGGTGATCGTTTTGCGTCCGTCGAGCTGCGTCGCTGGCGCAACGGCGGCGTGCTGGCGCTCAAGCAGATGGACGTCCCGCAGCCGCGCGCCGGGTTGCCTTCCGAGCTGGTCGCGACCGTCGTGCCCCCGTGACGATCTCCGCCGGTCGTGCGATGCTGGCCGTGGGGGCGATTCATGGCGGGTGAATCCATTCTGGTGATCGAGGACGATGCGTCGGTGCGGACGCTGCTCGACAAGTCACTCACGGCCAAGGGCTACAAGGTGAAGACCTGCGAGGATGGACTCGCAGGGCTCACCTCGCTCGAGTCCAGCAAGCCCGACCTCATCATCGTGGACATCATGATGCCCCGGCTCGATGGAATGAGCTTCGTCCGAGCCATCAAGTCGCTCGGCGACACCAAGCCGATCCCGGTGATTTTCCTGACCGCAAAGAACGACCCGAAGTCGATGATCGCGGGCATCAACCTCGGCGCGAAGTTCTATGTGACCAAGCCGTTCGTTTTCGAGGATCTGCTCGGCAAGGTCGTCAAGGCGCTCCAGTAGGCAGATTCGCCGCTACTGCGCCGCGATCGCATCGTCTGGCAATAGCTCGACGGTCGCCCGGTCCTTGCGCGGTCGGCCGCGTTTTTTCTGCGCAAGCTCGGCGAGGGGTTTGTCGCTGCGAGTTCGCACGGTCGCGAGCGCAGCCTCGAGCTCGGGCTGCGTGCTGGCAAAGACCCGCGCATAGGCCAGCGCCCGTCCGCACAGTTCGGCGAACTCGGCGTTGGCGGTGTGCGTACGAGCGCGCGCTTCGTCGAGCGCACGCTCGAGTGACTCGGTCTCGAGCTGCGCACGGCGGACCGTCTGCGCTGCGCCCTCGAGGGTCGGCCCGTCCACGTCGGGAAACCGCACGTCACCGAGGGCGCCCGCGAACAGTGTCAGCACATCCGCGCACCACGGCGCGACAGGATCGTGGGTGGGGGTCAACATGGCTTCGCAGGGCTTGATGGGTGTGGCGCGGGTCATCGTGGTCCTCCGAGAGTGAACTGATAAAATGTTCAGTACACCAGGGCGACGGCCCCCGCAAGGGCTGGGCCTCACGCCTTGCTCAACAGCGACGAGCGCGACAACGGCGACCGCGTTGGACTCGCGACGAGTGCTGCCGCACTGGCGCCGGCCGCAAACTCGCCCTCGAGCCCGAGCCCCGGCAAACATGCACGCGAGGCAAAGCTCAGCCCACGGATTCCTGAGCCGGTGGGTAGCAGGCCCACGCCCAGCAAGGGTTCCTCGTCGCCGAAGTAAATCGGCGCCATCGGCAGATTCATCGCCGAGCCCGGGCCGAGCTCGGCATGAGGCTCGCCATCGCCATCCTCAGCCTCGCGACCATCGTGGGGGGAGTGGCACATGCGGATCCAGGGCCGGCAAAACGGCAGCACGCCGCGCTGGTCGAGTTCGTCGAGGATCTGCTCGCGCATCGTCGTGAGGTCCTCGTCGACCGCGACGATGCGGGTGATGGCCAGGCGTCGCGTGGCTTCGCTGGATCCCGCTTCGCTGCGCACATAGGTGTGGCCCACGCCGTGGGCGAGGTCGGGGACCCACGCGGCGCCCGACCCGTCGGGCGCCGCAGCGGTC
>CANLQR010000355.1 GCA_947492135.1 Deltaproteobacteria bacterium | reverse complement strand
GGCAGCTCGCGGTTGACCACCGCGCGCGCCACCCAGGGCTCTTCGGTGACGCGCAGCGCGAGTTCGTCGAGCTCGAGCGCAAGGATATTGGTGCCGGGCGGCAGGGCCAGAAGCTCGCGCAGCCGGGTGTCGTCGACGTGGGCAGTCGGACGAAACTCGAGGGCTCGGATCTCGAACCGCGGCGACGTGGTCGCGTAGGCATAGCCCTCACGCACGCCGACCAGCACACCGTAGGCAAGGCCTGCGCACAGGCCGACCCGTACGACGACGCGCAACGCGGTGCCAGCGGCCCTTCGGAGCTTCGAGCCGCCACCATTCCCACGCGAGCTCGCAACCGCCGGCGCCGCCTCGCCCACGACCACCGTCGCCCGCCGCCCGCGAACCGGGCGACGCGCGTTGCCACCCGTCTTGGGTCGCTTGGCTGCAACGGTGGTGGTGCGGCTTTTCATGGGCAGGAACTCGACCGCTCGAACGCGGGTCTCATGGCAATAACCTGCGTTCATCGAACGAAGCAAAAAAACCGGCTGCGCGCGGCATCTCGCCAAACGCCGCCGCGAAACAACCAACGACAAAAGGCGGCAAGATGCCGCCTTCTGCCGCCGTTGTCACATCCGCAAAAAGCAGGAGATCAGAGAATCAGGATCAAAGATCAAGGATCAAGAAACGATCAGCGCACGAAACCGTTGTTCTCGTCACGGCGCCGCAAGAACGCCGGAATCTCCGATGGGTCCGACGAGAGTTCGGCGCGCATCCGTGGATTCTTCGCGGCCTGGGCTTGCGACTGGCTACTGGCTGCGGCGGCCTGCTGTGGACCCGTGGCGCCACGCAGCATCGAGGACTGCGAGGCGACCTGCTGCGGGCGCTGCGGCGCCTGCAACTGGGCGCCCGAGAACAGCCCGGGCTGCCGCTGGCTCAGTGAAGACTGGGTCACGATCTCTTTGCGATTGTTGGGTCCGACCGTGCCCACTGCGACCATCTGCGACTGCCGGCGACCGGCGCCCCGGTGGCTGCGAATCGCCTCTTCGAGATCCTCGTGCGCCGGCATGTGCTGGTCGAATCCGGTCGCGATGACCGTGATGCGCAACCCATCACCCATGTGCTCATCGATGACGGCGCCAAAGATGATCGTGCAGTCCTCGTGGGCAGCCTCTTGAATCAGAGACGCCGCTTCCTCGATCTCGTGGAGCTTGAGGTCGGGGCCCGCCGTGATGTTGATGAGGATGCCCTTGGCGCCGTGGATGGTGACATCCTCGAGCAATGGGCTGTTGATCGCCTGCTGCGCCGCCGCCAGCGCTCGGCCCTCTTCGGTGGCAAAGCCCATCCCCATCAGTGCGCGGCCTTGGCCGGACATGATGGTGCGGACGTCCGCGAAGTCGACGTTGATGATGCCGGGGATCGTGATGAGGTCCGACACGCCCTGCGTGGCGTGTTGCAGGACCTCGTCACACAGCTTGAAGCTGTCGAGCAGACTGGTCGACGTGCTGGTCACGTCGAGCAGTCGATCGTTGGGGATCGTGATCAGGGTGTCGACCGCGCGCTCGAGGGCCGCGATGCCCTCTTCGCTGACGCGCAGGCGCCGACGACCCTCGAACCGAAACGGCTTGGTGACCAGGCCGACGCACAGCGCCCCGCACTCGCGGGCAACCTGCGCGACGATCGGGGCCGCGCCAGTGCCGGTGCCACCGCCCATGCCTGCGGTCACGAAGACCATGTCCGCGCCGCGCAGGACCTCGGTGAGTTCGGCGATGCTCTCGAGTGCGGCCTCGCGGCCGAGCTCAGGATTTGCGCCGGCTCCGAGGCCGCGGGTGATCGCGCTGCCGAGCTGGATCCGAATCGGCGCGCGACTCTTTTCGAGCGCCTGCACATCGGTGTTGGCGGCAATGAACTCGACGCCGTCCACACCGTGGCCGATCATCGTGTTGATCGCGTTGCCGCCAGCGCCACCGACGCCGATGACCCGGATCTTCGCGTGGTCTGGAAATGCTTCCTCGAGTTCGAAGTACGCCATGAACTTTATTGCCTTCCACTCGACGGATCGCGTGAGCGTTCCGGTGCGAGGTTGCCTTTGACCCCCCTACCCGACCCGATCAGGCCCGGCAAGAAAACGACGGATGCGTGGGGGTGGCGCCGGGATTGCGGCAGGTGCGCAGCGTTTGGGGCCAAGACCACCGGGCCTAGACCACTGTCCATGGTCGCGATCCGATCCCATGGGTTGTGGACCATGGTGCCGCCCGCACAAGATCCTGTGGAAACGCAGGCATGCATCGTGCACCGGCCGCCGGGCGTGCCGTCAAGGTCCCTGCTCCGCCGCTTGTCGTGCCTTGTCTTCGTCGCCGCTGGGGGCTGCTTGGCTGACGCCGACGCTGGCAGCGACCCGTTTGCCGCCGGCATCCAGACGGTTCACTTCGAGATCGACGCCATGCCTGGCGCAACGCCGATCGGCGCGTCGTCAAGCCCCACCGGCGAGCCCTGGGCGCTGCTCGAGGTGAACGTCAACGCGCTACTCGAGGGCGCGCCACGGAACGTGGAGCTGCCCACCAGCGAAGCCGACATCGGCCCACTGGCGGACGCTGGGGTCGAGGACTTCGACGCCGACGCCCTGGTCGCGCTTGCCGATGAGCACCGCGACACCCCCGCGCAGAGCGATCTGGCCCGGTTTCACGTGCTGTTTGTCGATGGCTACTATCTCGAGGACGGCGTGCGCAACGAAGCCGTACTCGGCGTGTCGCTCGGCGATACCGGCATCATCGCGATGTTCGCTCCGGTGATCGGCACCGGGGCGCTGTCGCGCTTCGTCGAGCAGACCACCCTGGTCCACGAGTTCGGCCACGCCGCGGGCCTGGTCGACAACGGCGTGGACATGGTGGACCCCCACCTCGATGCCGAGCATGGCCACCACTGCGACAACCGCAGCTGCGTGATGTACTGGCTCAACGAAGGGCCGACCGACCTGCGCGAGTACGTCACGCAGTACGTCACCTCCGGAGACACCGTGCTGTTCGACGCGGCGTGTCTCGCCGACGCCAACGCGGCGAGCCCGTGACGCCCGCTCACGAGACGGCGGATCTCGCCCAGGTGTCCACGTGGGACCAAGTGGACGCTCGCGCGACTACACCGGTTCATTGGCAGGCGATCGACTTCGTCTTGGTGTACGTCGCGCCTCGGGAGTCACGGACGACCGCCTGGAGCGTATGGGCTTGCGTGAACGGGATCGAGGTCACGCCGTCTTGAAGCAACACGCCGTCGACCCGCCAGCGGACGCTCTCGATGTCCTGCTGTGCATCCGACAGCGTCTTGCTGAGCGTCCGCGTGCTTGGGCAGCTCACCGTGGCGGGCACGGTGATGTTCACCGACGGCGGGGTCCCGGACCAGCCGACGGTGTTCATGGCGAGCCACGCGAGCACGTCTGCGGTACCATCGCCGCACGGCATCGTAAGCTCGAGATACGAGCCGCCCGCGCCCTGGAGCTGCACCCAGCCGTTGTTCGCGATGAACTTGAAGTCGCGGCGAGCGGGACCGAGCGCGTGAAACGGCGCGCCGTCGACCACGCCCTCGGCCTCGAAGACGAGCGCGCCCTCGGGGAACCCACGCCACTGTGAGTTCGTCGGCGCGATACCCATTGCCGGCTGCGCGAGACGGAGGCTCAGACTGTCGAGCACGTGGACTTCCGTGGAGCCGTCACACTCGAGTGCGATCGTGAGTGGATCGGTGATCTCGAGGTCGAGCGATCCGAGATAGAACGGACACGACGCGCTCGCGTTGCCCCCGGCGCAGTGCGAGAAGCCCATCGTGCCCTCGAGTGCGACCGCCACCGGGTTCGGGGCGTCCGGGGAGTCAGCCGACACAGTGCCGCCGACTTGGACGAACCACTCCTGGTTACGACCGAGCGGCTCACCCATCGAGGTCGGCCGACGTGGACGTGCGATCGCAAGATCCTCATCGAACGCGGCCGCGCAGCTGTCGCGCAGATCGCAGTTGAGCGCGGCGCCCGTGAAGATGCCGCTTCCGTCGGCACGGGCATCGGCGATTGCGACCCGGGGGCCGCGGTCGTCGGTCGTGCGCAGCGTCGGGGTTCCGAATGCGTCCGTTCCGCTGCAGTTTGCCGCGATCTCGGGGCGATCGGCGTACTCTAGCTCGCACGCGGTAACGCAGCGCACCGTGATGTCGTCGAGTTCGGCGGCCGTCGGGTCGGATGGATCTCGGACCCATCCGCGGGGGATGTGGGCGACCCAACCGTAGTACTCGCCAGGCTGCTCCTCGTCGACGATCGGGAGGTCGACCTCTGCGGTGTGCACGGACGATGAGGGACACACGCCCGAGATCGGCTCGCTGCTGCACGAGCTCTCGACGGCGACCAGCGTGTTGGTCGCTTCGCAGTTCCAGCCCGAGGGCGCGGCCGAGGGGCAGTCTTCGAGGACCTCCTCCGAACACGTCGGGACAAGCGCAGCGCCGGCCGGATCGCGGACCAGCTCGATCGAGTCGACCAAGGCGATGTGCGATTGATCCAGGTCTTCGAAATGCAGGGTGATCGAGGTGGCGTGGTACGGGTCGAACTGGCGCTCGGCACAGTAGCGGGCGATCGGGACACGGATCGTCTGCATGAAGTGGGTCGTCGCGCAGCCGTTGTTCTCGACCGCGTCTGACTCCACCAGTCGCCCAAGCGACCGTACGCTGCTGCCGCCTCCCGCGTCCTCGATCTCGGCGGACACCACGAACTCGTCCGGGGCGTAGTCGCCCGCGCAGTCACCGGATTCTGGAGCGATACCTTCGACGACGTTGCCGACCCGGACACTCAGATGCGTGTAGGCCGCCACGTCGAGCGCGTAGCCATCGTCGCCTTCGTGCGCATCCGGAAACAGGGACCACTGCACGGACGCGGGACCGAACGCTGCACCAAAACGCACGAGCATGCCGCCACCCTCGTGCGCGATGTGACTCGTCACGCCGAGCGCCGGCGAGCCTGCGAACGGCGGCCCGAGATCCGACCCTGGATCGCACGCCTCGGGCGCGTTCGGCCCGATGTAGCCCCCAAGAAGCTCCTCGTGCTGGAGCGCGCAAACGCATGGACCGTCCGCGGTCACGGCGCTCGTCACTGTGATCCGGCTGCCGCTCGAGGAGAGGAGGAGGTCAGGCCCGGGCGTCGTCAGCTCGCATGCACCGCCCTCGTGGTCGAGCGAGTCCACCACGTATCGCGCCGCACCGATCGCTTGCTCTCCCTGCGCGAAGTCGGCACGAATGAGCGGGCGGCCGAGTCCGATCAGATCAGGGTTCTCCACGCATTCGCCAGGTGGCGTTGCATCGGTACAACCGCGGTAAAACGCCTCCGTCGGACCGTCCCAATCACAGACCGTCAAGGGATCCGCATCCTTGCAGTCGCTTGCATCCGCGAACACGAGGTCGTCGAGAGCACATGCGTCGGCGTCTGCATCGACCAAGTCCATGAAGCGGCGACGCGATGCATCCTCACCCATCATCTGCCAGCGCAGAAACTGCTCCGCGTAGTACGGGCCCATCGGATCGACCAACGGGGAGACCGCCGGGGATTGGAAGCCGCCCCACGCATCGTGCGAGCGACTGTGGACCACCACCACAACCTCGTCGAACTGGTCGCGCGCGTTTGAGTCCGGCTCTGCAGCAAGCGACTCCGAGAATCGGCCGTCGTAGGCTCGAATGCCCTGCGGCCTGGTGTCCGTGTCGCTGGCTCCCACGATCGAGAGAAACGGGGGCGCCTCGCTGTGGGTGATCGGCGCCACGGCGAACTCTTGGGAGTTGTTGGACTCGCCGTAGCGCTGAGCGAACGTCGTCGTTGCGCACTGCCGCCACTGCCAAAGTCCGGGGGCTTCGATCGGAGTCGGTAGATTCTCGCCGTCGAGGAGGTCCTCGGTGAGCAAGTACGCCGCCCCACCGCCGCGGCTGTGGCCCATCAACACCATGTAGTCGGACAAGCGACCGCCAGGGTCCCACTCGCTACGCGCCCAGTTCATCATGCACCCGAGCGCCGATCGCCTACGACCGGAGTTCATGCTGTCTGCCTCAGGTTGGAGGCCGAACACGACGAATCCCGCCTCGACGAGTGTGCGGATGAGTTCGCGGTAGCGATGGTCGGCTTCGTTGGTGCCGACGTTCGCGACGAGGTTCACTCCTGTCCCGTTGGCAGGCGCGAGAAATACCGCGGGGCGGTCGGCGAGGCCCGCGGGCCACTCGCCGCTTCCGTTCTGCGGGTGGTACACGAAGACGGAGAACCCGGTTACGGTTAGGTTGTCGTTGAGTTCGGGGTCGTCCGGCTGCGTCGCACCAGGGTCGTAGATGCCGGGGAGGTCGCAGTCATCCTGAGGGACGAAGTCAAAGTGCTGTCCAGGAGTGCCTACGGCGGGGAACGCGACCAACTCGTAGTCTCCCGGGCCGCCCAGCATCCCTTCGAAGCCGCATGGCGGCCCGCCCCCGTCTCCGCCGGCCCCACCACTCTCGTCTGCGCTGTCCGAGCCATCCGCGGTCACGCTTTCGTCCGCGGAGCCGGATTCGGACCCACCGCCGCCGTCGCCTCCACCGGTGCCTGAGACCTCGACCGGTCCGTCGTCACCGCACCCCGAGGGGAAAACACCCAACAGGCAAGCAACCGCCACGCAGATCTGTGTCGAGAATTTCGGCATGGGGCCTCCGCGTCACCGATCGGCGACGTGTTCGAGCATGTGTTGGTTGGGCGGGGCGCGCCTGCATGCGGCCCCACGTCGCTTCTAACGTCTACGGCGCGGAGATGAGTGCATGGCGGGCGAAGCCGCCGGGACCAGCGAGGTTCACGGTCATCAAGACATCGTCGACGCCGTCACCGTTGAAGTCCACGGTGCCACTGTGCTCTACGGAGTGCGAGTAGCCGGCGGCCGGGTCCTCGACCGTCACGAACGGCGTCACGATCATCTCGTGAAGCGGGGACTCGATGACGAACAACTGGACGCTATCCACAGGCCCGGGCCCCATGGCGAGCCACTCGACATCGCCGTCTCCGTCGAAGTCGCCCCGCATCCGAAGTACGAGCCATGGCGGCAGTCCGGGCCGATCGCGAGGGATCTGCACCCCCTCGTCGAACGTCCCGTCACCGTGCCCCCGCAGAAAACCAACCGAAGTCTTCCGCCCGTCCGAAATGTTGAGCACGACGTCCGCCAGCCCGTCGTCGTCCGCGTCGACCACCTCAATCCAGGTGGCGTTCGACACCCCACCCGTGGGGAACCAACCTGCCAACTGCAGCTCGCCGACCGCACTGTCGACGAGGAAGACACCGACCCGGTACCACTCGGGGTCGTACTCGAACGGATGGGGGTCGCACCCGGTTCCTTCGTCTTCGATGATGACGTCCTCGTCGCCGTCGCCGTCCACATCGCCGAAGGCGTGACGGGCCAGCCATCCACACCCGCCGAACGGGAATGTTGGGCCGCTCGTCTGCCACTCGTCGCCGACGCGACGCCGAACGGCGATCTCGGTGGGCGAGTTCAACCACTGGGGCTCGAGGCGATGTGACACGACCAGCTCGAGCTGACCGTCGCCATCGACATCGATCGGAACCGCCTTGCCCTCGCTGGCATAGAGCTCACCCCAGTCGTGCACCGTCGTCCAGGATCCCGCGAAGGACATGCTCAGTGCAGTGTTGGCGAAGACCATTGCCTCGCCACTCACCGGCGTCGTGGTCAGATCCTTGCGACCATCGCCGTCCCAGTCCCAGCGCCAGTGGTAGTCGTAGCTGTTTGAAGCAAACTCTGCCCCGACACCGAGCACGAACCCGGCTTCGTCGTCGTACGCCACCAGGCGCAGCGGGTAAGTGTCGACGACGAGCTCGTCGCGACCATCCCCGTCGACGTCGTGACCGTCGCCGCGCACCGAGGGAGTGAGCCCGGGGAAGTGGAATGGTATCGGCGCGAAGCAATCGTACTGCCCCGACACCACCACCCCATCGCCGCAGCCCTCGGGTAGCTCGAACGGCGCCGGTACGGGGCGCGAAGGGCCTTCGCTTGAGCTGCTCGCCGCAGTGCTCCCCTCCGCATCCGCTTCCGCGCCGCGCGACGACGAGGCCGTTGTCGTTGAAGTGGACTCCTTCCCGCTGGTCTCGCCCTGCGCGAACGGGCCCTCGCATGCAATGCCGCCGAGTGCGACGCCGACCAGCACGACCATCAGCCCACGCATGTGCGTGGGCTG
>CANLQR010000354.1 GCA_947492135.1 Deltaproteobacteria bacterium | reverse complement strand
CGGTTTGATGCGCGGCGGCCAGCGCGTCGACGATCTGCAGCGTGAGGTCCTGTGCCCGCGACCACTCGAACCGACCGACGCCCTTGAGTTCCTGACGGAGATCGACGCCCTCCAGGTACTCCATGACAAAATAGACGGGCAGCGTGGTGCCGCCGACGTCCTCGATGCTGACGATGTTGTTGTGCTGGATCGACGCCGCGGAGCGAGCCTCGCGGAGGAACCGGCGGACGTTGGACTCATTCTCCGCGAGCTCAGGCCGGAGAATCTTCACCGCAAAACGGCGTTCGAGCCCGACCCGCCGAGCTTCGTACACCGACGCCATCCCGCCCGCGCCGATCCGGCGGATGATCTGGTAGCGCCCGTCCAACACCACGCCGCACAGGTCGAGCCCGAGCGCGTGCGAGACATGCGCTGCACCTGGTTCCATTGGTTTGGACCGTGGCGGGGACGAAGCGACCCCACCACGCATGATAACGCGAGGCGGCCCCCCAAGGCACGTGCTCACCAACTTCTGGCCAATTCGGGGGTTCTGCCGGCCGGCTCCGCGCCCAAACGCGCAACGGCCGCCTTGATCCCCGAGGGTCGGTCGCGGTAATCGGGAACCCGTGACTGAATCGGGCGGACTTGGAAACGTGCGTGTCGTGCAGGGTGGCCTCGACGCGAGCGGGCTGCGCGTCGCGATCGTCGTGAGCCGCTTCAACGCCATCATCACGGAGCGACTCCTGGAAGCGGCGGTCGACACGTTGGTGCGCCACGGGGCGACCGCGGGGGATATCACCGTCGTTCGCGTCCCCGGAGCGTGGGAGATCCCGCAGGCCGCCGCTGCGCTCGTCCAGCGCGATGATATCGACGCGGTGATCACGCTGGGCTGTCTGATGCGCGGTGACACGCTCCACTTCGAGTTGATCGCCGCAGAGGTCACCAAGGGGCTCGGCACCCTGGCGCGAGGCACCACCCCGGTGGTGTTTGGCGTGCTGACCACCGACACGCTCGAGCAGGCGATCCATCGCGCCGGCGGCAAACACGGCAACAAGGGCGGCGAGGCGGCGCTGGCCGCCATCGAACAGACGCTCGTGCTGCGCGCGCTCGCAGGGCCGCGCGCGCGGGCGAAGCGTCGATGACCTCGGTTCGCACCGATCCGCGGCAAAGTGGCCGCGAGCTCGCGCTCGCGGTGATGTGCCACCTCGAATCCTACCCGCCGGCCGAGCACGAGGCAGCCGTGACGCTGCTACTCAACAGGCCGCCCAGCGGTGATGCCGACGGTGAGGATGTCATCGCCGCGTTCACTCGCGACCCGCCAACGCGGGCTTACGCCGACGAGCTGGTCGCGCTGTGTGTCGCCCGTCGTGTCGAGATCGATGAGCTCGTCGAAGACACGTCGCGAAGCTGGCGAATCTCGCGGATGGATCGGGTCGATCGCAATGTCGTTCGCATGGCCACCGCCGAGTTGATCGCGCGACCCGAGGTGCCCAGGGCGGCGATTCTCGCGGAGGCTGTGCGACTGGCGGGACGCTACGGAAGCGAGCGCAGCACCTCGTTCGTGAACGGTCTGGTCGAGGCACTCGCCAAACGGATTCGTCCGCCGGCCGAGGCCGTGCCGTGACAGTGTTCGAGCTGCGCATCGAGCGGCTCGGGCGCGGGCTGTTCGATGGTGTCAGCGCACGCGAGGGCGAGCCCCGCCACCGCGTCGATCTTGCGATCCTCGCCTACTTCGCGGACGAGCGTCCGCTGCGTGGACTTGCAGCCCTGGTCGACTGGCGAACCGCGGGCGCGGTTTCCAAGCTGCTGCGTTCGGGCTTCTGCACCGGGCGCCGCGACGAACTCGTGCTGCTCCCGGGCCGCCGCGACCTGCCCACCGAACGAATGGTCCTGGTCGGCCTGGGAGTCCGCGGCGAGCTCGACCTCGACGCCGCCCGTCAGACCGCGGTGGCCACGGTCGCAATGGCGCTGCGTCTGCAACCCAAAGAGGTGCTGTTCGCGTTGCCCTGCGGCGGTGATGAGCGCGAGTTCTCAGAGGCTTTGCTGGCCGGGATCGTCCTGGGGCTCGGAGGGGAACTGCCGGCTGCGGGTTCACACGCGCAGGGCGCGGAGACTCAGGCCTCCGAGGCCGATGCCCCCCAAGGAGAAGTCGTCCGAGCGATCACCGGGCCGTGGCCGGCGGCCGGTGAGGCCCCGGAGCCGGACGAGGACGACGGCTCTGGCGACGACATCGGCACCCACGTCTGCCGGTGGTGGGTGGTCGCCGACGAGCGCCACACGGGCCGGTTGCGGCGTCTTCTGGAAGGGCAGCCCCGCGCCGCCGGGTCGTGAGGCGGGGGTGTTGCTCGCGAACCGCCCAAAGAACGGCGGCCTCACCCAAGCCCGTGGTGTTGCAGGGCTATACTCGTCACCGATGTCCCGGCGGGTGTTCTTGGTCGATGACTCGCGGGCGATGCGTGCGTACGTGAGTGCGATCCTCGAGGCCAACGGGTTCGAGGTGGAGGAGGCGGAGAACGGGTTCGAAGCGCTGCGGAAGATCCCGCGCCTCGGTATCGACCTCATCATCGCCGACGTCAACATGCCGGACGTCAACGGAATCGAGCTGACCCGGTTCGTACGCAGGGGCACCACGCATCCCGACGTCGCCGTGCTCGTGATCAGCACCGACGGTGCCCGCCACGACGTCGACCGCGCGCTTGCGGCTGGCGCCAATGGGTTTCTTGCAAAGCCTTTCACGTCCGACGAACTGCTGGCCGCGATCGTGCGCGTCACCGGTGGTGAGGCGGTTGCTCGGTAGGGCATGAGCCGCGGGAACACCGAGTTCGTGCCTGAGGCCCAAGAGGTCGTCGAGGAATTTTCACGGCGATTGCTGGAACTCGAGGCTAGTCAGCGGTCCGGCGTCGAGGAACCCGAGGCCCTCAACGCAGCGTTCCGCGCGATCCACAGCCTCAAGGGCCTCGCCGCGCTGTTCGCTGCCGGGCCAATTGCCACCGTCAGTCACAGCCTCGAGAACGCGCTCGATGCCTTGCGCCTGGGCAGAGTACCGCTGAACGCGGCCACGCTCGACGTGTTGTTCGAGGCGGTGGAGACCTTCGCCACGCTCCTGACTGCGTACGAACACGAGACCGAGCCCCCCAGCGTCGAGCGGCTGCTCGCACGGATCGAGGCGCTGGTCGGTCTCGTCCGCACCGAGCGCACTGCCACCGAGTTGCCCGGCATCGACGAGTCGGTCCTGAGCGTGCTCACCGAGTACGAGGAACACCGGCTGCGCGAAAATGTCAGGCTCGGACGCACACTCTTCGGCGTCCATGCTTCGTTCGACCTGCTGGCGATCGACGTCGGGATCGAGGGGCTAAAGGCTCGGCTCAAGGTCTTCGGTGAGGTCATCACCTATCTGCCCAGCGCGGACGCGAGCGCGGACGATCGAATCGATCTGGACATCTTGTTGGGGAGCAACGCCTCGCTGGCCGAGGTTTCGAGCGCGCTCGATGGCGATGGGGTGAGTGTGCATCCGCTGGTCCGCGAGACCGCACCCTCGCGATTCGCAGCCGCGGCGGTCATGGAGACGCCGGTGTTCGGGGATCCCGACCACGAGCGTGGCGGCGAGGAGGCCGAAGCCGGTGGCAGCCACGACGTCAGCCTCAAGAGCATCAGTCGGACGGTTCGCGTGGACCTCGGGCGGCTCGATCAGCTGATGAATCTGATTGGCGAGATCGGCGTGGTCCAGGCGACTCTGAACGAGGGTGTCAACCGCCTGCGCCAACGGGGCGCGGCGCCCGACCTGGCCCGCGAGCTCGGTGGCGAGCTGCGGACCTTGACGCGCAAGGTGGCGTTGCTGCAGGCGGGTGTCCTCGACGTGCGCATGGTTCCGCTCGGCCAGGTGTTCGACAAGCTCGCGCGGGTGATTCGCAAGCTCGGCCGTGAGGCGGGCAAAGAGATCCGTCTGGGCATCTCGGGCGAAGAGACCGAACTCGACAAGCTCATCGTCGAGGAACTCAGCGATCCGCTGATGCACATGATCCGCAACTGCATCGACCACGGAATCGAGTCGCGAGCCGAGCGGGTCGCCGCGGGCAAGCCCGCGGTCGGTCGCATCGAGCTCAGGGCATTCCAGCGGGGGAGTCGGGTGGTGCTGGAGGTCGAGGACGACGGCCGGGGTATCGACCTCCGGCAGATCCGCGAGAGTGCCCTACGGCGCGGGTTGCAGCGCGAGGAGGATCTGCGCGACATGACGCCCGAACAGATCATCGAACTGGTGTTCGTCCCCGGGTTCACGACCCGGATGACCCCCGGCGCACTGTCTGGGCGCGGCGTCGGGATGGACGTGGTCAAGACCAATATCTCGCGACTCTCGGGGATCATCGACGTCAACACCGCGGTCGGTCGCGGGACCACGTTCTCCATCACGCTACCCGTCACTCTGGCGATCATTCAGGCGCTGGTGATCGAGACCGCGGGGCAACAGTTCTGCATTCCGCTGAACTCGGTGATCGAGTCGGTGATGGTCGCGAGCCAGGAGCTCCAAACCGTGGATGGCGCCGAGGTCATCACGCTGCACGGGAAGACCTTGCCGCTGTGCCACCTGGCGCGGTTGTTCGAGCTGCCCCGGGCCGCGGCGTCGGATGGATCCCGAATCTATGTGATCGTGGTGGGGGTCGCACAACACCGGGTCGGGCTCGTGGTCGATGACCTGCTCGGGCAACGTGATGTGGTGATCAAGTCGATCGGTAGCGCCCTACGCGGGGTCCCCGGGATTGCCGGCGCGACCGAACTCGGCGGCGGAAGGACGGTGTTGCTGCTCGACGTTGCCGCGTTGGTCGAGGAGGCGGTGGGTCGCGAGATTGCGGGATCGGCCGCGGCAATGTCGTCGGGGGTCGCTCATGGCGGGTGAAGGCGAAGACCTTTGGCAGTCGCTGTCGCGCAGCGGCGAGGCGGTGGCCACCGAGGAGGACTATGAGCATGGCTATTCGCGGGAGGTCCGCCAGGATCTACGGCGGTATCTGACGTTCCGCTGTGGCGGCGAGCTGTACGGCTTGTCGATTCACGAGCTGGCGGAGATCACCCGGCCGATGAGCACCACCCCGGTGCCACGCACGGCGAACTTCGTGCTAGGGATCGGAAACGTCCGCGGGACCGTGATTCCGATCGTCGATCTGGCGATGCGCCTGCGGTTGGTCGCGGTCGGTCCGCCAGCGTCGATGCGGGTGCTCATCGTCAACCACGGTGATGAACTCTACGGGTTGGTCGTCGACGGAGTGCACGACGTCGTGCCAATTCCACCCGAGGAATTCGAGCCGCCGCCGGGGGCTCTCGGTGGTGCGCGGGCAGGCTTCATTGCCGCGCTGGCGCGCCAAGGCAGCGAGATCCTGATCAGCTTGGACCTTGCGGTCGTGCTCGATCCCCGTGACTTTGTCCAGGCCAACGCGGGCCTTCGGGGGCGCCAATGAGGGAGCGGCACAGCGAGGACGGGCGTGCGCAGCTCAAACTCGCGGGGTTCCGAGTCGGGGACGCTGCGTATGCGATCGACATCATGCGGATCAAGGAGGTCATCGACGCCCGTCCGCACGTGCTCCGACCCGTGCCGCATGCCCCTGATCTCATCGAAGGTGTGATCCAGCTGCGTGGCGTCGTGATTCCGGTCGTCGATCTGCGACGGCGGTTCGGGGTCGAGATCGATCCGGCGCTCGAACGTCTGAACAAGCTCATCATTGTCAGCGTTCGCGGACGGATCCTCGGGCTCCGCGTCGATCGCATCATCGGTGAACTCGGGGTGTTGGCGGAGTCGGTCCGGCCGGCGCCCTCGCTGCTTCGCGTGAAGGGCGGAACGCAGGAATTTTTCTCGGGGGTGTGCCGCAGTGGAGACGAAATGGTCTTTGTGATCAATCTGGATGCGTTGCTCGATCCAAATCTGGGGCGGCCGAGCCCTCGCGAGGGTGCATGACTCGGCCAGCTGTGATCGTCGCCCACGACCGGCCCGCGGTGCGCCAAATCGTGGCGCGCGTGCTGAGTCGCGAGGGTTTCGACCCAACCCCAGCGAGCGACGCAGCCGCCGCGTTGGCTCTGCTTGCCCAGCGGCCTTGGGCCGGCTTGGTCCTCGACGTCGCCCTGCCGGGGGTGCCAGCGTTCGAGCTGTGCGATCGCACTCGAGAGCTTCGCGCGGTCGGACTCGGATCTCGGTGCATCATCTTGGTGGCGTCGGTCTATCGGTCGACCAGCTACAAGCGACTGCCCACGCGGCTGTATGGCGCCGACGACTATGTCGAGATCCATCATCTCGGTGATCGATTGCCCGACAAGCTCCGTCGCGCGCTCGGAATCGAGGCGACGTCGGGTGAAATGCATCTCGACGCCGGCGAAGAACTTCGCGTGATCGGCGACGGCCGCATGGATGAGCACGGAGACGACGAACTCGCCAAGATCATCGTGGCGGACGTCGTGCTCTACAACGGCGATCGCATCCTGGGGACGACCGACGCGGCCACCGCGGCGCGTTCACTCGCCGAGGACCTCACGGCGGCCCGCGAGCTATTCGCCAGCGTCAGCCGGTCGCGCTCATCGGCGCCTGGAGACCCGATCGGGCGGGCCTTCGCCGACTTGATGGCGGCGCTTGGCCGCGCAGGTAGCCCGCCATGAACGAGGGCGCGCCACTCGGCCGTGCTCTGATTGCCCTGGGCGCGCCGACGTGGCGCGATCGCAAAGCGGCGGTCGATGCGGTTTCATCGGCGCTTGCGTCGGCTGCGGCAGAAGAATCGGCGCAGGCGGTCGATCAGCTCCTCGAGTTAGTGCTCAGCCCGGAGCTCGAGCCGCGTGCCGGCGCTCGCGACGTGTTGGTGCGGCATCCGAGCTTGAGCCGGCCCGCCCTGCGTCGGCAGATCGATGAAGGCCCCGAGCAGCGCGCGCTCGTCGAGATTCTCAGTGAAGTCGCCGATGACCAGGACACCGAGCGGCTTGTCGAGCACTTGGACCCGCTGCGATACGGAACGAACATGCGGGCTGCGGCTGCTGCGGGGCTGGGCAGAATCGGCAACGCCCGGGCGATCGAAGCCTTGGTGACGCTGTTGCAAGATCCGTCCGAGACGCTCCGGGTCGGTGCCCTGGAAGCGCTCCGCGAGAGCGGCGCGGCTGTCGATCCTGCGCTGATTCGACCGCTGCTCGCGTCGTCGACCTCGCGGCGTGCAGCAACGGTTGTAGTGGGGCAGTCGCGGAGTGTCGACGCGATCGCGCCGCTGGTCGATCTCTTGGGAGACGCGATGGCGAGCGTCCGCGCTGCCGCGGCCCTCGCCTTGGCGCGACTCGACCACGAACTCGACGCGGCCGGCCACACCTACGTGGTCGGTGTGGAACTCGCGCGTGCCGATGAGAGGCGCAAGCAACACTTGCGGGGATTGCTCGAACATCGCGTGCCTGCCGTACGCGATGCGGCGATGCGCCTGTGCGCGCTCGCAGGCGACGTCGCTGCAGTCGACCTGCTATTCGACGTGGCGGACGATCCGACCGCCGTCGATCGCGGCGTCGCCATGGTTTCGGCCTTTGGTGCCTCGGCGAATGCAGTCTTGCGCACCGCGGCCGCTCGCCTCGCACCCGCCCAACGCGAGCAACTGTTTCGGTTGATCGGCGCGTTGCCCGTGGGCCGGGTGGACCCCTATCTGCTCGAGCGCCTGACCTCGGGTTTGGGTGAAGAGAGTGAGGACGCCTCGGTGGCTGCCGCGGAGGCGCTCGCGTTGGTCGGTGACCGTACGTCGCTAGCGCCGCTGTATCGGGCCATGGCGCACGATGGTCGCCTCGGAGAGTCCGCGGCGGACGCGTTGGCTGCGGTCCTCGGCCGCGGGGCGAACAGCGCCGAGGATCTCAGCCTCGTGGTCGGCTCGCCCTGGCCTACCGTCGCTGCACTGGCGCGTAACCTCTGCCGCGTCGCCGGGGCCCTGCGCTCCGCGCGTTGGAACCCATGGTTGATCGCGCTGCTCGGCTCGGCCGAGGCTGCGGTGCGCGTCGCTGCTGCGCTGGCGCTGGGTGGTGTCCCGGGTGATCAGCAGGGGGCAGACGCGCTCGCGTTTGCTCTCGCCGACGAGGAGCCGCTGGTGCGCGCCGCGGCATGCCGCTCGTTGGGTCAGCTTGCGGTACCCCTGGCGGTGCAACCATTGCTCTGCGCGACCCACGATCGCGCGCCGCAGGTGCGGGCGGCCGCCGCGTCGGCGCTGGTGATGCTCGAC
>CANLQR010000353.1 GCA_947492135.1 Deltaproteobacteria bacterium | reverse complement strand
GCATCGCCGAGGGCATGGTCAAGGCTTACACGACCGCGGTGCACTACACCTACGTCGAACAGATCGACGTCAGCAAGCTGGTGGCGGTCCGCGAGCAAGCCAAGAAGGCCGCCGCCGCCGAGGGTGTCCAGCTCAGCTATCTGCCGTTCATCGTCAAGGCCGTCGTCCGCGCGTTGTACCGATTCCCGATCGTCAACGCCGAGCTCGATGAAGCCAACGCGCGCATCATCCTCAAGAAGCGCTACTCGATCGGGATCGCGACCGCGACCGAGCAGGGCCTCATGGTGCCGGTGGTCCACGACGCGGATCGTCTGAGCCTGCTCGACATCGCCGCCGAGATCACGCGGGTCTCCGAGGCTGCCCGTACCGGCAAGGCGTCACGCGAGGAACTCACCGGTTCGACCTTCACGATCACCAGTCTGGGTGCCATCGGCGGCCTGCTGGCCACGCCGATCCTCAACTATCCCGAGGTCGGCATCCTGGGTGTCCATGCGATCCGCAAGGTGCCGGTCGTCGACGACCACGACAACATCGTGGTCGGACATCTGATGAACCTCTCGGTGTCTTTCGACCATCGCGTCGTCGACGGCTTCGAGGGTGCGAAATTTCTACAAGAGGTACGCCGCTACCTCGAAGACCCCACGCTGCTGCTGCTCTCGGGCATCTAGTCCGGACTTCTCTAGGGAGACAATATGGCCACCATCACCAAGACTGCCCTCGTCATCGGCGCCGGCACCGGCGGTTATCCCTGCGCGATCCGGCTCGGTCAGCTCGGTGTCGATGCAATGCTGGTCGAGAAAGCCAACGCCGGTGGCGTGTGCCTCAACGTCGGCTGCATTCCCTCCAAGGCGCTCATCAGCGCCACCAAGCTGGTGCACAAGGCCCAGCACGCCAAGTCGATGGGCATCACGTTTGCGGCTCCGGCCGTGGACATGAAGCAGATGCAGGTGTGGAAGTCGGGCATCGTCAAGAAGCTCACCGGCGGGGTGCAGACGTTGGTCAAGGCCAACGGCTCGGACTATCGCCAGGCCACCGCCGAGTTCGTCGGGCCGCCCACGGGTGGGGTGTTCCGCGTGCGGCTGACGTACACCGATGGGCGACCCGAGGACATCGTCGAGACCAAGCACGTCGTGGTCGCGACCGGCTCGTTGCCGATCGAGATCCCCGGATTCAAGATCGATCAGAAGCGCATCGTCGACAGCACGGGTGCTCTCGAGCTCGATTTCATCCCCAAGGAGATGATCGTGATCGGTGGCGGCTACATCGGGCTCGAGCTCGGCCAGACCTTCCAGCGGCTGGGCACGAAGCTCACGGTCATCGAGGGCCTCGACCGCATCCTCGCCACGATGGACAAGGATCTCGGCGACCCGGTCGCCAAGCAGATCAAGGCCGATGGCGGCGAGATTCTCACCGGCACCAAAGCGATCGGCTGGCGCGAGCAAGACGGCCGCGCGTTCGTGAAGGTCGAAATCGCGGGCGCCAGCGGCACCGAGACCCGAGAGATTCCTGCGGACGTCGTGCTGGTGTCGGTCGGTCGCCGGCCGATCACGGCGGGGCTCGGCCTCGACAAGGTCGGCGTCAAGCTCGACGCCAAGGGCTTCGTCGTGGTCGACGAGCGCATGCAGACCAATGTGCCGGGGGTCTTCGGGGCCGGCGATGTCGTCGGCCAGCCGATGCTTGCGCACAAGGCCAGCCACGAGGGTGAGCTCATTGCCGAGATCATTGCGGGCAAGAAGCGCATCAACGATGTGCGAACCATTCCCGCGGTGGTGTTCACCGAGCCCGAGATCGCCTCGGCGGGGATGAGCCGCACCGAGGCCGAGGCCAAGGGACACAAGGTGTCCGAGGGCAAGTTTCCGTTCTCGGCCTCGGGGCGCGCGATGGCACTCGACGAGACCAAGGGCTTCGTGAAGGTCATCGCCGATGCTGCAGACGAGCGGATCCTCGGCGTTCACATCGTGGGGCCCGAGGCCAGCAATCTCATCTCCGAGGCCGCACTGGCCATCGAGATGGGCGCCTACGTGCCGGACGTGGCGCTGACCATCCACCCCCACCCGACGCTGGGTGAGGCCGTGATGGAGGCCGCAAAGCACGCGATCGGCGAAGCGATTCACATCGCGAACACGCGCAAGCACTGAGCGGGCACAAGGCGCGCTCGCACGCCACGGTACAGGCCCCGCGCGCGAAGGCTCTCGTGGCGCAAAAATGCCCAGCCAGGCCCCTGGATCGTCGTTCTACGGGGGTCGTGAAGTTCGGCTGGCGCCCGGCGAACCAGCCTAGTTAACTCTCAAGCAGAGTCTGCGGGTCAATGCCGCCGCGGGGGCGGGGCGCCCAGATCAACAAGGACGAGAGACGTGAGCAACAAGCTTTTTGTTGGTGGTCTGAGCTGGAACACAACCGACTCTGACCTCATGGGTGCTTTTTCACCGTTCGGAGAGGTGACCGACGCCAAGGTGATTACGGATCGTGAGACGGGCCGCTCGCGCGGCTTCGGCTTTGTGACGTACTCCACCGACGAGTCGGCCGCCAAGGCGATCGCTGAGATGGATGGCGCAGAACTCGATTCCCGCAAGATCCGGGTCAACGCAGCGGAACGCCGCGAGGGCCCAGGTGGCGGCGGAGGCGGTCGCGGCGGTGGTCGTGGCGGCGGAGGTGGCTTCGGCGGACGCGGCGGAGGTGGCGGACGCGGCGGAGGCGGAGGTGGCGGACGTGGAGGCGGAGGTGGCTTCGGCGGTGGTGGAGGCGGCGGAGGCGGCTTCAACGATCGCGGAGGCGGAGGCGGAGGCGGCTTCAACGATCGCGACCGTGGCGGCGGAGGCCGTGGCGGACGCGGTGGGCGCGGGCGCGACTAGATCCTGCGAGGCCGGATAGCGGCGTGCCGCTGCTCGGCGCGTCGCGGAGACGACAATCCAACGGGGCCCGCGCGACTTTTTCTGGTCTGCGTCGGCCCCGAGTCCGTTTGTTCGACACCGCTGGGTGTCGAACGCCAAAGGTGCGCGACTACGGGCCAGTGGCGGGTCGCGCCGCTGGACGCGGACCCATCACCGTCGCGAGTTGTTCGCCGCGGGGATCGGCGGGAAACAACTCTCTGAATTTGTCCGCGTGATGACGCGCTTCCTCGTGCACGCCCTTGTTCCAGCACAGCAGCGCGAGGTTGAAGCGCGCGTCGGCATGATCCGGCGCGGCCCGTAGCGCCGCGAGGTAGCCGCTGCGGGCGCGATTGTAGTCGTTGCGCCGTTGGTAGATCAGCGCGAGATCGTACTGCGCGACCGCGTCTTTGGGGTCCTGCTCGATCAGTGGGCCGAGCACCGACGCCGCCCGATCGTAGCGCTCGAGCAAGATGGCGAGCTTGGCTACGGTCACCGCTGCCTCGCGCCCCCCACCGCCGATCAGCGCCGCTTCGGCCTTTGCCAGCGCGCCTTCGACATCGCCTGTGCTCTCGAGTTCGGTCGCGGCGCCGAGCAGCGCGACAACGTCGGGCGCAGGTGGCGTGTCCACAGGCACGGGCGCGGGCGCCGAGGCCGGCTCCGCACAGCCGAGCACGAGCGCCAGCAGGATCACGCTGTGGCTGCGGAACCGAGTCGCTGCAGGCGTGGGCATCGTTCCGCTATTCCACCCGGTGCCAGGTCTGCGTGCGATAGAACGGTCCCGCTGAGCCGCGCACCTTGAGGTCGCCGTTGTCCTCGAGCCAGATCTTGCAGTTGTAGGTCTTGCCCTTCTTCGGGTCGAAGATCCGGCCGTCGCTCCACTCGTCATCGTCGGGCTCGAGACCCCACATGATGGTCATGCCCAGAATCGGGGTGTTGTAGTCGTCACCCTCGCACTCGGTGCACAGCGCGTCCGGGTTGTTGTACAGCTTGACGATCTTGCCGCGCAGCTTGCCGTTGCTCTCGTAGATCTTCACCTGCGACTTGGCTTCGCCACTGTCGTCGTCGATGGTCTTCCACACGCCGACCGGCGAGTCGTAGGCCTCGACCCGTGGGGCCGCGAGGAGCAAGAACACAGGGATCGCGGCCCAAAAACCCAGTCGCGACGGGCGCCGGGGACCGGACGTAGCGGGCTGGATCGGCGTAAGCAGCGGGATTGGCTGGGTCATCGGGGACTCCGTGCTCCGAGGCTGTCACAACTCCAACCCGAGCGCATCAGGTACCATGAGTCTCGGAGCAAAGCCCCATGTCTGTATTGAGCTGGATGCCCTGGTACGTGTTCCCGATGATGGTGATCGGCATTGCCGTGCCGCTCGTCATGGTGTTCAGGCTCATGCGCGGATCGATGGAGCGCAGCCGCATCCTGTCGAGCGGTATCCCCGCGCAGGCGACGATCTCTCGGATCTGGGAGACCGGTGTCCAGGTCAACAACCAGCCTCAGGTCGGCTTCGCGTTGCAGGTCTGGCCGCCCAACGGGGCGCCGTACATGACCGAGGTCAAGATGGTCGTCTCGGCGTTGGTGATCCCGCGGATCCAGCCCGGTGCGGTGGTGGCGGTGAAGATCGATCCCGCCGATCCCCGCAAGGTCGCGATCGATCTCGGGATGAGCTAGCCCGCCGGAGGATTGACGACCAAGCCGAGCCCGGCACCGGTCATGTCCGAGTAGGTGTACGGCGCGACGAGGCCGGTGATCGTGACGGTCGCGTAGCTCATCGGGTGGACCTTGAACGCGAGGTCAGCCCCGCGGTCGGGCACCCAGACGAAACCCTCGGCGTCGATGCTGATGCCGACCGGATCGTCGCAGCCCGGCAGTGCGATGGTGTCGCTGATCAGCGTGCGCGTCACGGTGTCGACCTGGATCAGCGCACACGGGTCGTTGCCGGCGACCCACGCGAAGCCGAGTCGATCGACCATGATGCCGCGGCCCCGGCTCACGTTGGGCGTGTCGATGTCGTCCCACGTCTCGGTGTTGGGATCGAAGTGAAGCACCCCACCGTCGTAGTCAGCCAGCCACGGATGACCGTTGGCATCGACCGCGATCCCATAGGGGCTGGTGCCGTCGGGAACCGGCCAGACCTCATAGATCAGGTTCTGCGCGTCGATCCGCACCAGTGGCCCCGGACCCCGTCCGCTGCTCCACAAGTCACCCTCGGCATTGACAGCCCCGCCGTACGGCCCGTAGTCGGTGTCGCCCTGCTTGTCCCACTCGAGGATCTCGACAGTATCGAGGGTCGTGCCATCGCTGCCGGCGAGGCGCTCGAAGTGGCCGATGTTGTTGTCGTAGTCCCACCAACCGACCCACAGTCGATCGTCGCCTGTGACGCAGGGATCATCGCCGCTGCCGGCATCCCAGGCGGTGGGTCGGGGCCCGTGACGATTGTCGCCGTCGACCCCAGTGGGCTTGTGCCACAGCATGCACTCGTCCTCGCCGAACAGCCGCACGTCGGCGGCGCCAGTCGAGGTCTCGATCATGCCGTTGGCGTTGCGATCGATGCAGCGCACCGCCTCGGAGGCGAACTTGATGATGCCTCCGCCGCGATTGGAGACCGCTGCGTCGCCCTCGAGATTCACGGCGGTACGCGAGGGATCGTCGCTGCCGTTGGTGGGGCCGGTATAGTAGCGGCCGAGTTCAGCGCCGGTCTTGGTGTCGATCTTCGAGACGGTGCCGTCTGGCGTGTTCGCGATCCAGATGATGCTGAAGGTGTTCTCGCCCATGCCGCCGCCGCTCATGCAGTCGCCGCCGCTTTCGGTCGCGTTGCCGGTTCCGACGTCGAAGGTGCCCACGGTCTCGTCGCCTGGGGTATTGGTCTCGTCGGATCCGCCGTCGACGTTGATGCCGCCGTCGAGGCCACCGGTTCGGCTGCCGCCCGCGGCGTCGTCGCCACCGCACGACAGCGCCATCGCTACGACGAACGCGCTGGTGAAGCCCGCTGGAGGAGTCGCTTGCATGGAGTTGGCCCTGCCCAGGACCAATGTGCCACACCGGCCCAGACGTATGGGCCGAGGCTCGACAAAGTGGCGCGGTGATCGGCTGGAATATCGGTTGATCGCCGCACGACCGGTGACGCCGGCCACGGAGTTTGCTGCGTGCGTCGATCCCGACGTCGGCTCTCGGCTTTTTACCCCGGGTATTCCAGGGTCACGAAGTGGTTGGTACCCACCTCTTGCGGCGTCAGGCTCTGAGTGGTCCCGTCGGGCCAGCGGATCTCGAGGGTGAACTCGCACCCGAGCTCGCCGAGGCCAAAGTGGAGGGTGCGGGTGTCCAACGAGTTGTACGTGCCGCGACCGGCTTTGACCTCGCGGGTGACCTTCTGGTCGGCGTAGACGACCGACACGCGGGCTCCGATGGCGTCGCGGTTGATCCGTACACCGTCCCCGACCAGGCGGATCGCGAGCCAAGCATTTTGTTCGCCGATGGTGTTCTCGAACAAGAAGTTGGGGCGCCCGCCCCCGGTGTCGCGGCCGCCCACGAGCAAGTCGAGGTCGCCGTCGTGATCGATGTCCGACCAGGCGTGATTCTGCGCGGCCTTCATGCTCGGGAAGTCCGCCTCGGGATCATTGATCCCGCTGACGGGACCGACGCTCGCGAAGGTCCCGTCGGGTTGCTGATGCATCAGACCAAACCAGCTCTGCTGGTCGAGCTCATCGTAGTTCGACTCGTACTTGATGTCGCGCGAGACCGAGAGGTCGAGGCGCCCGTCGTTGTCGAAGTCGACCATCGCGCCGTCGATGTCGCCCTCGTTGAAGGGCAGGCCACGCGCCAGGAACTCGTTGACGAAGGCGTAGCCGCCGGCGGGGCCGGTGTTGATGAGTAGCTGGCTGGGGTCGGACCACTTGCGACTGTAGTCGCTGCTGACCGGGTGGGAGATCGCGGTCACAAAGATGTCCATGAGACCGTCGCCGGTCACGTCTTCGCACTGGATCCCGAACCCGTTGGAGCCGACATAGTCGTCGGGCGCGACGTCGGGTTCGGCGAGGGTGCCGTACTCGGTCGAGCCCAGGTAGTAGTTGCCGGTCGGCTGAACCGCGAAGCCGCGCGCCATCGCGACCTCTGTCATCGCCCCGGTGCCGTCGTTCTCCCACAAGTGATTGTGACCCTCGAAGATGCTGACCCCGTAGGTGGAGACGAACACATCGAGGTCGCCATCGTCGTCATAGTCGCAGGCGACGCTGCCGTTGGTCGGTTGGGCAGGTCCGTCCTTCATGAACTCGAAGGTGACATCTTGGAAGGTGCCGTCGCCGAAGCCAAAGAACAGCTGGTCAGCGACCGCGTAGCCGGTCTGACCGTTGCCGACGAAGAGATCGAGGTTGGCGTCACCGTTGAAATCGGCGAACACCGCGTTGCTCGCGAGGTTGACCTCGTCGACGCCGGCCCCGGTCAGCTCGGTGAAGTGGCCGGTCCCGTCGTTGAGCAGCAGCCGGTTGGTCTCGCCGGTCAGCGGAATGTCGAGGCCCGCAAAGCAGTCCTGGTCGCCGTCGTTGTCGACGTCACCGAACGCGAAAAATCCACTCTGCACGTTTCGCAGACCGGACTCGTCGCTGACATGCGCGAACGTCCCATCGCCGTTGTTGTGAAACACCAGGTGCTCGAAGGGGATGCCGGCCTGGGGGTTCGGGAACAGGCTGTGGGCGACGATGTCGTCAAACCCGTCGCCGTCGAGGTCGGCGAAGGCGAGGCGGCTGTGGTCGTTGATCGGGATCGCGACTGGGGGATCGATGACGAAGTTGTCGACGCGGATGCCGCTCGTGTCCGAGATGTCGCGGAAGAAACCCTGGCTCGGCAGAACCACCGCCATCGGGGCGCAGGCCGAATCCAGCTCACCAGTGCTGCCGCCCTCCGTGGTCGGCGCCTGGCCCGTGGTGGTCGCAGTGGCGCCGAGGTCGGTCGAGGCGTTCGCGGTGGTCGAGCCAGTCGACTCGTCTGCGGTCGTGGAAGCGGCACCGCCGCCACCGCACGCCGGCGGCAAGGACGCGACCACGAGGAAGAGTGCATGCGTCCGCGTCATCTCGGCATGGTGCCGAAGGCCACGGCGGCTGTGAAGCGAAGCGGCGAGCGCCGGTTGTGCGCACTCGATCACTACGCGCGCCCTGCTGCCGAGCGACGACCGTCGTTTCGAGCTTGCACTTGGCAAGGAGGCCCGCCTGGTCTACGTCTGGCGCACATGCGTGCACCCGGCAAGTTTCAACTGGTCGGTTCGGGGACGTCTCGACCGGCGCACGTCGTCGATCGACGCACGTTCCTGGGCCTGGCGCTCGGCCCGGCAGCGGCGATCTTGGTCGGTTGTGGCGACGACAGTGCGGGCG
>CANLQR010000352.1 GCA_947492135.1 Deltaproteobacteria bacterium | reverse complement strand
TGAGTTGTCCAAACGGCCAGATCTGTCTCGAGCAGATCACCAGCTGCGCGCTGGCGTGCGAGTCCGATGCGGATTGCCCCGCGGGCAAGAGTTGCGGCACAGGGTTTGGTCTGTCCTTTTGCGTGTGGTGATCGTGACGCGCGGGGACCGTCGATGAGCCTTCGCGCGTTCGCCTCAGACCGAGCCGATGAGGCCCGCGCCCGGGCGATGTGTGGTCGCGGATACACGCGCTGCGTCACGTGACGGATCGTGCCCGGTCACTCGCCGGACCGCCTTGGGGGCACCTCGATATGACGCCCGCGGCAGGCGATCACAGCGCCAGCGAGAGTGCATGGTCCGCGGCCAACGCGAACGGTCGGTGCACCACGGTCACACCACCGCGCCCATCATGCTTGATCGAGTACACAGCGCCGGCGACCCGGTGGGTCTCCGACTGCGAACTGGGGCACCACACCAGCGCGCGCACCGAGCGGGGCCCACGACCACGCTCGGTGTGGATGATCATGCCCTCGAACTGGCCGAGCGCCTCCGCGGTCGTCGGATCCCGGCTGGTGAACGTGCGGCGGTGGTTGCGGGTCTCCAGGAGCACGCCGATGCTGGCAGGGTCGACGTCGGTTGCGGCCAGCACCGCCACGAGGCCCGGTGACGTCATGGGCGAAACCTCCCAACGCAGCAAGAGATCGCGAATGGCACCGCGATCGGCCTCGGGGATCGACGCCGCCGCGATCGCGAGCAGCTCGATATACTCGTGCGCTGGCGCGCGAGTCAGGGAATCCTGCTCTTGCTGCCAGACCAGGTTGGCCTTCGCCGCAAGATCGAAGTGCCGGACCGCCGCGACACCCTCGCCACGGGCCAGGGCTTCGAGGCCGCGCAGCACGTGCGGGCGCTCGGTCGCGTAGGCGTCCTGGAGGCGCACGAGCTGCTCGAACACTTGGCGATCGCCGCGCGTCGGGTCGATGAAGTAGACACCGCTGCCGTGCATCGGATCGTCGATCGCGAGCGTCTCGGCGGTCGAGCTCAGCCAGCGACCCGCTGCGATCGGGTCGCCGCTGGCTTGCTCGAGGCGACCGCCGGCGAACGCAATGCTCGGATCGCTGGGGTCCTTGGCCCATGCTTCGGCGACGGCGGAGCGAAGGGCGCCGAGGCTTCCACCGCGTCGCGGGGGATCCGGCCAACCATGGATTGTCATGCCCGTATCGACGTCGGCTCGCGCGTGCAACTGGGCGTGCTGACCTGTGGCTTCTGGCCGCGCGCTCGCGAAGGTGGTGAAGGACTCGCGGACAGGCCGTGGACCCGGGTCGTGGCGGTGCTCGAGCGCGCGGAGCCAGGTCTCCAGCGCGCGGAGGTACGCGCGTTCCTCGGCCTCCCGGGCCTGGGCAACCCTGTGCAGCTGCGACGCCTCGGCCTCGAGTGCCTTCATTCGTTCGATGTCGTGGAACTCCGCTGGGCCGTCCGTGCTCGGCTGCAGGCCCCAGCGCACGAAGTCTCGATCCGACTCGAGGGCGAGCAACGCGGTGTATCGCGACAGTAGCCCGTGATGCACCGCGACGCGCGTGGCTCGGTGCATGAGGTCGCCTCGGCGTCGGTCGTCATCGACCAGCCACCGTAGCCGGCGGTCGATCCCACGCACGTCGGCGTCACCGACCAGCGGTGCTACCAGATCGACGAGGTCGGTGATCGCGGGTGCATCGCTGGACACCGTCGCACCGCGGGCCAAGGGATTCCAGCCCGCGCCTTCGTCGAGCTCGGCAAGCAGCAGGGTGTCCGCGCGTCCGTCGAACCACCTCGGCGCCGACGTGACCCGGGCACCGGGCAGCTCCACCGCAGCCACCGGCACCTCGTGCTCGAGCGCGGCGACGATCGCCGTAGTCGACGTGTCCCTGTGGACGATCCCACCCACCTCGGCGCCCTCGCGCGCTAGCCACTCGACCAAGGGGGCGGGTGTTGTGGTGTCCACCAACAGATCGAGCCGTTGCACGTGGGCAGTGCGTAGGCGATCGCGCAGCGGCTGACCCGCCACGGGGTCGAGCTCGCCCAGGGTCGCGATGCCGTCGGTCACCAGCAGCACGCGGTGGTGCAGCGGCACGGCCAACGCGCCCTCGAAGGCGCCGACGATATCGGTGCCGCCCAGGGCTCCGCGCTGCTGCAACCCATCGAGGGCTGCTGGCAGCCCGTCGATGCGCCCGTCGTACACGGGCACGGCGCGGGTGTCGAAGGCGACCAGCGCCACCGGCAGGGCGGGCGACCGCGCGGCGAGGACGGCCGCGATGTCGCGCACCACACGGAGATCCTTGGCCAGAACCAGCCGACGCGACGCGCTGGTGTCGAGCAGGATCGTCAGGCCATCGATCGGCGCCGATCGCCGCTGCGGATCGGCCTGCACCCTCGCTGCGACCCACCGGCCCTGCCGAATCGCCGCAGCACGGCCACCGCGAAGCGCAACGCGCACCGGCCCGGCGGAGGCCACGTCGCGACGGGTGCTGCGTTGGGGTCGCGCACCTGCGGCGCCGCGTTCGTCCAGCGCGATCGTCAGCGCTCCGATGGTCGGCAGTCCGCACAACGGCAGCACGACGGGCGAGCGATCCTCGAGCAGCGGTTGCAGCCAGGTCAGCTCGACCCGAGCGTGATTGCGAGCCGGAACCGGATAGACGGAGATGCTGAAGCGACCGGGGTCGTCCTGCTCGGCGATCGCCGGGTCGATGTTCTTGGCGACGATCGCATCGTAGACAGCGCGCGCACGGCCGCGCGGGATCACCCGCGCGGTCTGCCATGCGCCGCCGACCTCGAGGCGGAGGCCGCGTACAACGGCGCCCTCGGGCAGCTCGATCGCGAGCAGGCCCTCGGCGGCTCTGTCGCCCGCGACGTTGGCGATCGTCAGCGTCATCGTCGCCTGCGCGATCGGTCCCTCGACCACGATCACGATGTCGACCGCCTCGAGCACCACGTCGGCGCCGGTGGCCGTCGACAGTCGCGCGCGCCCCCGCTCGCAGCTCGCGGTGCCCGGCGCCACGCGGACCGACGTCGGGCTCGACACGACCGTCGAAGCCCGATGGCACGCGAGGCAGGCGAAGAGCATCAGTCCTGCATGTCGACGTTGCACCCTGCCGTGGAACGTACACTTCGTCGCAAGGTTCCCGATGCGGAGGCCGCGTCCGGCGGCGTGCAGCGCACGACACGGACGGCTCAATTCGGCTCATGTGCCCTGGCGCGGGAGATCGGGGTCGTCACCCCGCAGCGCGAAGGCACCCTCGTAGAGCGCGTCGATGTCGAGCCTCACGCCGATCGAGCGGAGCTCGACGATCTCACCCGCCCCGTGTTCGTCGATCGCCCAACGCTTGGGCGACTCGCGGCGACGGACCTCGACTTTGACGCGATCCTGCCAGATCAGCACGTACTCATCGAAGCACTGGATCGATCGGTACTCCTCGAACTTCGCGCCGCGGTCGTCCTTTTGCGTGGTGCGGGAGAGCACCTCGACGATGACGCGCGGGTTGATGATGCTGTCCGCATCTTCGTGGTGGTACTGCGCCTCGCCGCACAGCACCGTCACGTCCGGGTAGCAGTAGCTGCCCGTGGCTGGCACTTGCACCCGCTGATCGCTGCCCAGCGGCACACAGGGCTTGCCGCGAAGCGCCGCGTCGAGGTCGGCGATGCACCGCGACGCGAGTCGATTGTGCCGCGGCGACGCCCCGGCCATCGCCCACATCTCGCCGTCACGCAGCTCGTGTTTGACGACAGCTGCGCGCTCCATGGCGAGGTACATCGCCTCCGTCACGACCAGCCTGCGAGACGCGTCGGTCACCGTAGTCATGATCGCACGCCCCCACGACCTGCGCCAGCGCGGGGGCTGCCGGCGCTTTGGCGCACCTGCTACCGTGGAACGCGAGATGGACGCTCTACCTCAGGGTGGGGTCGGCGACTCACCGAGAAACGCGCGAACGCAGCCGTGACTTCGGGTCGGGTCGCATGCACGCGAGATGTTCCCGGGCTCGAACGGTTGCACACGCGGGCGTCACCCGACGTGGCCGATCCCCAAGACGCCTTCACGGATCCTGCGCCACGATCGAGCGAGCCTCGAGCTGCTCCGCCAGCCACGTCGCCGCCGCAGCCGGGCTCTGCTTGTCCTGGTCGCGATCGACCCGCAGGTTGGCCTCGCGCATCAGCTCGATGGAGATGGCGTGGACCAAGGGCATCAGTGCCGCCCGCAGCAGCGCATCTTCGCGGCGCCGGCCGGACACCAACAGGATCGCATCGTAGCGCGGGATCGCTTGGCTGGGATCTCCGAGCACGACCAGGTCCAACGCCGCGATCCGCCCATCACTGGAGAACGCAGAGATCACATCGACGTCGCCGTCGGCCACCGCCTTGTACATGAACGTCGATTGGAACTGCTGCTCCCCAGCGAACTCCAGTCCATACACCGCGCGAAGCGCAGCCCACTCGGGGCGCACGAAGAACTCGTAGTCGCCACCGATGCGTAGCCCCGAGGCGACGCGCGCAAGATCGGCGATGGTACGGATCCCCAGGCGCTCGGCCCGATCGCGGCGCATGGCCAGCGCATACGCATTCTCGAACCCCAGCTCACCGAGCAACTCGACGCCGTGGTGTTCCCGCAACCACGCCGTCATCTCTTGCATGAGCTGATCGTGCGGCGGCGCATCGGTTCGCTGCATGACGTTGGCCCAGATCGTCCCCGAATAGTCGACGTAGGCGTCGATGTCGCCCTCGGCCACGGCGCGAAAGGCGATCGAGGAGCCCAGGCCTTCGCGGGCGCTGACAAGGACGCCACGCTCGCGCAGACGATCGGCGATCAGCGTCGACAAGATGTACTGCTCAGAAAAGCTCTTCGCGCCGATGACATAGACCTCGCCTTGCGAGGACGTGGACGGGCGAACCCACGCGGCCACGAGCACACCGAGCAACAGACCGCCGCCACCGACCCCGATCCGCGCCGCACTCCGACGGTGTCCACCCGACTCGAGCAGCGCCAGCGCCTGATCCACCACCAGCGCCAGGCCGGCCGCAGCCGCGCAACCGAAGAGCACCGAGACCCAATCCTCGACCTGGAGGCCGGAAAAGATGTAGTTGCCCAGGCTGGTCTGGCCCACCGGGGTAGAGAGCGTCGCCGCGCCGATCACCCAGACCGCCGCGGTCCGGACTCCCGCCATGATCATCGGCGCGGCGAGCGGAAGCTCGACCCGCCACCATCGCTGAGTTGTGGTCATGCCCACGCCATCGGCGGCTTCGATCACGTCGCGGTCGATGCCCAGTACAGCCGTCACCGTGTTGCGTACGATCGGCAGCACCGAGTACAGCGTCAGCGCAAACAACGACGGCAAGAATCCCAGCGCGGAGATCCGCCATTGCCACAGCTGCTCGGTCACTGCCGACACCGCCAGCAACAGCGGATAGAACAGCGCGAGCAGGGCCAGGCTCGGGATCGTCTGGATCAGGCTCGCAACGCCGAGGATCGGCCAGCGCCATGCTGGCGAGCGCACGGCGACGACCGCGAGCGGCAGGCTGATGACCAGACCCAGCGCCAGCGCCGCTGCAGCGAGCAGCACGTGGGCGCCGAGATAGCTCGGCAACAGCCGCCACGCCGCCGCCCACCGCTCATCCATCGAGCGCCGCACCCTCTACGATAGCGCGCACGCGCAGCGCCTGTTGTCGCGGCATGTCCATCAATCGAGCGACCTCGGGATCGTCGTGCTGCGCCAGCAGGACCCGCGGCGTAGCGTCCGCGACGATCACACCGTCGCGCATGACGACGATGCGGTCGGCCAGCAACACCGCCTCGAGGATGTCGTGGGTCACCATCACGGTGGTCAGGCCCATCCGCGTGTGGAGCCGACGGTAGTCGCGGCCCAGCGCATCGCGCGTCACGGGATCGAGCGCGCCGAACGGCTCGTCCATCAGCATGATCCTCGGGCGAGCCGCCAACGCCCGCGCCAAGCCCACCCGCTGGCGCTGGCCACCGGAGAGTCCTGCCGGCAGGCGCCGGGCAAACTCGGGCGGCAGATCGACCAGTGTCAGCAACTCGGCGACTCGCGTCGCGATCTCGGCGGACGGCCAGCCCAGCAACTGCGGCGTGACCCCGATGTTGTCCGCAACCCGCAGATGCGGGAACAACCCGACGCCCTGGAAGACATAGCCGATGCTGCGCCGCAGGACGTGGCCCGCCACTTCGTCCACCGGGCGCCCATCGACGCGGACGACGCCACTGTCGACCCCGACCAGGCCGTTGATGCACTTGAGTAGAGTGGTCTTGCCCGAGCCGGACCCACCGATGATGGCCACGAATTCACCGGGCGCGACCGCCAACGTCAGCCCGCGCACGGCGTGTCGCTGGCCGGGGGCGTAGGCCTTGGTGACGCCCGCAAGCGCGATGATCGACTCTGGAGACCCAGTCATCGGCTCGCGTCAGCGTGCCCCAACGGTGCTCGGGCGCGCAAGCCGGCGGCACCGGGCCCAATGCTCCGGGACCCCCTTAGACTTTCCTTCCGAGCGACCGCATCCTTTCGGGCCGGCTGATCGTGGAGGAGAACACACGCCAATGACCACCGCCGTCACCCCCTCGACCCTCAAGACCCAGACCACCTTTCGTTTGGAGTACGCCGTTGCCGTGGCGATCCGAGCCACGCCCGAGGTCATCTGGAAGCGACTGACCAATGCGGCCGAGTTCACGACCTGGAACTCCACCGTGAGCAGCATCGAGGGTGAGATCGCCAAGGGCCAGCGGCTGACCATTCGCGTGCCGATCGCACCTGGCCGCGCGTTCAAACCCCGCGTCGCCGAGTTCGAGGCCAACTCTCGCATGGTCTGGAGCGACGGCATGCCGCCCATGTTCAAAGGCAGCCGGACGTTCACGCTGACACCGCAAGCCGACGGCACCACCGAGTTTTCCATGCGCGAGGTCTTCACCGGACTGATGCTGCCGATGATCAAGGGCTCGCTGCCCGACTTCGCGCCGGTGTTCGATCGCTACGCCGCCGATCTCAAGCTCGCCTGCGAGACCTAGCCAAGACCCTGGGATTTTCTGCCGCGAGCAGCGCCAAGCACCACCGCCATGACCGCCAGCCCGCCGCCCGAACTCGCCATCGCCCGCGAACAGTTTCTCGCCTTGGTCGATTCGGCGCGGCCCGACCTGCACCGCTACGTATCGCGCTTGGTGGGCTCGGCGATCGATGGTGAGGACGTGGTCCAAGACACCCTGGCCAAGGCGTTCTATGCCCTGAGCCAGTCACCCGAGCTGCCGGCGATGCGGCCGTGGCTGTTTCGCATCGCCAAGAACACCGCGATCGATTTTCTCCGCCGCTACGAGCGCCGCAACGTCGAGCCCCTGCCCGAGACCGAGATCATGAGCAGCGACGAGTTCCCTCGCGACCCCACCGTGCTGACCGCGGGGCTCTCGACCTTCATGACGTTGCCAGTCAACCAGCGCAGCGCTGTGATTCTCAAGGACATCCTCGACGAGTCGCTCGCCGACATCGCCGAGCACCTCGGCAGCACCGTCGAAGCCGTCAAGGCACTGCTGGTCCGGGGGCGGCACAGCCTCAAGACTCGCGCGGCCGCCGAGCCCGACCCGCGGCCGACTGCGTCAGGCGCTTCCGAGCATCGCGCGCTGGTCCAGCAGTACGTCTCGCTGTTCAACGACCGCAACTGGCCCGGCGTGCAGGCACTGCTGCTCGAGGAGTGCCGCCTCGACCTGGTCGCCAAGGCCCAGCGTCAGGGCAAGTCGGTCGGCGGCTACTTCGGGCGCTATGCCAAAGATCCCGAGGTAGTGCTCCGGCTGGGCCGCTGCGAGGGTCGCGAGGTCATCGGCGCGTTTCGTGGCGACGCCGTGACGCCCGCGTACATCATCTTGCTCGAGAGCGAAGCCGGGAAAGTCTCGTTGATCCGCGACTTCCGGTATGTGCCGTACATGGCGGACGAGCTGCACTTCGTCGCGGATTGACCACGAACACCGCGCTACGGGCCCTCGGCCTCGGACCCGGCATCGTCGGGAACCCGGGGCTTTGTCGGCTTGGGTGTCGGCTTTGCCCTGGGCGTCGGCTTCGTCGTCGGCTTGGGCCTGGGGGTTCCCTTCGCTTTGGCCTTTCCCTTGCCCTTGTTGCCGGTCTTCTTCTCGATCTTGGCGATCGAACGAGTCGCCTCGCGCCGCAGGTACGCGTTGTAGTGCGACTTCGCGATCTCGCGCAGGTAGGGCAGGCCCTTGTCGCTGCCGATCGCGGTCAGCTGGCGCACGACGATCACTTCCA
>CANLQR010000351.1 GCA_947492135.1 Deltaproteobacteria bacterium | reverse complement strand
GATCGTTCGGGACCGCTTCGCTCGGCGCCAACGGCCCCGCTGCGTTCCAGGGAACCGCGCCGACCTCGGGCTCACCACGGGCCGACGGCGCCGCGAGGGCCGACGTGCCAAGGGACGCGATACCCGAGGCCACAAGAAGCGCGACACCCTTGCATCGCGGACCGGCTCGTCGTTGTCTTGCGTGTGACGTGCGCGCGAGTTTGGTCCCGGTGCGCGCCGATTGTCCACGCCTGGTCTCCCGCGGTTCCCCTTGGCTGCGTCGTCCTGACCCGTGCCGAGGTGACACGGGCGGTCGCAGATCCTGCATCGATCTCCACACCCGAGCGCTCCGCGGTATCTTGATGCGATGAAGGGCCGCCGGCTGCGAACCGCGCTCGTCGGGTTGTCGATGACCGCGTGCGGCGACGCCCCACCATCGATGGGTGGCGCCCAGAGTGCCTCGTCCACCGACAGCGCGACCACTGGCCTGGGCATGAGCACGGCGCCGGCGGATTCGACGTCGGTGGTCGAGAGCGCGTCGTGGGGTCCGGACCCCGCGTCATCGACCGCCGACGAGAGCACCGGAGCCGGACCCGTCGGGGTGCGCTACGACGGCGTGCAGCAGAAGTCGGCCCACAACAGCTACCAGCGCGACGAGGCAATCTTCGATCAGCTCGTCTATCACCGCATCCGCTCGCTCGAGCTCGACATCCACGTGGGCAAGACCTTCGAGCCGACCGAGCCGGGGGTTTGGTACGTCTATCACACGGACGTCACCGACGATGACACCTGGTGCGTGCGCCTGGGCCACTGTCTCGAGGCGATCGGCGGCTTCACGCATGAGGTGTCGCAGCACGAGGTCGTCACGCTTTGGATCGATCTCAAGGACGGCTGGGACGACGAGCACGGGCCCGTCGAGCTCGACGCCGCGTTGGTCGCCACCTTCGGCGATGCCCTCATCGACGGACCGGGCCTGCTGGCGTTGGCTGGTTGCCCCGGCGCAGCCTCGGTGCAAGCGGGGCTCACCGATCCGACGTGCGGGTGGCCGACGATGGAGGCGCTCCGCGGTCGGGTGCTGGTCGTGCTCACCGGCGGTACTGGCGTGCTGCGGACGTATCACGACGAAGAGCCCCTCGCACGGCGCGCGCTGGTGGCACCGCCGCTGACGACGCTCGACGACGTCGCGGACTGGTCGAACACCGCCGTGTTCAATTTTTCGGCCGACGACGTGGCCCTCGCAGCGCAGTTCGTCGATGCCGGCTATGTCGCCCGCGTCTGGGATTGCAACGACCAGGACCGCTGGGCCGCAGCCTTCGACGCTGGTGCCCAACACGTCGCGACCGACAAGGTCAGCGCCGATGCCGATCCATGGGCCCGAACCCACGACGCGCAGGGCTGGCCATTCGCCTGCAAAGCAGCGTGCGAGATGGACGTGCCGGCCCCCGAGATCCCCGTGATCGGCATGGATGTCGACTCGGGGGATGTCTGGGCCAATGCCGACTCGGCGTGGTTCGTTCACGACGACCGCAGCGACGCTGCCGATGGAACCTGGCGCGCGTTCGTGTCGACGCCCAACAGCCACGTGGAGCCCTTCGCCAAGGCGTGTCTGATGGCGCGGGCGAGTCTCGATCCCGGCGCGCCGTACATCGCGGTCTGTCGCCCCGCGGACAACGAACCTCTGCGGGTGCAGTGGCGCGAGGTTCCCGACGGCACCAGCACGGCGATCGAGAACGCGATCACCCCCGACAACACGCTCGACGCAGCCGGCGCGGTGTTCGTCCGGCTCCGCGTGGATCAAGACGGCACTTGCGTTGCGGGCGATGGCTCCGCGGACGGCCAGACCTGGGTCGAGATCGGCAGTCGATGCTTCGGCGAAGCGCTTGCGCTGCAAGGGCTGACGACGTCGGCGCACGACAGCGGTGAGATCCGCTTGCTCGTCGGCAACGTGACGCTCGACCTGCCCGGGCCCGGCAACGAACCGGGCCCCCGCCAACTCGGCGACTTCGGCGCATCCGTCGCCATCGGTGTCGCGCAGGCCGACGTCTACGATGGGCCATTGCCGTAGGCCGTTGCCGAGCCCGACACCGCTGTGCCAAGCTGTGGGATTCGCGGCGGTGTTCACCTCGCGACACCCACAAGAGAAAGCAAGACCGCGCCATGGGAGAGACCGTCATGACCGATTGTCCGTGGTGCGGCGAGGTGCTCGAGGTCTGGGTCGAAGGTGATGGCGAGGGCACGGTCCTGCAGGACTGCGACGTCTGCTGTCGACCTTGTGTCCTGTCGATCACATGGGGAGCGCGCGGTCCCTCGGTGTCTGCACAGCGCGAGTGACGCCCCACACGCTGCGGCCGCCTTGCGTTGCTCGTCGCGTTGCGCCTATCCTCTAAAACTGCATTGCTGGGAATTCCGGCATTGCGGACTCGAGCCCGCAGCAGGAGCCCCCCCATGCTGAATTCGACCGCCGTTGTTTCTTCGATCGCGATGCTCGCGTTGCTTGCATTGCCGGCCACTGCGCTGGCCTCGGACCCATCCTCGCGGCCCGCGACGTGGGACATGTCCCCCGAGCAATTGCGTGCGGTCGGCTTGGGCCAGACCCGCGCGGCGCCGATCCCAGTGCCGCGGGACAAGCACGCCGACACCGCGCCCAAGGCCATCAAGCAGGGTCTGCTGTTCGTGAACTTCGAGGCCATCACGCTCACGATGGGCAACGATGACTCGCGCACCGATGTTTCGTCGATCTTCGCCGGCGAGTTCGTGGCGTTCGGCGGCGGCGATGCCGAGCGCGCCGCTGTGATGGCGGCGGTGCGGACTGACTGGGAACCCTATGATCTGGTGATCACCGAGTCTCGCCCGGCCGCCGGCGACTACACGATGAATGTGACGTCGCCGACCAACCCGTTCGGCAGTGGCAGCGGCGTCCTGGGAATCGCACCGCTGGATTGCATGGACATGATGGCGCCGAACAACGTGACGTTCGCGTTTCACGGGGCAGGCGACGGATTTTCACCCGCGACGGTGGCCACGACGATCGGGCAGGAGGTCGCACACTCGTATGGCCTCGAGCACGTCAACAATCCCGCCGACATCATGAACCCGCAGAACTCCGGGGGTGATCCGACGTTCCGCGACGAGTGCATCGCGATCGTCGACGGCGGTGCCGGCATCTTCTGCCCGGATCAGCACGCGACCCACTGCGGCGAGCCCACGATGCAGAACTCGCATCTCGAGTTGCTGGAGATCTTCGGCTCATCGATCCCGGACACGCAGGCCCCGCTGGTCCGCATCACCACCCCCAATGACGGTGCCGAGTATGAAGTCGGCGCCAACTTTCGCATCGAGGTCACCGTGACCGATGACAACGCGGTGGCTTCGGTCCAGTTGTTCGACGGGGAGACCTCCTTGATGCAGGACACCTCGGAGCCGTACGGCTGGGACGTCGTGCAGATCCCCGAGGGCGTGTACGAGTTCACGGTCAAGGCCACGGATCCGTCGACCAACGAGGCCATCAGCGATGTGGTCACGGTGTACGTCGGGCTCCCCGCCCCGGAGCCCGAGAGCGACGGCACCGGCACCGGCGGGACCGACAGCGCGGGTCAAGATGGCGACGGCGACGACGGCTGTGGCTGTCGGCAGTCGCCGCAGGACAACCACCATGTCCTGGGTCTCGGGCTGACGGTGCTCGGCTTGGCCGCTCGACGTCGTGGGCGCCCGCGCCCGAAGGCTTGACGCGCTGCGGCGGCGCGGGTGACCCTCGCGGACGGATGACGTTCTCGGTGTCGCGTGGCCGGTTGGTGACGGTGCTCGGCATCGTCGCATCGGCTTGTGGCGGAGCGAACCCTGCGGCGATACCCGCCCCCGACGACTCCACCGGCGCGTCCGGCTCGAGCAGCGTGTCCCCGACGACCGAGACGTCGTCCGCAGACGGGTCGACGACAGCTGTGGCCGAGCCCCCGCCGGGGCCGTGGGACCTGGGCTGGCCGATTCCCGCCGAGCCGCAGACCCAAGGTGATCCCGAAGCCGGTTGGTACCAGCTGGTGCATGAGGGCTACGTGTCGTGCGGGATTCCCCTGTCGATGTGGGGGCTCATCGCGCCGTTCGTCGGTGACTTCGTGGCCGGAGAGCCGCTGGCCGGCCGCACCGGCGACGCCGCCACGATGCCTTACAACTGGAACGTTTCGGTCAACGCCGATGGCGTCAAGCTCGCCACCCAGAACTGCCTGACCTGCCACGGCGGCTACTTCAACGGTGAACTCATCATCGGCTTGGGTGATGTCGAGACCGACTTCACGCAGCGCTTCGATCAGATGTTGGCACTCGTGCCCACGCCAGATCTGCCCGGCGGTGAGCTCGGCGCGCTGTCCAAGTTTCTCGACCGGCTCAAGGTGATGGGGCCGTACACCACCATGCGCACCGTGGGCACCAACCCAGCCGAGGCGTTGGCGGTCACCCTGGTCGCCCATCGCGATCGCCACACACTGGCGTGGTCGGATGCGCCGCTGGAGGCACTGCCCGAGTTGATCGTGCCCTCCGATCCGCCGCCGTGGTGGCGGGCGCACAAGAAGAACGCGCTGTTCTACAATGCGATGGCCCGCGGGGATCACCGCGGCACGATGATGCTGGCCACCTCGTTGTGCACCGACACCGTCGAAGAGGCGACCGCGATCGCGAGCTACTTCAACAACATCCACGCGTTCGTGCGATCGGTACGCGCGCCCGCGTACCCCTTCGCGATCGATGCCGCGCTCGCGGCGTCCGGCGAGGCGGTGTTTCTCGACGCCTGCGCGGGGTGCCACGGCACCTACGCGGCGAGCGAGGCCGACGAGACCTACCCGAACCTGCTCTTTGCGCTGGACGTCATCGGCACCGATCCGGTCGTCGCCCAAGGCGGCACCGTCTACGCCCCGCAGATGGTCGAGTGGTACAACGAGTCGTTCTACGGCGGGATCACCCGCATGGAGCCCGACAATCCGTTTCCCGGCTATTCTGCGCCGCCGCTCGACGGGGTGTGGGCCACCGGGCCGTTCTTGCACAATGGCTCGGTCCCGAGCATCGCGCTGGTCATCGACAGCACCAAGCGGCCGACCTATTGGAAACGGGTCGACTATGACTCTGCGAATTTCGACCGCAAGGACCTGGGCTGGCCGTGGCTCGCCGTCGACTACGGTCACGATGGCGCGAGTCCGGCCGAGGCCAAGTTCATCTACGACACCACGCAGATCGCTCACGACAACGGCGGACACACGTTTGGGGATCACCTGAACGACGACGAGCGCATCGCGCTGCTCGAGTACCTCAAGACCCTCTAGCTCTAGCGCTAGGGGGAGCTTGCAGCCCGCCGGGCCGCCGGCCTATCCTCGGCGCATGCACGATGGCGCGTGGGTCGGTCGCAGCGTCAGTCGCCGTGAAGGATCGGACAAGGTCAGCGGCAAGCTCGCTTACATCGACGATCTGTCGCGCCCGGGCATGCTCCACGGCGTCACGGTTCGCAGCCCCGTCGCGCGGGCGCGTATCCGCGGCATCAGCTTTGGGCCCGGGGTGCCTTGGGACGAGATCGTGGTGGTCGGTCCCAAGGACCTGCCCGGTCCCAACGTCGTGAAGCTGATCGATGTCGACCAGCCGCTGCTCGCCGACGGCGAGGTCCGCCACTGCGACGAGCCGATCCTCTTGCTCGCACACGCCGACCGGGCGGTGGCCGAGCGCGCGCGCGCGGCGGTCATCCTCGACCTCGAGCCGCTGCCGGCGGTCTTCGATCTCGACGCTGCACTTCGCGGCGACGTGATCGTGTGGGGCAGTGACAACCTGTTCCGCGAGTATCGCGTCCACAACGGTGATGTCGACGCTGGGATGGCGGATCCCGACGTCGTGATTCTCGAGGGCGTGTACGACACCGGTGCCCAGGAGCAGATGTACATCGAGCCCCAGGGGATGATCGCCGAGGTCGATGCCCACGGGGTCACCGTTCGCGGCTCGCTGCAGTGCCCGTACTACGTTCACTCGGCCCTGGTCGCACTGTTCGAGCTGCCCGCCGACCGCGTGCGCGTGATCCAGGCGGCGACCGGCGGCGGGTTCGGTGGCAAAGAGGAGTACCCGTCGATCATCGCGGCGCACGCTGCCGTGCTGGCCCGCAAGGCCGGACGCCCGGTGAAGATCATCTACGACCGGGTCGAAGACGTGATGGCCACGACCAAGCGTCATCCCTCACGCACGCGCGTCCGCACGGCCGTGCGCAAGGACGGCACGATGGTCGCGCTCGACATCGACTTCGTGATCGATGGCGGCGCCTATCTCACACTGTCTCCGGTCGTGCTCTCGCGAGGCACAATCCATGCGGCCGGGCCGTACCGCTGGCCGAACGTGCGCATCCATGCCCGCGCGGTCGCCACCAGCCATCCCCCGCATGGTGCGTTTCGGGGTTTCGGGGCGCCGCAGAGCGTGTTTGCGCTCGAACGCCATCTCGATCGTGTGGCCAGTCGGCTCGGTCTCGACCCCGCCGAGCTCCGTCGGCGGAATTTTCTCCGCCAAGGCGATCGCACAGCGGTGGGCCAGGTGGTCCACGAGCCGGTCGACCTCGACGCCGTGCTCGACCGCGCGCTCGAGATGTCGAACTGGGCCGAAAAACGCGCGCGCTTCGAGGTCGAGAATCGCGCGGGAGGCCCCACGCGTCGTGGGCTCGGGCTGGCGTTTTTCTATCACGGGGCCGGTTTCACCGGCGCGGGCGAGGTTCACCTCGCTTCGGTGGCTCACACCGAGGCCACGGCCGATGGTCGGGTGAAGGTGTTGACCGCGAGCACCGAGATCGGGCAGGGCACCAACACGATCTTCACGCAGATCGTCGCGGACGCGGTCGGACTGCCGCTCGATCGCGTCGACATCGCCGAGCCTGACACCGCCGCGGTGCCGGACAGCGGCCCAACCGTCGCCTCACGAACGACGATGGTCGTCGGCCAGCTCGTGCGCGACGCCGCGGCGCAGCTGCGTACGGCGTTGGTCGATGCCGGTTTGCTGGCCGCGGATGCCGATCGCGATCAGACCGCAGCGGCCTTTGGACCGGCGGTGGCGGCCTACGTCGAGCGTCACGGCAGTCTACGCGGCCAGGCCACGTATCGACCGCCCGACGGCATCCACTGGGACGAGAAGAAGTTTCATGGCGACGCCTACGCTGCCTATGCGTGGGCGGCCTATGTCGCGGAGGTCACTGTCGATCTGCGGACTGCCGAGGTGCGCGTCGACGACTTCGTCGCCGTGCAGGAGGCCGGTCGCATCGTCAACCCGACGATGGCGGCGGGGCAGATCGAAGGCGGCGTGGCGCAGGGCATCGGTTGGGCGATCTACGAGCGCATCGTGTGGAAGGACGGACGGGTGCGCAACCCGCAGATGACCAACTACATCATCCCGACCGCAGTCGACACGCCGCCGATTCGAGTGGTGTTCGTCCCGCCGTTTCTCGGGGATGCGGCGCCGAGCAAGGGCATTGGCGAGCTACCGATGGATGGCCCGGCGCCCGCGGTGTTGGCCGCGGTTGCCCACGCCACCGGCACCGAGCCGATGGCGATCCCGATGTTACCCGAGCAGCTCATGATCATTCTCGAGGAGCACCGCCATGGCGACCGCTGAAACCGCCCCCAATTCTAGCGTCGCGTTCGTGGTCAATGGTGCGGCCGTCACCGTGCAGGGCCACCCCATGTCACGGCTGCTGGACGTGCTGCGCGAGGACTGCAAGCTGTTCGGCACCAAGGAAGGCTGTGGCGAGGGCGAGTGTGGGGCGTGCTCGGTGTTCGTCGATGGCGTGCTCGTCAACAGCTGCTTGGTTCCGCTGTGCCAGGTGCAGGGTTCGAGCATCGAGACCATCGAGGGGCTGTCCGCCCATCCCCGACTCCGCGTGCTGCAAGATGCCTTCGTGCGGGACGGTGGCGCTCAGTGTGGCATCTGCACGCCCGGGATGTTGATGGCCGCCGCCGCCTTGATCCGCGTCCGTGATGACGCCGATGAGGCTGAGATCCGCACCGCACTGGCCGGCAACCTGTGCCGTTGTACGGGGTACGTGCGAATCGTGGACGCGGTCGTCAACGCTTGCGCCGAGCTGCGTGCGCTCGGAGGCGCAACGTGAGGGCGTGGCTTCCCGACTTCACTGTCCACGTTGCGCGCGACGTCGACGATGCTCTTGCGCGGCTCGATGACGGGGGATGGCTGCCGCTTGCCGGAGGTACCGACATCATGGTGGTCCTCGCGGCGGGGCACCTGCCGGCCGCGCAGTACGTGAGCGTGTGGGGCCTCGCTGCGCTGCGCGGGATCGAGGTACGGGCCGACGAGATCGCCATCGGTGGACTCGCGACCTACACCGACGTCGCCAGCCATGCAGTGCTGGCCG
>CANLQR010000350.1 GCA_947492135.1 Deltaproteobacteria bacterium | reverse complement strand
GCGTCGGCAATGCGATCGAGCGCGACGATACGGCCGTGCGGGCGGGCGAGGACCGCCGCAACCGCGTGCCGCCAAGCATCGCTGGCGTCCTGGGGCCGGGGGACCAACGCGATGCAACCGCGATGGAACTCATAGCCGACCAGCTGCGATAGCGCTGCGGCGTCGACGATCGCGGCCAGTGCGGTCGTGGCCAGCTCGCCCAGCCGATCGGCGCACGCGGGCGTGGCGACCACCAGCGTGGCCCGATGACCCGCTTCCAGCGCTCGCCGCAGGGCCAGCTCGCCTTCGATCACGATCGACTCGGTGCGCGCCGCCGCACTCCGAGGGAGCTGCGAGAGACCGGCGAGTCGCGGATCGTCGATCGGGACTCGAGCCCAACTCGTCATCGGCAGGCCACCACACTGGCGTACATCGCCGCGTCGCCGCGGACAGACAAGGGTCTACTTCGGCGGCGCCGGCGTGTCCTTGTCGAGGCACATGTCGCCGGCGTCCTTCTTGAGCAGATCGATCTGCTCGGCCGCCTTCTTCTTGTACTCCTCAGGGGCCTTGGTCTTCTTCTGGCGCAGCGCGTCGAAGTAGGCGATCGCGTTTTCGCACTGGCCGAGCTTCGCGAACGCGAGCCCCGAGTAGTACAGCGCATCAGGGACCACCGGCGATTCGGCGCTCTCCTGCACGACATTGTAGAACTCGCCCAGCGCCGCCTTGTAGTCGCGCTCCGAGAAGTAGGTGAGTCCAATGTTGAACTTCACCTCGGGCAGTTTGGGGTCGTCGGGGTAGCGCGACTCGTAGGTCCGCCACAGCCGCCGCGAGTTCTTGTACTTCTTGGCCTTGAACTGCCGATCGGCCTCGGCGAACAGCTCGGTCTTGCTCTCGGGGATGTTGGTCGCCTCGTTGAGCTTTTCCTCGAGCTGTTTGAGGCGAGCGTCGAGATCGGCGCGGGCTTCGCCTAGCTCTTGGTTGACGGCCGTGGCCCGGTTGTCCGCGTTCTCCACGTCGCCGCGCAGGGCTTGGACCTCGCCTTCGAGCTGATCCACCCTGGCGCCGAGACCCGCCTGATTGGAGCGCAGGACCTCTTCGATCTGGACGAGCTTCTTGTCGAGCTCGTCGGAGAGCGATGAGGCTCGCGCGAGCGTCTCCTGACTCTGCGCCACCTCCTTGCGGAGCTTGGCGACCTCGCGGCCGATCTCGTCCTGATCGACCTTGAGCGCCAGGCAACCCGGCGCCCCGGCGAGCAACGCTGTGACCACGACCGAACGCCAGGGGCTTGGAGCGAGGTAACGCATAGCCATGCTCAGGGCCAGATGAACTCGACCCGACGATCCTTGAGCATCGACGTCTCGTCAGTGCCCGCCGCTTCGAGATCGCCCTTGGAGACCACCTGCATGTTGGTCGCCGTGACCCCGAGATCCTCGAGGAACTTCTTCACGCCGTTGCCGCGACGGTCGGTGAGCATGATGTTGTACTCCTCGGTACCGCGCTGATCGGCGTGGGCTTCGAGGTAGACCAGCTTGTTCTGCTGCTTGAAGCACTCGGCGAGGCCCTTGAGCTGGTCTTGCGCCTCGGTAGACAGATTGGGGCTGTCGAACTCGAAGAACACCGCATCGAGCCCGCAAGGGTTCGGGCCGCCGGGCTCGACGCCCGAGAAGGTGCAGGTGCCGTTGTCGCAGATCTCGTCCATCGCGCACTGATCGTCGGTCTGGCACGCTGTGCCACCGCCGCCACCCGGGGTCGTGCAGGCGCCGGTGCCGAGATCGCAGGTCCCCGGCGCGCACTCGACATCGTCGGTGCAGTTCGCACACTTGCCCGCGGTGCAGACCAGGCCGCCACCGCAATCGAGGGTCTGTGCGCACGGCGAGCCGACCGTCCCGACGCCGCCTCCACCCACGGGCACGAGCGCCGGATCGGTGCAGCGGAACTCTGCGCAGGTCCAATCGGTGCCGTTGGCACCCTTGCCCTTGCAGTCGTCGTTCGTGGTGCAGTTTTGACACTGACCATCGACGCACTTTTCACCGAGATCGACCACGCAGTGCTTGTCCTTCTTGCACTCCGGGTACGTCGGCTTCTTGCAGCCGGTCAGCGGCAGCGCGAGTGCCAGCACGCACGTGTAGAGCGAAAAGGTGACCAGGCGAGAAAGAATCGGGCGCATCTTCTGTAGGCTCCTTGCGGTGCGAGCAAGCAATACCACGTGCGCCGGCCGAGGTGTCAACCGCGGGCAGCTCGGGCAAAGATACGGATTTCGTGCATTTGTCCACCAATGACGACCCGTTTGCGGTGGGGTTCGTCGTGGACGGCGACGATATCGGCGCGTGCGATCGTCAGGGCGGCCTCATCGAGCTCCAGTACGTCGTCGAGCTGCAGGCGATGGAGCAAGTATGACGCGAAGTCGATCGGCCGATACAACGCCTCGGTGACCTCGAGTGACCACTCCAGTTCGACGTTGTCGCCCGGGTGGTGATGGGGCGTGACGTCGAGGTTGAACTCGAGCTGGCCCTTATCGGTCTGCACCACCGAGTGCAGGCTCATGCGGTGGCCATCGGGCACCGTGGCGCGATGCTGCGGCAGCACGGCGCGGCTGTCATCGCCGAGCCGCACGATCTCGACGTCGACATCGATCGGCCACAGGGCGTCGAGCTGCATCCCAGAAATCGGCGCCGCGAGGCTGTCGCTCGCGGCCGCGGTCGTGGTGGAGGTGGCGAGAGCGCAGACAGCGAGCAGTGGGAGGGTCGCGAGCGAGCGAAGCATGGACCACGCAAAGACACGAGCAGGGTGGACTGCGCAAGTTTTCGACCCCTGGGCCTTGCGAGCGGGTGGGGGCTGCGGCGATGCTCCGCGCGTCGTGTTCTCTTGCAACCGCCCAGCCAGGGGGTCCGCGCTGACCCGATCGGCCGGCGTGCTGATCGTGGCCTGGACGAGCGCCTGCAGCGATCCGCCAGCCTCGGCCTCGGCTGCGGTGGTGGGATTGCGGACCCAGCTCGCACCCTATGGGCTCGAGGTCGAGGTCGAGCCCGACGCCGTGGCACTGCTCGCATGGCAAGCACCTGCGGCATCCTGCGCTCACGCCTACCGCGTGCACTCCAGCGTCGAGCCACCTTTGCTGCACGAGGCCGCGAGCATCTCGACGCTGACGCTGGCCGTGGCCGCGGAGCCCAAGCCGCTGGCCTCGGGCACGACGCGTCCAGACGCGACCGCCCGCCCGCCAGATCCGGGCGCCGTCGTCGGGGTCGATGTTTACTATCGGGGTCTGCGCGCTGAAACCCGCGGGCTGGTGCGCGAGGCGTATGTCAGCGCCGAGTTTCTCGGGCCAGCCGCCCCGACCGCCGCCTGCATGGCCCGCACGTGGGACCCGGTCGAGGACGCGTTTGCCCTGGGCTGGCCGCGGTTGCCCGGTCGTCTGACGGGCGTAGACGAGGTCTGGACGGGTTTGCGCGTCGAGGGGAAGTGCAACCGCTCGGCGTGCGTCAATCCCGATACCGGTGGCGGCGGACCCGACAACCATCAGCGCGCATGCGTGACCATGTCATGGCGCGAGACCCTGCTGGGCGTCTACGCGATCGCCGGCGAACGCGTGGCGCTCGTGGGCAGTCACTGGGACGACGGGCATGCGGGCCAAGGTCTGTCGACCGATCGCGTGACCTTGGTGTCGCTCGATCACGGTCGTCCGGTATGGTCGAGCACCACGCTGAACCACCGTTTTCCCGAGCTGATGATCGACAATCGCTTTGGCGCAGTCGTACGCACGTGGGTGCTCGAGAGCGCGGACGAGTGCCCCGGATCCCTGGCGGCGTTGGGTTTCACCCGACGCCCCACCGACGTCGTCGATGTCACCGAGGCGCTCGCCCAACTCGCCGACATCGAGGCGCTGCGTGAGCGAGAACGCCGGACCACGCGCATGCGCGACGAGCAAGGCGAGCCTTTCGCTGCTGGGCAGCAGCCCCCAGGTCAGTGATCGATCGACCGAGCGTCATTCGCACCAGGGCAAAGCCGAACCCATGGACAAGATCGTCATCCACGGTGGCCACCGCTTGCGCGGAGAGGTCGTCATCCACGGGGCCAAGAACGCGGCGCTGCTGATCCAGTGCGCGGCGTTGCTGTCCGACAAGCCCAGCGCGATCCGTCACCTCCCCCGGCTCTCGGACATCGAGACGATGTCCGCGCTGCTCACCCATCTGGGCTGCGAGGTCGACGGCGATCGAACGATGAACATCGACCCGGGCCAGGTCGGCCAGCGATCGCTCGAGGCGCCCTACGATCTGGTCAAGACCATGCGGGCTTCGGTGACCGTCATGGGGCCGCTGCTGGCTCGCTATGGCCGGTGTCGGGTGTCGCTGCCGGGCGGGTGCGCGATCGGGGCCCGACCCATCGACCAGCACCTCAAGGGGCTCGAGGCCCTGGGCGCCAAGATCACCATGAGCCACGGCTATGTCGATCTGAAGGCCAAGCGGCTGCGGGGCGGCGCCTTCATGTTCGACACCGTCACCGTCGGTGGCACCCAGAATCTCATGATGGCGGCGACCCTCGCCAAGGGCAGCTCGCGGCTCGAGAACGTGGCCCGCGAGCCCGAGGTCGAGGAGCTCGCGCGGGTGCTGGTGAAGATGGGCGCGAGGATCACCGGCGCGGGCAGCTCGGTCATCGAGGTCGAGGGGGTCGACGAGCTCTCGGGGTTCGACCACGCGGTGGTCCCCGACCGGATCGAGGCGGGGACCTTCGCGGTCGCGGCGGCCATCACCCGCGGCGACGTGCTGCTGCTCGACGCGCCGGTGGATCACATGCACGCGACCATCGCCAAGCTCGAGGAGGCCGGCGCCCAGTGTCAGGTCGAGGCCGACGGCCTGCGGGTGATCGGTCCCGAGCGCCTCCGCTCGGTCGACATCTCGACCCGGCCCTACCCCGGATTCGCCACCGACATGCAGGCCCAGATGATGGTCCTGGCCGCGGTTTCCCACGGCCAGAGCCTGATCACCGAGACCATCTTCGAGAACCGTTTCATGCACGTCCCCGAGCTGTGCCGCATGGGTGCCGACATCACGGTGCAAGGCCACTCGGCGGTCGTCCGGGGCGGCACGCGGCTGACCGGCGCCGAGGTCATGGCGACCGATCTGCGGGCCTCGGCGTCGCTGGTGCTCGCGGGGTTGGTGGCCACCGGCAAGACCGAAATCCGCCGGGTGTATCACCTCGATCGCGGGTACGAGGCGATCGAAAAGCGGCTGCGGGCGCTCGGGGCGAATGTGCGCCGGTACCATCGCGCCAAGGGGTAGAGCCGCGCTCGCCCGCGGCCCAAAACCGCGGCGGATCTTTGGCGCCGGATCGCCGGCCCCAAGTTTTTTTCTCGGCTGGGCTTGCGGACGATCAGTCCTGCTATGCTGCCTTCGTTCCCACCGAGAACTCGTGAATCCACGACCATCCAGCTGGATCGCCCCAACGCTCATCGGCCGCCACCATGGCAACAAAGGTGGTCATGCGGTCTTCACCCGGCGGCCTATCGCTGCCGGCGAGCTCCTCGCCGTGTTCGGCGGCGACGTCGTGCCGGCCAGCGAGCTGTCACAAGTCGGCGAGGATCTGTGTCGGCTGTCGCTGCAGATCGATGAAGATCTGTACGTGGTCTCGAGCGTCGAAGGCCCCGGCGACTGGTTCAATCACTCGTGCGAGCCCAACGCGGGTCTCCGCGGTCAGCTCTCGCTGGTGGCACTGCGACCGATCGGCGCCGGCGAAGAGGTCTGCTACGACTACGCGATGAGCGATGGGTCGCGGTATGACGAGTTTTCGTGTGGATGCGGCGCGGCGGCGTGCCGTGGGCGCGTGACCGGCGATGACTGGCGATTGTCGGATCTGTGGGCGCGCTACGAGGGCCACTTCTCGCCGTACCTGCAACACCGCATCGATCGCTTGGTCGCGAGTCGCGGGCGTGAGCATCAGGAGCAGCACGAGGCGGCGGTGGGTGGTGCGCGGACGCGGTCGCTGCAGCCGGGCGCCGACGCGAATCCGATGCGCGTTGGGACCTGACGCTGGGCTTGGGGGCGGGGGGAAGCGCGCCACCACGGTGGTCGGACCGAGCGACGGCGAGACTGCCACCGATCTATGCGGTGTGCTTCGCGGGGTGAACTCGGGGACCGTGTCCAACGTGGGCATGACCCCACGGGCCAGCTTGGCGACGTGGTGCACGAGACCTACGGTGCGCGGATGGTGCTCGCCCAACGATCGATCTCGCCTGCCTCGTTCGCAACGGCGGCTTCCGAGCATAGCGAGCCGCGCCTACTCGACCGCGTGGCCACCGCGTTGCGGGCGCGGCACTACAGCCGACGCACAGAGAAGGCGTATGTCGGGTGGACACGGCGCTACATCCTGTTCCACCGCAAGCGGCATCCCGCCCAGATGGGTGCGCCCGAGGTCGAAGCATTCTTGTCGGCGCTCGCGGTGGAACGCCACGTGTCGGCGTCGACGCAGAACCAGGCGCTCGCGGCGATTCTGTTCCTCTACCGCCAGGTGCTCGGGGTCGAGCTGCCATGGTTGGCCGAGGTCGTGCGGGCGAAGAAGGCAGTGCGGCTACCGACCGTGCTCACGCGCGAGGAGGTCGCACGGGTGCTGGCATCGATGACAGGGACATCTCGACTCGTGGGGCTACTGTTGTACGGCGCCGGACTGCGGTTGCTCGAGTGCCTGCGGCTGCGCGTGAAGGACGTCGACTTCGGGGGTAACCTGTTGCGGGTACGCGAGGGCAAGGGCAGCCGTGACCGCGTGGCGCTGCTGCCGGCGGTGGTTCGAATGCCACTGCGAGAACACCTGGTCACCGCGAAACTCGTGCACGAGCGCGATCTCGCGGCAGGCGCGGGATCGGTCGAGCTACCGGACGCCATCGGTCGGAAGCTACCGAACGCGGCTCGGGAGTGGGCGTGGCAGTGGGTGTTTCCGGCATCGCGCACATACGTCGACGCCGCGAGCGGTGCGCTGCGCAGGCATCATGTCCACGAGACGGTGATCCAGCGGGATGTCAAGACCGCGGTGTTGCGAGCGGGGCTGGCGAAGCGTGCCACCTGCCACACTTTTCGACACTCGTTCGCGACACATCTGCTCGAGAGCGGCTACGACATCCGCACGGTGCAGGAGCTTCTCGGTCACCGAGACGTGAGCACGACCATGATCTACACGCACGTCCTGAACCGCGGACCCTCGGGGGTGCGTAGCCCGGCCGATCTCTTGGCCGTCGGGCTCGGGCTTGGGTTCGGCGGTGGGGAGGCCGAGCTGCCGCCGAGAGGAGCGGCAGAGGAAGCGGCGGGCACGCGGGATAATCCGGAGGCGAGATTTGGGGGCGGGGAGATTGTCGAGGGATCACCATGGGATCGAGGCCGACGGCTGATGAGGGTGGGTGGTTTCTGCGGAACTTCGTTGCGCGGGGCGGCTGACAAACGCAGACCTGTCGATTTATAGTTAGACGGACGCAGAGGCGCCGGAGATACGCGAATGCGCTTTGAGCAAGGAAACGAGCGATGCAGCGTGCCGGCCTCTTCGAGCGAGAACATGGGCTTGGGGATCGCGATCAGGACGTCGCCGCCACTACGAACACGACGATGCGAGCAGCCGCGGTCGCGGAGGGTGGCACGGTGATCACGTTCGAGTGGGACGCCGAGAAGGCGGCGGGCAACGAGGAGAAGCACGGGCTCAGCCTCGAAGAGGCGTCGACCGCGTTCGGCGACCCGCTCTCGATCACGATCAACGACCCCGACCACTCGGAGGACGAGGCCCGGTTCCTGCTGCTCGGCATGACGCACACGGGTCGGCTGGTCGTCGTGGTGCACACGGACCGGGATGATGCCGTCCGGTTGATCAGTGCTAGACTGGCCACACCGCGCGAGCGGAGGTCCTATGAGCAAGCCTGAGTCGAGCGCCTCGGACGTGCGAGCGGAGTACGACTTCTCCGGTGGAACTCGCGGCAAGTATGCCGACCGCTACGCGCGCGGGAGCAACGTGGTCGTGCTCGAGCCCGACGTTGCCGCTGCGTTCCCGACGGCCGAGGCGGTCAACGCAGCCCTGCGTGATCACCTGCGTGAGCACGCCGAGCGCGGAAAGACCGGCGTCTAACAAGGCGTTGCAGCGGACGGGCTCATCGAGCCTGCGCTCGATGCTTCCCGCCGCTGAACGCCCTGATCGTTGGGCAGCGGCGCGCGCAGTTGCGGACCCGCAAGGAGTGCCATGTCGTCGCATCACGTCCGACCCTGCCTCGTTCTGCCGCTACTCTCGCTGCTCGCCTCGATGGCCTGTGTCGTCGACGAGCCGGGCGACCCGACGTTCGGCGACGGTGGTACCACCGGTGCTGACTCTGGAGGTCCGGTGGACTCGACCGGCGTTGACTCGTCCGCAGGGTCCGCT
>CANLQR010000349.1 GCA_947492135.1 Deltaproteobacteria bacterium | reverse complement strand
CCGACCAGTGGCATCGCCACGCCGCAGCAGCGCTCGCCCGCAGCCCCAACGCCCTGTTGGAGGCCCGGCTTGCGAACAACCTCGGCGCAATGCATGCCGCGGCCGGCCATTCGTCCGCCGCGCGCACCGAGTTCGAGCGAGCGCTCGCGGCGTTCGAGCGACTCGATGACGACGGTCCCAATCTCAACGTCGCTTCGACCCTGCAGAACCTCGGGATCACGCTGGGCGACGAGGAGCAGCTCGAGCCCGCGCGTGAATACCTCGCCCGAGCCCTCACGCTCTACGAGGCTGCCGAGGGACCGACACATCCCGATGTCGGTGATGTGCTCGATGCCCTCGGCGGCATCGCGTTGCGGCAAGGCAAGCTCGACGACGCCGAGCGCCAGCTCGAACAGGCGCTCGTCATTCGTCGCGCCGCGCTCGGCGAGGATCACCCGCAGGTCGGGCGCTCGTACAACAACCTCGGCGGCCTGCATGAGGCCAAGGGCGACTACGACGCGGCCCAGCGGGCCTATGGTCAGTCGTTGGCGGTGTTCGAGACCGCTCTGGGAGAACATGCGTTGGTCGGTGCGACGCTGGTCAACCTCGGCAATACGCTCGAGCGCGCAGGACGTCTGGATGACGCGGCCACCACATTAGCGCGTGCCCTCGACATCCTCGACCGCACCGTCGCGGCCGACCATCCGTGGGTGATCCATGGCCAGGCGTTTCTCGGACGGACCGAGCTCCGTCGCGGGCGACCCGAGATCGCCGCGCAGTGGCTCGCTCGGAGCCGGCCATTGTGCGGCGCCGACATCACCCTGTGCGGCACCATCGACGCCGCCAGCGCACGCGTCGCGTTGCTGACGGGTGCGGGCGACGCCCGCGCGCTCGCACAGCAGGCTCAGACGGCCCTGCGCACGGCCGGCCCCGCCGCCGCGAGGGATCTACGGGAACTCGACGCATGGATCGCCGAGCAGCACCTCGGAGCCGCCGGCTAGCGGCGACCGCGGACCCGGCACCTCGAGCATGGGAACCCACGCTGCGCGCGCGACCTGTGGCAGCGGACGCTCACGCTTCATCACAAAGCGCCCAGAGTTCGACGGAGTCGACCACGTGCCCTCGATCCGCGCCGCCGCGAAATCGAGACGACCGACGTACTCGACGACGTGACTCGGCGCCGCCGGACCGTCGTAGCGCTTCTCGAAGCGCACCATCCCGTCGCGATCGATGACGCCGACGATGCTCGACCGCAGTGGATCCCCGGCGTCGTCATCAAACGTGTTGCGCTCGGTGATGCTCCCGCGGACGAGGTTGTGGTCGAGCTGAAGCTCGGCGAAAAAACCTACGGACTCGACGGCACCAGCGGCGCGGTCGTTCGTCGCATAGAGATAGGTGCCCGACCACGAGCCGGACAGCACCGCGGTGCCCGTGGGATCGCTGGGCTCCGACTGCGACGAGGCGACCGAAGACGCCGGGGGTGCATCGGCGTCACGTACCGACGGGCGCTCGAGTTCCCTGGGCGACGTCGACGGGGGCGCCGGCGGGGATGCACCCCTGAGCACCTCGGCCGGGCGGCAGCCCAGGGACGCGAGGATCGAGATCACGACGACGGCGCGCATGTCCTGCTCGAGTATGTCCGGCCCACCCAGCGCCGGCCAGTCTCGGGTCGTCAGCGCTGACCGAGCGCCTGTTTCACGCTTGCCGGCAGCTCCGTGACGCTGCACCGCAGCTCGAGTCGGGAGTCCACCACCGACAGTCCGGGATCGCAGGGCAACACGTCGGCACCCGGGAGCGCGAAAACCAAGGGCTTGCCGAGATAGCGATCGGTCAGCTCGGCCGGGATGTCGCTCGACGACAAGTTCACCGACACCCGCCGCTTGCTGACCTCGAGCTTGGCGTCGAGCCGAAACCCCTGAACCACGACCCGGGCGACGCTGCCCTCGAAGACGACACTCTCGCCGACGACCTTGCTGACGGCTTCGCCGGTCACGCGACCGACGAGCTGCGCGCGGTCGATGCCGACGACGACGAGTTTTTGTTCATTGATCAGCAGATCACGATCGATGCGGATATCGTCGACCACCAGGCTGATCGACTCGACCGCGACCCCCGCCTGACGAACATCGCTCAGCTCCACGTGGAGTCGCTCGACCTCACCCGAGAGCAACACGTTGACCAGGAATGGAAAGCCGTCGATGGTGACCACGGCCTTGCCGGTGTTCGGCAGGACCTCGAGGATCCGCTTGCTCGCCTCGGCCTCGGCGAGACCGCGGGCAGCGCGATCGAGCCACCACCCAGCGGCCAGCGCGATCGCCAGCAGAACCCCGAGGATGACCAGCACGATCGCGAGCTTCTTCATGGCGCACCCCGAGCATAGCCCGAACCGGGACTAGACTGGCGTCCCCCGGCTTGCGGTACGCTGTACTTGCCATGGCGCAAGACGAGGATGATGGGGCGTTGCTCGAGGCCTGGCGTGCGGGCGATCGCGATGCCGGCGATGATCTGCTTCGGCGGCACTTCTTGGGCGTGCTGCGCTATTTTTCGGCGCACCCTGGTGTCGACGCCGAGGAAATGACCCAACGAACCTTCGAGGCCTGCATCGCTGCGCGCGATCGGGTCCGCGACCAGTTCGTCGCCTATCTGTTCGGCATCGCCCGCAATCAGTTGCTCCGCGAGTGGGAGCGCAAGGGCTACCGCGGCGAGCCCATCTCGCCGAGCAACGTCTCGCTCCGCGACCTGCGAACCTCGCCGAGCATGCGCGTCGCCAAGCTCGATGAGCAGCTGTTGTTCGCGCGCGGCCTCGCGTCACTGGCCCGCGAGTTCGCCTCGGTCCTCGAGCTGTTCTTCTGGGAGGACCGCTCGATCCACGAGATCGCAAACCAGCTCGGGATCGCCGAAGGCACCGTCAAGAGCCGCTTGCACCGCGGCAAGGCCATGCTGCGCACGTGGCTCGAGGCCGCGCCGCAGCAAGCCGACCTCCGCACCAGCGCCCTCGCGCTGCTCGATCGCGACGAGACCTAGCGCAGCAGCTTTTGCTGCGGGAGCGAAACGCCCGTTCGAAGCGGACGAGCCGACGGCGAGCGTTTCGGGTGAGCGAAGGCAGCTTCGCTGCCGCAGCGAGGGGCCTTTGCGAAAGGCCCCTTTGAAGCTAATGCAGCTTCGCGGCTCGTCCCGGCGCCCAGCCGAGCTCGAAGTGGCCCAGCATCACCGGCGAGTCTTCCGTGAGCCGCACCACCGAGTGACTCGGTCCCTCGGTCATCCCCGCCGGACGCACGCCGTTGGTGCTCGCCAGATCGTAGACGAGCAACGAGCGTGTCGACTCCTCGGTGACCAGGGCGTGCACGCGCGACAGATTGCGTCCATGTCCGGCGAGCGAGCAGCGGTCGCTGTAGCGCCCGATCAGCAGCCCGCGTTGTAGCTGCCGACTGTCGAGCTCGAGCTCGCGGACCTCTTCGCCACGACCCGAGGGCTTGGTCGAGCGCAGGCGCAGCAAGCCGCGAGGTTGCGGCCGCGCATCCACGTCGAGCCCGCGATAGCCACCGTACTCGCGCAGGTCATCGCCACCGAGATGCGCCACGCCGGGCTCACTCGTGGCGCTCACGGCCAGGCGCACGCCGCTGCCGGCAGGATCGAGACCGGTGAGACTTCGAAACGCATCCTGATCGGTGCCGTCGAGCAAATCGACGCCCGCGGTACCTCCAGGCAGCACGAACACGATCGTGCGTCCCAGGCTGACGAGCCCGTGGCCCATCAACGAAAAACCCGGGACGCGCTTGCCGTCGGCAAGCTGCACACCCGCGCGACCGCCGAGATCGTAGCCGCGATAACGAATCGGTCCGTCGCCGGCCCACGCAGTGAGCAGAACGTGACGGAGGCTCACTCGGTTGTCGTTGGGGATCGAAAGTGCGCAGCGGTTGTGGCGTCCGATCACGACCGCTCGCGGCAAGTCGCGCGGCCGACGAAGGACGCGTTGTGCGACCGGAAAACCCTTGCGATCGGTCGCGACCACGAGCGCATCACCAGGCTCGACGCCGGCAACGAGCGCGCGTAGCACCGGACGCGCGCGCCCGAAGCACTCCGCCAGTAAGGCTGTCGGGTTGGGCTCGTCAAGCGCCTCCGCCGCCAGTTCGCCGCCGATGACGCGATGTTCATCGGCGCTGTCTTCGGGGTTCAGCGGCACCTCCCTGGAAGCGTAGACAAGCCGTGGAGACAACGCCAGCCCTCGAAACCGCAGACCTCGCGGCCGATCGTCTTCATGCGCCCGGATTTGGGCCGCCCAAGCGTGGGCCAATCTGGGCCCGACAATCTGGGCCTGAACTAAAGGCCAGTGACCCTGCGCGGCCGTTCGGGCTACCTTTCCGGGCCGCGGAGATCTGCTCCGCTGTACCCGCACTTCCCCGGACGGTCCCATGAACACCCCTGACATCACCACCATCCTCGGCAAGGGCAGCGCGTTCGACGGCAAGCTCACGTTCGAAGGCGCCGTGCGCATCGACGGGGAGTTCTCCGGCGAGATCCGCACCCAGGGCACGCTCATCGTGGGGGAGACCGCCGAGATCAAGGCGCAGATCTTCGCCGCTCGGATCATCGTCGAGGGCGTCGTTCGCGGCGATCTCTCGGCGACCGAGTCCATCGAGATCCACGCCCCGGCCCGCGTATACGGCAACCTCTCGTCACCCGCCCTCGAAATCCAGCGGGGCAGTGTCTTCGAGGGGAGCTGCCAGATGGACAGCAGCAGTCACACCACGGCCCCCAACGGCCAGCGGCGCCGCGAACCCAAGGCTGCGGTCACCCCGGATGTCGCCCCCGCCTGATTGGCCAAGGGCCCCGAAGACCCGGCTGGACCCGCGGGGGTCTCTCGTTGACGCACCCCCCCTCGCATGGTAGCTAGCGCGCGCGTGTGCGGTGGCATTTCGCTTCGCCCGTGCACACCGCCGCGCAGGCCAAGCGATGGTCCATACCCAACTCCTGCAACTGCACGAGACACTCGCCCTGGTCGCGGTGCCGGTCGTCGACATCGACGGCACCCTGTTCGTCCAGGCGGGCATTTTCCTCGCGTTGGTGTTCATCCTGAATCCACTGCTGTTTAAGCCGTGGTTGGCCACCCAAGCGCGCCGCGCTGAGGCCATCGAAGGGGCGAGCCGCAAGGCGGTCGCGCTGCGCGAGCAAGCGGACGTGATGGTCAGCGACTACGACGCGAAGATCACCACCGCTCGCGAGCGCGCCAACGACCTGCGCGGAGAGGCCCGGCATGCCGAGGACGCCAAGCAAGCGCGCACGCTCGCCGAGGCGCGCACGGTCGCGACGGCCGAGGGCGACGCAGCGCGGTCACGCATCACCGCGCAAGCCGACGAGGCCCGCGCACAGCTCACTGGACGCGTCGAAGAGCTCGCGCAGAGCATCGCCGACAAGCTACTCGGCAAGGGGGCATGAGCATGCGACGCACCACGCTTCTATCCACTGTCTGGTGGACGGCCGGGCTGCTCACGTTGGCCGCGTTGGGGCTCCCAGGGTCGGCGCAGGCCGCTCCCGCCGCCGGGCCCGAGCACCACGACGAAGGTATCCAGTGGATCTCGCCGGTATTCGGCAACAACGGCAAGATGGGTCTGCTGTGGATCCTCATCAACTTCGCGGTGCTGATGTGGCTGCTGGAGAAGCTGCTGTTTTCCAAGCTCCGGGCGAAGACCGCGAGCAAGAGTGACGCCATCCGTGGCGAGCTCGACCGCGCCAGCGAGGCCCGCAAGGCCGCCGAGGGCGTGATGACCGACGTGCGCGCGCGGCTCGGCAAGCTCGACAGCGAGGTCGCCTCGATCCTCGACGAGGCCAAGGCCCGCGCCGAGACCGACCGCACGAGGATCATCGAGGCCGCTCAGGCCGAGGCCGAGCGCATCAAAGCCGCAGCTCGGTCTGGCGCCGAGCGTGAAGCCGAGCTTCGCCGTCGCCAGCTCGAGGCCGAGATCGTCGAGTCGGCAATCGCTCGCGCAGAGGTCATCTTGCGCGGACGCATCACCGCCATCGACCACATCCGGATGGTCGACGACTTCGTGGGCCAGATCGGCACCGTCGCCACTGCGGCCATGCCCGACTACGCACCGAAGTCAGGAGGCCCATCATGATCCCTGGAAGCCTCGCCCGCCGTTATGCCCGGGCGCTGTTCGGCCTCGCCCAGACGCCCGCCGCCCGCGACAAATTCGCCAAGGACCTCACCGCTTTGTCGGCGCTCGCCAAGGCGCCCGACGAGACCGGCGTGGCCGTGTTGACCATCCTCTCGACGCGCCGCTACTCGGTCACCGACCGCAAGAAACTCGTCGAGGCCCTCGGTCGTCGCGTGATGGCCGACCCCATGGTCATCAAGTTCCTCGCCCACGTGATCGAGAAGGACCGCATCGAGGGTCTGCACGAGATCACGAGGTCGTACGTGCGCATGGCCGACGACGCGGCCAACCGCGTGCAGGCCGAGGTCACCTCCGCCGCGCCGCTGGCCGACGGGGCGCTAGGACGGCTCCAACAGGCGCTCGCCGCCGCCACCGGAAAAACCGTCGTGATGACCGCGAAAGTCGACCCCGCGCTGCTCGGCGGCGTGGTCACCAAGCTCGGCAGCTATGTCCTCGACGGCAGCCTGCGTACGGCCCTGGCGCGCATGCGCCAAGATCTTCGCAGCTGACGCTCTTCTTTCTTTCTAGAATCCACCCCCTTCGAAGACGAGACGAAATCATGGAGATCCGAGCCGACGAAATCAGCCGCATCATCCGCGAACAGGTCGCGGGTTACGACACGAGCCTGTCGGTGCAAGAAACCGGCACCGTGCTCACGGTCGGCGACGGCATTGCCCGCGTGGACGGCCTCAACAACGCGATGGCCGGCGAGCTGCTCGAGTTCCCCCATGGTGTGCGGGGCCTCGTACTCAACCTCGAAGAGGGCAACGTCGGTATCGCGCTGCTCGGCAACGAGCACCTCATCAAAGAGGGCGACATCGTCAAGCGCACCGGCACCATCATGAGTGTTCCGGTCGGCAAGGGCTTGATCGGCCGCGTGCTCAACGCGCTCGGCGAGCCGATCGACGGCTTGGGCGTGCTCGACACCTCCGAGAGCCGCACCGTCGAGGTCAAGGCGCCCGGCATCGTCAAGCGCAAGAGCGTGCACGAGCCGATGCAGACCGGCATCAAGGCGATCGACGCGATGATCCCGATCGGCCGCGGCCAGCGCGAGCTCATCATCGGCGATCGCCAGACCGGCAAGACCGCCGTCGCCGTGGACACGATTCTGAACCAAAAGGGTCAGAACATGATCTGCGTCTATGTGGCGATCGGTCAGAAGCAGTCGACTGTCGCCACCGTGGTCGATCGCCTGCGGCGCGAAGGCGCCATGGAGTACACCATCGTCGTCGCCGCGACCTCGTCGGAGTCGGCGCCGCTGCAGTTTCTCGCGCCTTACACCGGGGTGACCATGGGCGAGTTCTTCCGCGACAACGGCGGCCACGCGCTGCTGGTCTACGACGACCTTTCCAAGCAGGCCGTGGCCTACCGCCAGCTGTCGTTGCTGCTGCGCCGCCCGCCGGGCCGCGAAGCCTATCCTGGCGACGTGTTCTTCTTGCACAGCCGCTTGCTCGAGCGCGCCTGCAAGCTCTCGAACAAGGAGGGCGCCGGTTCGCTCACCGCGCTGCCGATCATCGAGACCCAGGCAGGTGACGTCTCGGCGTACATCCCGACCAACGTCATCTCGATCACCGATGGCCAGATCTTCCTCGAGGGTCAGCTCTTCAACCGCGGCATCCGCCCCGCGCTCAACGTCGGCATCAGCGTCTCGCGCGTCGGCGGCTCGGCGCAGATCCCCGCGATGAAGCGGTACGCCGGCACCCTGCGGCTCTACCTCGCCCAGTACCGCGAGCTCGAGGCTTTCTCGCAGTTCGCCTCGGACCTCGACAAGGGCACCCGCGCGACACTCAACCGCGGCGCCCGACTGGTCGAGCTGCTCAAGCAGCCCCAGTACCAGCCGCTCGACGTCGCCCTCCAGGTCGCGTCGATCCGTGCCGGCACCACCGGTCAACTCGACGAGCTCGACCTTGCCCACGTCCTGAAGTTCGAGAAGGAACTCCACGACTGGCTCAAGGAGAAGCGGGGCCCCTTGCTCGACCAGGTCAAGGCCGCGCGCAAGAAGGAGGAACTCGTGCAGCTCGACAAGGATCTGGACGAGGCCATCACCACGTTCAGGAAGTCCTTCAAGGCCTGAGCGCAACCCGGATCGACGAGGCGGACGATGGCGAATCTCAAAGAGCTGCGTAACCGCATCGGGTCGGTAAAGAACACCCGCAAGATCACTTCGGCGATGAGTCAGATCGCGACCGCCCGACTGAAGAAGGCCCAAGACGCCGTGGTGGCCGCCAAGCCGTACGGCG
>CANLQR010000348.1 GCA_947492135.1 Deltaproteobacteria bacterium | reverse complement strand
GTCCGCCGCAAGCCGGCCGACTGTTCAACGGTGTGCAGTTGCCGTTGCACGAGGCCTACGAGCTCAAGCTGCCGCCGTCTGCGTATGGGACGACCCACGCGGTCGCGCACGTGGTGAAAACCATGGACGCCTTCCATGAGCGCTCGAAGTACCGCGAGCGGCTGATGATCGGATCGATGAGCGGAAAGCACGGCGGGCTCCTGGCCGGACACAAGTCGCACCAAAGCGGCCGCGACCTCGACATCCGATTGCCCCTGCTCGAGCGGCTGCCAAACAACGCCCCGGTCACCGCTGCCCGAGTCGACTGGGTCGCGCTGTGGCACCTGATCGAGGCGTTCGATGCCAGTGGCCAGGTTGTCGTCATTTTCCTCGACTACGAGATGCAAGAGCACCTGTACAAGGCCGCGGTGTCGATCGGTGTCGATGAAGCTCGGCGGGGCGAGGTTCTGCAGTTTCCCCACGGGAACAAGGCGACCCTGGGCTTGGTGCGGCACAGCCCGGGGCACCTCGCGCACATCCACGTGCGAATGACGTGCGGGCCCAGCGAGCCTGAGTGCGTCTCCGAAGCCGACTTCGACATCGATGCCGAGTGACCGCTTGCCGCGCGGGCATGGGCACGGGCGCGGGCACGGAGGAGCCAGACCCCTTACAGGGTCAGGCTCCTAGGCGTCGATCACGGCTCGGGAGAGTTCGGCGAGGAGCTTGCGCTGGGTGGCGTGGAGGCCCGCGAGACTCTTGCCCATGCGCGCGAGCATCGTTGCTGTGCGCTTGCGGGCCGGCGCACGTGAGCGCCTCGCGAGCGCAACGAAGCTCGCGGTGCAGTCCTCGGGTTCGCCGCGGGTGTTCACGATGCGCAGCACCGCGGTCTCGGCCCATCGTGGTGCCCGCTGGGTGAGCTCGGGCAACGCCGCAATCAAGCCCACGAGGTAGTCGTCGTCGAACGCCTCGAGCAGGTAAAACACGCTCCAAAGCACTCCGTGGGGGTCGTCGTCGTCGAGCGCGCCAAACATCGCGGGGATGAGCGAGGCATCGGCGGTTTGCTGCAATCGCTCGATGAGTCGCGGCACTTCGTCGCCAAGGTCTTCGTCGCTGCGCGCGAACAGTACGATCCGAGCGAGCAGGTCCGCCGGACCCAGGGTGTCGATCGGGGCCGGACCCTTGCGTCGGCTCGAGACCTTTCGATCCACGCCTGCGGCGGGCTTTGCAGCTGCGGCGGGCTTTGCAGCGGCGGCGGGCTTTGCAGCGAGGCCGCTGGCGGTCGGCTTTGCCCGCGTGACGGCGGCTGCTCGAGGGGCGGCCTTGCTGACCTTCTTCGCGGGCTTCGCTGCGGGAGTTCGCGTGGCCTTCGACTTGGGCGCGGGCGCTGCCTTCGCCGGCGCGGTGGCGGTCGCTTGCTTCGCGGTCGCCCGCCCAGCGGCGCGCGGTCCTGGCTTCGCGGTTCCCACCTTGGTGGCCTTGGGCTTGGTCTTCGCCATGGGCCACCCATACGCGACTTTAGTCGCGCCTGACAAGCCGGCGCTCACGCGCGAGTTCTGCGGGGTCCGGCCGGATCACCTTGTTGGTGCGGGCTTGCGAGCGACCATGCGATTGATCACCATTGTCCGGCTTGAGCAGCCGCACCGTCGCCGATTCCGTGACCCGCGTCGAAGGCCCACCGGCGAACCTCGCACTGGTCGCCGCAAGGCTCGACGCGCTGCGGGAACGTTTTGGAGGTGCCATCCTCGAGCGCTATCTCGACCGGATCCCGCGCGTCGGGGATCGAGTGTTCATCGCGCGCGGTGCCACGATCGTCGGGGATGTCGAGCTGGGCGATGACTCGAGCGTGTGGTTTGGCTGCATCCTGCGTGGTGATGTGAATCGGATCTGTATCCGTGAGCGCAGCAACCTGCAGGACGGCGTTGTGGTTCATCTGGGCGACACCGATCCGACCTTCGTCGCCGAGGAAGTGGTCGTCGGCCACCGGGCGGTCCTGCACGGCTGCCACATCGGCGGCGGCACGCTCGTCGGGATTGCGGCGACCGTGCTCGATGGCGCGCGGGTCGGCGAGGGCTGCGTGATCGGGGCCGGCGCGCTGGTCACGGCGGGCACGGAGATCCCAGCGCATAGTCTCGTGCTCGGTACACCCGGCAAGGTGGTGCGCACCCTGACGTCTGCCGATGAGATGTTCCATCGCGCGCTGGCGGCGAAGTACGTCCGTCTGGCGCACAACCACCGCGTCGGCTAATCGGCGCGCGTCCGCTCGTGGCGCTGCATCAGCCCGTCGTGGAGCTCGACGAGGAGCCGCCGGTGTCGGTGCTGCCAGACTCCGTGGCTGCGGTCTCGTCGCCCGTGGCCAGCGTCACCCAACTCTCGCCCACCGTCGACTCCGAGCTGGTGCTCGGTCCGACGCACAGACCGTCGCTGGCCATGCAAAGCAGGCCGCTGCAGCACGCGGTGTCGTCGATGCACCACCGATCGAGCGCGAGCTCGGGCACGCAGGTGTCTACGCAAACTGCGTCACCGCGGCCTTGGGCGCCGGGTGGCCCGCCGGCGTCGTAGGGCGCTACGCAAAAGCCGGGGGCACACGACTCGGAGCCCTCGCACGGAGTCGGCGCGTCGTAGGTGGTCGTGCCGCTACCGGTGGTCGTGGTGCTGCCCTCGTCGCCAGCCCCGGAGGTCTCCGGTGCTGCTGCGCCGGCTTCGCACCCCGACACACATACGGACAGCAAGACCAGCCGCGCGCCGCGGCCGGGCCGCACCAGAGCGCAGATCTGCGTCCACGGCCACCTGAACATGGGGCGGGGCCTGACTCGGAACCCGCGCAAGAATCGGTGCAGCACTGTTTGCGAGCCTAGCAGTGGAGGATTGCCAGATCCATGGCCCAGATCCATGGCCCAGATCCATGGCCCAGATCCATGGCCGCGGCATCGCGTCGCAACGCGTCGCAACGCTGGTAGCCTTGGCCCCGTGGAGCCAGAAAGACCCGAGCGCTGGGCTCGCCGCGCCACCGTGCCCGGGCTGGCGCCGCTCGATGGTCCACCGCTGCCCGCCGAGTACCGCCCCGCCGTCCAGAGCGTGCCCAGCGGCATCGTTCGTCCGGGCGTTCAGCTGGCCACGCAGAAGTTTTACGACGTGGTCGAGTGCATCGCCGAGGGCGGCATGGGTCGCATCTACCGGGCCTACGACGCGTCGATGGATCGCTATGTCGCCCTGAAATTGCTCAAACCCGACATGCCTGACTACGTGCGCAAACGGTTTCGCCGCGAGGCGGTGATCGCTGCGAACTTCTCGCACCCCAATCTCGCTCGCGTGCTCGATGTCGGTGTCGTGCCGGGCAGCGGCCTCGAGTGGATGACGATGGAGTATTTGCGCGGCCGCGATCTCGGGCGTGTCGTCGAGCGCGCGCGCACGATTCCGCTGCCGCTGTTGGTCGACATCTACAGCCAGACCCTCGACGCGCTGGACTACATCCATACCCGCAAGATCATCCACTGCGACATCAAGCCCGACAACATCTTCATCACGCGGGACACCTATGACGGTCGGATTGTCATCACCAAGCTGATCGACTTCGGCGTGTCGCGGAGCCTCGAGACCGATGAAGTGCCTGAACAGATCGCCGGCGACCCGCTATACATGGCACCGGAACAGACGGTCTTTCGCGGAGAGTTCGATCACCGTGCAGATCTGTATGCGCTGGGCATGTCGTTCTTCGAGACGTTGACCGGGCGCCACCCGTTCCAAGAACACCTGACAGTTCCGGTGGAAGAACACCTGCGCATGCAGAGAGAGTGCGTGCCTGATCCACCGTCCGCGTGGCTGCCCGCGGGTCCACGGCGCCAAGTCGACGCGCTCGACGCCCTGTTCGCCAAGGCAACGGCGAAGGATCCGCGCCAGCGCTATGCCGACGCGCGGGCGATGCGGGTTGCCATCCGAGCCCTACTCGAGGCTTGAGCGGGCTTTTCCATCGATGGCCCAGCCGCAGTCGGCCTGCTACGCTGCTGGGGTGCGAGTGCCCTTTTTGCTGTATCCCGCGGTCGCGATGGTCATGCTAGTTGGTGCCTGCAGTAGCGACGGGCCCACGCCCGCCGCCACGACGTCGGGGGCAACCGGAGAGTCCAGCACCGGCGATACGGCGACCTCGACCGCCGCGGTGGAGACCGGCACCACCGCCGGTACGGTCGCGTCGGCAGACAGCGGTTCGTCCGGCGATCCACCCGAGGGCCAGTGCACCTTGTGGGAAGACGAGTGCGGTGCCGGACAAAAATGCATGCCGTGGTCGTTGCAAGCAGACGAAATTCCCGACGAGATTCGTTGCTGCGCTGCGCCGGCTTCGCCCGACCTGGTCGGCGAGCCCTGTGACGTCGAGGACTACAACGGCAGCTGCATCGACACCTGCGAGGTCGGGGCCATGTGCGTGCTGGACGACCCGGTCCAGCTGACCGGGCAGTGTCGACCGTTCTGCAAGCCGGGCGCGAACGAGTGCCAGGCCGACGAGACCTGCAAGACGTTCTATGAGCTGCTCAACGATGTGCCGACCGTGCCGCTTTGCATGGAGCAGTGTGATCCGCTCGCGCAGGACTGCTCGGTGCCCAGTTGGCTGTGCATCCCCGACTCGCCGACCCAAGCCGGCCAGAGCGGATTCATCTGCGTGTCACCGCCGCCCGACGATCCCTATGGTGTGTTCGAGGTCTGTGCTCTGGCAAACCAATGCGAGCCGGGCCTGGTCTGTGTCACGGCTGACCGCGTGCCCGGATGCGGGCTGCTCTCGTGCTGCACGTCGTATTGCAGCCTTTCCGAGGGTGATGCGCCGTGTCAGGCGTTGCATCCGGACATGGGCTGCGTGGATTGGATGGCGCCCGACCCGACGTGGGCCGACGTGGGCGTGTGCGCCTTGCCCGAGTGAAGGCTTCAACGCGGCGGAGTCGACCCCGTCGCGGCCTCGAGGCATCCGCACACTTCCTGCGCGCACCCCCACGAGAGGGTCACGCCGGCGCCACCGTGACCGTAGTTGTGGACGAGCACCCTACCGTCCGCGAGCGTATCGGCTTCGAGGCGAACGGTCGGGCGGCCCGGACGTAGCCCGACCACATGGCCCAGCGGCGCAGCGTCGGCGAGCGCCGGAACCATGGACGTGCAGCGGGCGAGGATCGACGCGGCGGTGTCAGGATCGGGCGGGGCCTGCTCGGCATGCGGCTGCGCGGTGCCGCCCAGCACGCAGTCGTCCCCGCGCGGCACGACGTAGGCGATGCCGGCTGGGTCGTCCTCATCGAGCATCACGACGTCGAGCCCAGGATTGGCGACGTGCACGAGCTGGCCACGGATCGGGAACAGGGTCGAATCGCCGCACAACTCGCGCGCGCCCAGACCGGTGCAGTTGACGAGCGCGGCAGCGGATACCTCGGCCAGGGAGTGCAGGCGACGCTGCTGCACGACGCCACCGGAACGTTCGAACCATGTGCGCAAGAACGGTAGATACATGCGGGTGTCGATCACCGGCGCCTCGAACGACCAGCCATGGGTGATCCCCGGCGGCAGTCGCCCAGGCGCGGCAGGGCGAAGCGACGGCACGGCGTCGGCCCACCACGGTGGCGCGGTGGGGCCGCGCAGCACCTCGATGACCTCACGCACGCGGATGCCGGCCGCTGGATCTGCCGCCAGCGCGACGAACCGCGCGTGGCTCGAGCGCGCCCATCCCAGCACGCGGTCGCGCGGCTCGGCCTTGTACGGGTACCAGAAGGCAGCTGCGATATCGGACGTCGTGTGGGGTGGCAGGCGCTCCGCCCACAGGGTCACCGCGTGGCCGCGAAGTTGCAGCGCCACGGCGCAGGTGAGGCCCGAAACACCACCCCCGAGAACCCCGACGTGCACCCCGCGACCATAGCAAAACCCCGGCGGTTGTCGCAGGCCTTGCAACCGACCCTTAGCGCGGTGTTGAGCGTTTGGGTATGCTCCCGCCCACGCGATGAAGCTGTTGCCGTCCAAGCCGCTGCGATTGCCGAGGCTTCGCACCTACGTCCCGGCGCCCTCCGACCCCAAGATCTTCTGGTTCAACAGCGAACGCGACGACATCGTCAACGACGTCGTTCGGCGGATCCTCGAGCGCTATCAGAGCGACGAGGACATCGAGTTGTGCCTCAACGATGCCGCGTACAACGAGATCCGGCGACACGAGGCGCGCACCGATGAGGGCGCGAAGAATCGCCTCGAGTACTGGCGCGGGATCGTGCGTCGGCTGTCGCGGATGTCCTCCGAGGGGCGTCAAGAGACCCTGCGTGAGTGCGCCACCAAGATGGCCTACGACGTCGCGGGCAACTTCGATCCGCGGGTCTACAAGTTCGCTGCCAAGGCCGTGCCGGGGCTGCTGACGGCGGTGATGAACCCATCGAGCGTCCTGCGCTCGCTGCTAGACTCCGGGGCTCGGCTCGACGAGTTGGTGGCGGCGCAGGGGCCGGTGGAGAAACTCCGGACGCTCCAGCGCAAGGGCACGATCGTGCTCATGCCCACCCACTGCAGCAATCTCGACTCGATCGCGATCGCTTGGGTCATGCTGCGCGAGGGGCTCTCGCCGGTCGTGTATGGGGCCGGCAAGAACCTGTTTTCAAACCCCATCGTTTCGTTCTTCATGCACAACCTCGGTGCCTACCGGGTCGATCGTCGCATCCGCGCGACGCTCTACAAGGATGTGCTCAAGAGCTACTCCAGCGTGATGATCGAGCGCGGGTACCACTCGCTGTTCTTTCCCGGCGGTACCCGCTCGAGATCGGGCGCGATTGAAAAGCGTCTCAAGCTCGGCCTCGCTGGCAGCGGTGTCGAAGCGTTCAGCCGCAACCACTCCCGCGGGATCCGTCGACCGGTGTACTTCGTACCCGCGACGATCAACTACGCGCTGGTGCTCGAGGCCGAGACCCTGATCGACGACTACCTCAAGGAGGCCGGGCGACATCGCTACATCATCGAGGACGACGAGTTTTCGCGGGTGGAGCGCTGGATCTCGTTCTTCAGCCGCTTTCGCGCGCTCGAGAGCGCCTGCGTGATCCGATTTGGTGAGCCCCTCGATCCGTTCGGCAACCGAGTGGACGACGAGGGCCGTTCGCTGACGCCTGATGGTCGGGTGATCGATCCGATGTCGTATGTGATGCGGCGCGGTCAGGCTGTCGTCGATCACGCCCGCGATGCCGCGTATACCCGCGAGTTGGGCGAGTCGATCGCGCACAGCTATGGTGTCGATACCGTGGCCATGCCGACCCAGTTGCTGGCACACGTCATCTTTCGCCGCATGGTGCGCGCGACGCCCGGGCTCGATCTGTTCGCGCGCCTACGCCATCGCGGTGACATCGCGATCCCGATCGACGAGCTGGCGAACGACCTGGGCAACACCCGCGATGCGCTGCTCGGCCTCGAACAACGGGGGCGCATCCACGTCGATGCGCTGCTGCGCCGCGAGACGCCCACCCGGATCCTCGAGCGTTGCCTGGCCACCTGGGACGGGTATCACCTGCGTCCGGTGGCGAAGATCGTCAGCGGGTCGGTGCTCGCCGAGGATCCGAATCTCTTGCTGTACTATGCGAACCGCTTGCGTGGTTTCGCGAGCGAGTTGTGCGGCGGGAACGAGGCTGATCGCGCAGCTGCGCACGATATCGAGGTCATGGAGTTGCGCTCATGAGTCGCGTTGCAGTGCTTGGTGGCGGGAGCTTTGGCCGCGCGCTGGCCATCCAGGTCGCGCGCGGTGGCCGTCTGGTGACTTTGTGGAGCCGGCAGCCCCGCGATTCGGCGCACGCCAACGTGCGCACGACCACGCGCCTGGCCGAGGTCGGCCAAGCCGAGCTGTTGTTCGTGGCGACCCCGTCGGTGCACGTCGACGCACTCGCCCGCGAGCTGAGCCCGCACCTCGATGGCACCCACCTGCTGGTGCACGTCAGCCGCGGGTTGCTGGGCAACGATCTGACCACGATCACGCACCGCCTGCGTTCGGCGATGCCGTGTCGCCGCGTTGGCGTTCTCGCGGGTCCGTTGGTGGCACGGGCGCTCGCCGATGGCGAGCCCGGCGGCGGCGTCGTCGGCTCGTTGTTTCCCGAGGTGAGCGATGCCGTCCGCGAGGCCATTGGCGGGCCGACGCTCCGGATCTACGGGACCTCGGATGTCGTCGGCGTCGAGATCGCCTCGGCAATGGTCGGATTGTTTGCGCTCGGCATCGGCTACGCGCAAGGCCGCGGCTTCGGGCCGGCGACGACCGCAATGCTCGCGACCCGGGGTATGGCTGAGGCCACCCGCGTCGGTGTGGCGCGTGGCGCGAACGAGCGGACGTTCTCCGGGCTGGCGGGGTTTGGCGATCTGATGGCTGCAGTCGCGGGCGACGGCCGGCCCGAGTCGCTGTTTGGTCGGGCACTTGCCGAGGGCCTCC
>CANLQR010000347.1 GCA_947492135.1 Deltaproteobacteria bacterium | reverse complement strand
GTGGCCACGGCGAGCACCCGCAGGCCCCGGCCGGCCATCTGGTGTGCCGTCGCGGTGGCCACCTCGACGTCGGCGCCCGGACAGCGCGGCAACACCACCTCGACCGCCCCTTTGACGTAGACCGTGCCGCTGGCGCGCCACACCGCCATGCGCCGGCGGTCGGCATCGAAGGGGATCGCCCGTCGCCGGGGGTCGTCGCGCTCGATCGCGCCGCGCTCGATCCCAGCGGCCGCGGCCGCCCGCAAGATCGCGATCTCGGTGGGATCGCCGATGCCGCCATCGTCGGCGAGCTCGGCGTCGCAACAGGCCGTCGCCGCGTAGAGCAACGCGCCGCGGTCGGCACCCCAGTGGTCGCGCAGCGTCATCTGCCCGGTGGTGAGCGTTCCGGTCTTGTCGGTGCAGATGATCGTCGCGCAACCGAGAGTCTCGACGGTGGAGAGCCGCCGCACCAGCACACGGTGGGCGGACAGGCGGCGCACCCCGACCGCCATCGCGATGGTCACGACGGCCGGCAGGCCCTCGGGCACCGCCGAGACCGCAAGCGAGACGGTCGTGAGCAGGATGTCGAACCACGACAACCCCCGCAGCCATCCCAGCAGACCGACCACGCCGACCAGCACGACGGTCGCGTAGAGCAGCACGCGACCCAGCACCGCAAGTCGACGCTGCAACGGCGTATCACCCGATTCCGCCTGCGCGAGCAAGTGGGCGATCTTGCCGAGTTCGGTCGTCATCGCGGTCGCGGTCACCAGCGCCCGACCGGTGCCGGTCGCCACGGTGGTGCCCATGAACACGCGATCTGTGCGCTCGGCGATCGGCGCGTCGGCGGGCGGAGCGTCCAAGGACTTCTCGACGGGAAGGCTCTCGCCGGTCAGCACCGACTCGATGACCGTCAGTGACGCGAGCTCGAGCAGGCGGGCGTCGGCCGCAACGACGTCTCCGGGCTGCAGCAGCAGGACGTCGCCGGGGACGACCTCGGCGGCGGCGATCAGCCGGCCCACGCCATCGCGAAGCACCGAGGCTCGCGCCGCCGTCATGGACCGCAGCGCCATCAGGGCCGCTTCGGCGCGCGATTCCTGCAGGTAGCCGATGACCGCATTGATCCCGACGATGAGTACGATCGCGAGGGAGTCGTCGAGTCCACCGACAAACCCACTGACGATCGCCGCGCCAACGAGGATCAAGACCAGTGGGCTGCTGAACTGCCCGAGCAACAGCTTCCACTTGGGAGTCGTCGCACGTCGTGCGATCTCGTTGGGCCCATGTTCAGCAAGTAGCCCCAGGGCCTGCTCGCTGGAAAGACCCAGCCGAACCTCGTTGCCGCGGGGGTCCGAGAAGCCTTCGTTGGACGGCAATGCGCTCACGTGGCGGGAGGTTAGCAGGCCCACCGACAACGGCTCGGCGTCACTCGCTGACTCGAGGGGGTCCGGCCTCGCCCCCTCCGGCAGCCGCTTCACCGTGGTATTCAGCGAGCCGGTACTGGATCTTGCGGGGCGAGATGCCGAGGATCTCGGCCGCCTTGCTGGTGCTGCCGCGGACGTGCTCGAGGGTCTTGAGGATCGCGTAGCGTTCGAGTTCGGCCATCGACGAGCCAGGGATCGGCGGGGCTTCGTCGGTCAGCCGCGCGTGCTCCATGATGTCGCGCGGAAGATGCCGCGGCTCGATCTCGTTGCTTTGACACATGACCACCGCGCGCTCGATGCAGTTCTCGAGCTGCCGGACGTTGCCGGGCCAATCCGCACTCAACAGCACGCGCAGCGCCCGATCGCTGAAGCCGCGGATGTGCTTGCGCCCCTTGGCTGCGTGACGCTCGAGAAAGTGCATCGCCAACGCAGGGATGTCCTCGCGGCGTTGCGCGAGCGAGGGCGTCCGCAGGGTGATGACGTCGAGCCGATAAAAAAGATCCTCGCGGAATCGCCCCTCGCGGACCTCCTTGTACAGATCGCGATGGGTCGCGGCGATGACTCGCACGTCGACCGAGATCGTCTCGTCACCACCGACGCGCTCGAACTCGCGTTCCTGCAGCACGCGCAACAGCTTGACCTGAACGCCCAGTGGGATGTCGCCGACCTCGTCGAGCAACAATGTCCCGCCGTCGGCCTTGGCGAAACGGCCGTCGCGGCGGGCGGTCGCGCCGGTGAACGCACCTTTCTCGTGGCCAAACAGTTCGCTCTCGAGGACGCCCTCGTTGAGCGCAGAGCACTGCACGGCAACAAACGGACCCGCCTTGCGCGGGCTCCAGGCATGCAGCGCGCGCGCCACCAGCTCCTTGCCGGTGCCGCTGTCACCGAGGATCAGCACCGAGGCGTCGGAATCGGCCACCTGTCGTACCAGACCCAGCAACTCGCGGGATTCCTTCGATCGCCCGATCCAGTCGTGGCCAGGCGCGATGGGCTCGCCGACCAGGGCGTTGCGCAACCGGGTATTTTCCCGCCGTAGTTCGTAGTTCGCCAGCACACGGCGCACCACCACCAGCAGCTCGGGGAAGTGCACGGGCTTGGTGAGGTAGTCGTCCGCGCCTGCCTGCATCGCCGAGACCGCATGCTCGACCGAGCCATACGCGGTCATCACGACCACGGCGGTGCCCTCGAGGCGCTCGCGGACCTTGGCCATCAGCGCGATGCCGTCCATGCCGGGCATCTTCACGTCGGTGATGACAAGCTCGGGAGTCCAGTCGTCGAGCTGGCCCAGCGCCTTGAAGCCATCGGCGGCGCTGCGCACGGTGAACCCCTCCTCGCGCAACAGCTCGACGAGTGCGGCGCGGGCAGACGGCTCGTCGTCGACGACGAGAATGTTGGCCAGGTGTGGGGGGAGTTCGTGCGACATTGGCGGGCTCCTGCGGTTCGACGCGGACGGACGATCACGACTTGCTGCGCACCACCAGGACCGAACACGGCGCGCGATGGACGATCTTGCTGGCCGTGGTCCCGAGCAGACGCTCGACCAGGCCGTACCCGTGAGCGCCGATCACGACCATGTCCGCGCCGATCTCCTTGGCGATATCGCAGACGACGTCGGCGGGCTGACCGAGGCGTACATGGGACTTGGCACCCGCGAGCCCGGCGACTCGCACGGCCATCGCCTTCTCGGCCTCCGAGATCATGGTGGCGTCGAGCTGGGCCATCGACATGCTCCACACCGCGTCGGGCAATCCGATGGGGATGGTGACGGCTCGACAAACGTGCAGGGTCGCGCCCGGGGCGGCCGCAAGCGCCGCTGCGGTACGAAAGACCTCTGGTTCCCGCGGGGAACCGTCAAGAGCGACCAAAATGATGTTTGCCACGGGCGCAGCATAGTGCGGGCGCGGTGCCGCCGGGGGGCTCCCAAGGGCGCAAATTTTGCGTTGTAACGACCGGGGTTGCTGATCGATCCTCGCCAAACCAGTGGAACGATTCTTGGACGATGTTCGCCGTTATATCGGCTTCAGCGATGCCGATGCCGAGCGGCTCCAGCAGCTGGTTCCCTTGTTCGCCCCGCACTTTGTCGAGGTCGCGGAGCACTTTTACAGCTGCATTCTCGCACATCCCCATGCGCACACCGCCATCACGGGTGGTGATGCGCAGGTAGAGCGACTCAAGAACTCCTTGGTCGCGTGGATGGACTCGGGATTGCGGGGCCCTCACGACGCTGCGTTCTACGAACTCCGGGCACGGATCGGCCGCCGCCACGTCGCGATCAGCCTGCCGCAGCAGTACATGGTCACGGCCATCAGCGTCATGCGCCAAGACTACCACGCACTGCTCGAGCAGGGGCTCGCCGACTCACCCGCCGATCTGCATGCGTCGATGCAGGCGGTGGACCGGCTGCTCGACGTCGAGCTCGCGATCATGCTCCACACCTACCGCATCGACTCGGACGATCACCTCAGGCGAGGTGAGCGGCTGGCGACGATCGGCATGGTCGCGGCGACGATCGGACATGATCTGCGCAACCCGCTGGGGGTGATCGAGTCGTCCGCGTACCTGTTGCGCCGGTCGATCCAGGATGAACGAGGTCAACGCCATCTCGAGAAAATCCACAATCAGGTGCACCGCTGCAACCGGATCGTGACCTCGCTCCTCGAACTCGCGCGGGCGCGGCCGCCCAAGTTCACGTTGGTCGACCCCAGCGTGCTGTTCAGCACCTCCCTCACCACGCTCACGATCCCGCCGGGCGTGCGCGTGAGCATCGAGGTCGACGACGGGATCGCATTCGAGGCGGACAGCAGTCTGCTCGAGCAGGTGGTGATCAATCTCGTACTCAACTCCATCGGTGCGTTGAGTGGGCGTCCTGGCCAGATCATCGCGCGGGCGACCCGACACGATGAGCGCTTCTTGGCGCTGAGCGTGCGCGACGATGGCCCGGGGTTCGACCCGGAGATCCTTCCCCAGGTGTTCGAGCCGCTGGTGACCACCCGCGCAAGCGGGGTGGGCTTGGGCCTTGCGCTGGTGAAGAGTGTCGTGGATCGCCACCGTGGCATCGCCACCGCCGAGAACGCACCCGAGGGCGGCGCCATCGTCCGTATCTTGCTACCCTGGCTCGCCGCGGTCGACGGCGCCGCCCAATGAACCGGTCCACAGTGCTCATCGTCGACGATAATCGCGATCTCGCGGAGAATCTCGGAGAGGTGCTCGGCGACGAGGGCTACACGTGTGCGATCGCGTACGACGCCGACTCGGCCATCGCGCAACTCGATCGCATGCAGTTCGACTTCGTGATCACGGACCTGCGCATGACCCCCCGCGACGGGCTGGCGGTCGTCGCGGCCGTGCGTAGGCAATCGCTCGAGATACCGATCGTTCTGATGACGGCGTTCGCCGGCGAGGTCCAGATCGAAATCGCTCGTGCCGCCGGGGTCAGCGAGGTGCTGGCAAAACCGGTCGACAGCGAGCGCCTCGTCGCGTTCGTCCGCGAGCGAATCCCACTGCTGCGGGCTTGAGTCTACGATGCAACCAGGCGCGCTAGACGGGGCACGGATCGTCATCGTCGATGACCACGATGACCTCGCCGACAACCTCCGCGAGTTGCTCGTCGACGAGGGCGCCGTGGTGACCGTCGCCGCCAACGCGAGCGCCGGTCTCCTGGCTTCGCGCGCCGGCTGCGATGTCGCTCTGGTCGATGTGCGCCTGCCTGATGCCACCGGCCTCTCCCTGGTGCCCTTGCTGCATGAGATCGACCCCAACACGGCCGTGGTGCTGATCACGGGGCATGCATCCATCGACGATGCGATCGCGGCGGTTCGCGCGGGCGCGTACGCCTACGTGCTCAAGCCGTTCGACACCGCCGGTCTACTGAACACGGTGGTCAGGGCCTGTGGCCGGGTTCGACTCGAGCGACACGCCGAGCAGCTTCAGCTCGCGCTCGAGGGTCGTGAACTCGAGCTGCGGACCATGGTCGAGGCGGTCGCCGCCCTGCTGTTGGTGATCGACGAACAGGGTGTGGTCGTCCAGGCGAATCCCGCGGTGGCCACCGCGACAGCCGTGCCGGTGGCCGAGCTCATCGGGCTGCCGTGGGCCGAGCGCTTCGTGCCGGCGATCGATCGCGCCGAGTTGCTCGCAGCGTTCGAGCAGACCCGGATGGGCAGCCGCGGGGTTGCGCTCGAAGGGCGCGTGCTGCGTCGCAGTGGCGATCTGGTCGAGGAACGGATCATCCGCTGGCGGCTCGCTGGCTTGGCCGGCCCCGACGGATTCCGCATTTACGCGTCCGGTCTCGATGTCACCGACGTGCGCGGACTCGAGCGCCGCGCTCGACTGGCCGAGAAGTTGGCAGCGGTGGGCACGGTGTCTGCTGGGCTCGCGCATGAGATCCGCAATCCGCTCAACGGCGCGACGCTGCAGCTGCAATTGCTCGAACGCCGCCTGTCCAAGGTCGTCGATGGCGAGCGCGCGGTGCCGCTGCAGGAGCCGATCCGTATGGTGCGTGAAGAGCTCAATCGGCTCTCACGATTGGTGACGGAGTTCTTGTTGTTTGCGCGGCCGGCAGCGCTCGCGGCCCGCGACATCGACCTGGTTGCCACGGTTGCCCATGTGATCGAGCTCGAGAGTCCGGTGGCGCTGCAGCGGCAGTGCGTGCTCGAGATGAGCGCGCCCGAGGGCCCGGTGGTGGTCGAGGCCGATGCCGAGCGGATCAAGCAGATCACGCTCAACCTGGTGCGCAACGCCATCGACGCCGCCAAGACCCGAGTCGTCGTCACCGTCGTCCATGATGGATCGGGCGCCCGGTTGCGGGTGACCGACGATGGTCCGGGCATCTCGCCGGCCGACCTCTCGCGGATCTTCGAGCCGTTCTTCACCACCAAGGAGTCCGGCACGGGACTGGGGATGGCGATCGTGCACAGCCTGGTGGAGCGGCACGGGGGGACCATCGAGGTCACCTGCCACGGTGGAACGGATGTGGCGATCAGCCTGCGCCGTCGAGTGCCTTGAAGGGCGCGGACGGGACGCCCCGAGCTTCAATCCTGTCCGCGACCATCTCGAGTGCCCTGTTCAGCGTCGAACTCCGCGTCGTCGCTGCGGGGATGCTTTTTCTCCCAGGCTTTGATCTTGTGCTTGACCCACGGCTTGTGGGGTTGGTTCTCGGGAAGCGGCGGCAGTCCGTGGCGCTCGCGGATGAAGTCCGGGAGCTGACCCATCACCGCGCTCGCGCAGCGCTCGGTATACTCGATGGTCTCGGTCCCGTCGCGTTCGAGCAGCCGCTCTGGTGAGTACCAGCCATTTCGGGCGACCTGCTCAGGCGAGGGGATCTTGTAGCTGATGCGTACGAGATCGACCTTCTTTGGAGCGATGCCTTCGTGGTCGAAGGCCCATTCGCGGCAGACGTAGCGCGAGTACCACTTGCGGTACCACTCGGTGGGTCCCGACTCGCCACCGATGATGCGGCGGTTCATCTTGCGCATGCGATCGTTGAACACCCACGGGATCGGCTTGCGCTCGGCGGCGTAGACGTCGGTGCGGAGGTCCCAGACATCGCCCGCGGTGTCGGTCACCAACACCTTCAAGAAAACGTTGCTACGCGGGGGGTTGGGGGCAAACATGCCCCATGACTGGTCGGTCTGCGTGACCGTCAGCCACTTGGCGAAGACGGCGCGGCCCGGATCGCGAAACGACTTGACGCAGTCCTTCTCGGGAAGCAGCCAGGTGGCGACTGCAGCGAGGTGCCAGGCCACCAGCGTGCCGATCAGGATCCGGCCAAGCGGTCCGTACGCCCAGGCGGGCACTTCGTTGCCCGTGCGCAGACCGCTACGCCGCGCTGCCGCGCCCGCGACGAGGCCGGCTGTCAGCACCACGCCAAATGCGGCCACCCACGTCAGCCACCAGCCCGCGGGGTGAATGGTGGCGCGCAGCACGATGCCGATCAGCACCAAGCCCCCGGCGGTCAGCATCGACCACAGCGGCTGGGTGCCGCCATCGCGGCGCAAGTGGGGCAGTAGCGGGTCTTCGGCCGGCAACGGGGCTTCGCCGGCGCGGACGTCGGCCGGGATCGGGAGTCCCAGCTTGGCCAGCCGTTGAGCGGCGCCGCGGAGCAGCAGTGCGGCCTCGAGGCCGGTGAGAAACGCAATGCACGCCGACAACATCCCGGTCTGAAAGTGACCGACGTTCATCATGAAGAACACGTGGCTCTGGAACACCACGGCGAGGAACAGCCACACTCGCCGACCAAAGAACCACGTCATGAACCAGCGCAGATCGAGCACGTAAGGCCGAGCAAACTTGCGGCCAAAGATCGATGCCACGCGAAACGGGCGATTGGCGAGGCGCCACCAGCCCCAGCCGATCAGCGTCATCAGGGCGATCCAGCCGCCCACGAACCACCCTCGCGAAAACGGCACGAAGTGCACCGGCCAGGCGGTCGCAGTGACCATCAGGCAACACAGGGCGATGCCGACCCAGCAGCCGCGCACGGCCCAGCGCCGCCACGGCGTCAGCTTGGGCAGGCGTTCGGCGATCGCCCAGCGCGTGACGAGCCCGACCACGACCAGCGGAAAGAACACCTCCCACCAGTGGGTCACCCACGTCATCATCCGCATGACGTTGGTGCCCAGCACCGACGACATCGCCTGCGGATAGAACCGATAGAAGTGGTCCATGTTCAGCGCGTAGTAGAACGCGTCGCCCTTGGCCCACACTGCGCCGTTCTTCACGATCCCCGTGAAGGTGTAGATGGTCGCGAGCTGGAGGATGACCAGGCGCCGCGGCCAGCCCGGAATCAGCCGATAGACGGCGGCGAGTCCCCGTGGATGCGCGTCGCTCGGCGGCACACCAGCGCCCTCGCCAGGGCCACCCCGCTCGGATAGCAGGCCCGCGCGGCGGAGCTTTCGGCAGCGCAGCCAGTTGTCCACGCTGTAGGCCTCGCCCGACCGTGCGAGCACCAGATAGGCGAGGAAACAGCGGAAGACCAGCTCTGTGCCCTCCCAGAACA
>CANLQR010000346.1 GCA_947492135.1 Deltaproteobacteria bacterium | reverse complement strand
GCGGCCCGAGCTGGTCGCGAAGGTCCGCGCATGGATCGCTGCGGGCGCGCCTGACAACTGATCCTCGAGCGCGCCCAAAAGGCCGCTGCTACACGCAGACCATCGACGCGCCCAACGCCAGGCACTCCATGCCGCCGGGGCAGATCTTGCCGCCCGAGCAGTCGAGTGCACACACCTGCATGTCCGTGCCGTTGACCGAGCCGACGACGCACGCCGGCGTCGCGGTACCGGCGGGTGAAGGGTCGCAATCGCTGGGGATCGCGCAATTCGTGCTGCAGTAGCCGAGGTTGCCCATCACCAGCACACACACGGTGGCGCCGAAACACTCGGTGACGTCCACGCACGCCGAGTACAGCCCGTCGGCTGGCTGCTCGTCTACGCCCGTGTCGGACGCGTTGGTGTCGTCTTCGGCCGTGGGATCGGTCGTCGCCTCGGGCCCGCTACCCGCGCTGGTCTCGTCGTCGGACGTGGTCTGATCGTCGGAGGTCGACGTCGATGACACCGAGGTGCTGGCCACGGTCGTGCCGACGGTGGTGGTGACGGACGTGCCGGGGACGGTCGTTCCGCCCAACGAGGTCGCGCCGTCCTCACCGTCGACCGTGCAGGCACCGCCGAGCAGGGCCCAAAGCGAGAGCCCGCGCGGGCCAGAGCGAAGGCGTCTCACCACAGGAGTATGCGCGAGGCGTCGGCGACCGCCAAGGTGCGGTCGCCCTGCGGGGACGCAGTCGTTCACGCCCCGGTGGTGCCGGACGTGCCGCTGTCGGTGCCCGACGTGCCGCCTGTCGAAGTCCCCGAGCCCGAGGTGGTGGATTCGGCCGCAGTCGTATCCGACGAGCTCCCGCCGTCGCTGGTACCACCGGACGATCCTCCCGTGCTTTCGCCCGCCTCGGTGCAGGTGACCAGAGCGACCTCGTCGAGGAAGAAGTTGGTCAGGCCATTGCCCAAGAAATCGCCGTTGAACTTGATCGTGTGGCTCGCGTCGTCGGCAAAGTCGCTGATGTCGATCGAGATCGGCGTGTAGCCGTTGTAGTCGGCCATGTCGGCATCGGACACGAAAAACACGCTGGTGTCGTCGACGGTGACCTCGAAGAAATCCTCGCCGGTCCCCGACGCCGCGTTGATCTGGAAGCGGAAGCTCAAGAAGGCGGACTGACCGTCGATGTTGAGCGACTGACTCACCGAGGCGATCTCTGGGTCGGTGTCGATGCCGCCGAACCATGCGTACCAGTCGCCTGCGAACGGATCGGCGCCAGGATCCATCGTGCACTCGGTGTCGCACAGCGGCGTGCCGAAATTGTCCGAGGCTTCGATCCACGCGTCCGAGGGCGTGCCGGCCTCGAAGCCGCCATCGACGATGCGATTCTCCGTGCACTCACCCATCGGAACCCCGGTGGTCTCGCCGACGCTGTCGTCGCCGGTGCTGTCCGGGTCGAGCGTGGGGTCGGTCATCGACTCGCTGTTGGGTAAGGTCGTCACCGACGGATCGGAGGTGGCGGGATCCGAGCCTGCGGTGGCGTCGGCCTCGTCTCCCTCGTTGCCGCCGGTGGTCAGGATGCAGCCGACGCTCGCCAGCGAACTACACAACAAGCACCAAGGACCGAGGGAAGAAAAATTCGTGCGGAGCATGACAAGCCTTTTGACTGAGAACGACACAGTGACATTTTCAGGGGCCGTGGAGCAAACGTCAGGCCTTCGAATGCGGGGCGCTGGCGGGGACTACCAGCCCTCGTAGAAGCAGACCGCCGGGCCTTGCGTCACGCTGGGGCGGCACACCTCGCCGTCGCAGCTCGCGCCGAGCTCGCATACGAACGAGCCGGCGCAGGACTCGCCCAGGGCAGGGCGGAGATCACAGAAGCCCGCGGGGCAGAAGCCGCTGTCGCACTGTCGGTGTCCCGTGCACGCGGTCGCCAACGGGAGCGTAGGTGTGCAGATCGACACATCGACAGGCGTGTCGCAAAAGGCACCACGCGCGCACTCGCCCTGCAAGCAGGGTTGTCCCGCCTCGGGTGGTTCGGCGCAGGTTTGGATATCGTAGTTGCACAGCAGGCCGTCGATGCAGCCGACGTAGTCGCAGCGCGCACCGAGGGCGCCAAGCGGCGTGCACAGACCTTGCGGGCCACAGCCCAGGCCGTCATCACAACCCACCTCGTTGCATGGTTCGCCGGCCTGGGCTCGCGGCTTGCACTCCGCAAAGTAGCCCGTCGCAGTCTCGACGTACGTGCACTGGAGGTTCGACGCGCACTGGGCCTGCTCGCAGTTGGCGCCGGCGCCGACGCGGGCGAGACAGCGCTCGCTGCCGGTGCTGTAGTCGCAGTAGCTGTCCGCGTCGCATTCTCCCGCGAGGCAGGCGCTGCCGGCCGGGGGCGCCTTGGCGCACCGACCGGTATTGCCGAGGCAAGTCAGGCCATCGGCGCAGCGGTCCAGCGCCGTGAAGTTCACAGGGTCGCGGCAGACCTCGCCCTCGGCCAAGCCCGAGAGGGTTTCACACGGCGAGACACACTTGCCACGATCGCAAAGCAGACCCTGCTCGCAGTCGCTCACGAGATCGTCGAATCGCTCGCAGCTCTGGCCGTCGCTGCGATCACCGTGGAATACCTGACAGAAGTCATGGCACGGGTGACGGTCGTCGCCCGGCGGCCATCCGCATCGAGCGTCTTCGATGCCGGCTTCGATCGCGTCAAAACACTCGGCATCGTAGGTGAGTCCGCGGGTCTTGCCGGCCTGCAGGCGCCCACGCCACTGCTCGGCGAGCGTGGCCTCGCAGCCGGATTGGGCGTTCGTCACCGAACACTCGCACTCCTGCGTGCTCGCGCAGTGGGCGGCCACGAGCTGCTCGGCACGCTCGAGCCGAGCGGCACTCTCGGGGTCATCGTTGGCCGTGGCGTAGCAGGCAACTGCACCGCCACCGATCACGCCCACGAGGCCCACCACGCCCACCAACATCCTGACGCTCACCAGTGTCCAAGACCAATCCACCTGCATTGGTGATAATTTGCGGAAAATCATCGAGCGTGACAAGCACCAACGCCAAGAGGCCCGTGAAGCGGGTTTCTGGGGCGGGTCGTGGGCTTGTGATACCAACCGCACTGCGTGCGCACGCTGGCGCAGTTCGGAGTGTCGATCGCGCTGCCTCTGGTGACGCTGGCGTTCGCTGTGCCCGTGCACGCACGGCCTGGCGTGCCAACGCCGGAAGATCCGACGCCAGGTGCGTGCGGTCGCAACGTAGCGATGTGTTGCGCGGCGAACCCCGACGCGACCGCGGGTGAGCCCTGCGTGCGCCCCGGTCCGGCACGCGCCCTGCTGCTGTCGCTGAGTGCGATCGCCGGGGCTGGCGCCGCGGGGATCCTCTTCGCGTTGGGCGACCGGCTCGCCAACGGCGATCCGGCGACCCTGTTGGTCGGTGGCGGCGCGCTTGCGGGCGCGGGCGCTGTGGTCGGCATACTCGCGGGTCGGCTGCTGGGCGACGGGCCGGCGCTCGAGGATCGCGTTCGGCGAGAGAGTGTGGGTCTGGGGCTGAGCGGTGGCGGCACGCGGGTACTCGGCGAGAGCAGTCCACCGCTGCTTTCGGCGCGGTTCGGCCCGACCTGGTGGTTCGACCAGCGCTCTCGTGTGCGTCTGATCGGCGAGATCAGCGGCCTGCTCGGTGCCGAGCGGCACGTCGATCCGCGGCCGCAACTCGCGGACGCGGCGGCCGCTGGCAATGGCAGCCAACCGTCGGCGTTTTCGCGGCGGCGCATGGGCTTCGCTTTGGGGCTCGATCTCGCGGTCAGCCTGCCGTATCCGGTTGCGCGACGCTCCGCTCGACTCGGGCGGGCCGAGCTGCGCTATCGACCCGAGGTCCAGTTTCGCCGCGAATGGCTCGGGCTCGGCGACTCGGGGATGCGGATCGTCGAACACACCATGGTGCTGCCGTTGTTGGTCGGCGCGCGCTGGCACGTATCGCCACGGCAGCGCTTCACGTTTTACGTCGGGCCGCGCTTCGACATCGTGTCGTACTCGGCGCTCGACGGCCGTCGCCTGTCGCGGGGCAAGCCGATCATCGCGCCGCTGTATGGCGAGGCCTGGTACGACATCGACGTTGCGCTGACGGAGCATCCGCGCAAAGCCGGCGGCCAGCGTCGCGCCAAGACCACGGGCATGCTCAGCCTCGGCTATGTCCACTCGCGTTTCGGCGGTCGCGGGTTCAACTTCGGTCCCGTCATCGGATTCCTCGGGCCCATCCACGCCGAGTGGACCGTCCGGGTCCGACCGCGTGGCGCCAAGGTTGCCGCGCAGTTTGGCACCGGCGTGGTGATCGGCAACGGGTTCGCAGTGAACGCGACGGTGGGTGCAGTGCTCCCCGATCTCCGTAGGAGGCCGCGATGAAGTGGGTATCGGTGCCGCGACTGTTGTTGTCGGCCGCGGCCGGCATGTCGACCCACGCCTGCGTGCAGCCCGAGTGCGCCTCGCCCGACTACGGCAACCCCGAGTGTCGCGTGCTGATCGAAAACGAGCTTGCGCGGCTGCTGACGGGCGCTGGAGTCGAGATCCGATTTCAGGACCCCGCGGCCCAGGGCGTGGGCAGCTGGGTGGCAGGTGGACTCGTGCGCGAGGTTGCGCCTGGTGAGGTCGCGCTGCGTGTTGCCGGCCCCGGAGCGTTTGCGGTGTCTCTGGTGCCTGCGGGTGACGCACCGTCGTCCCTCGCGGTGACGCTGGACAACGTCGACCCGGCCGCCGTGGTGACGGTGGGCCCCGCAGGCGACGAGGTGGAGGTCTCGTCGCCAGGCACCACGCGGCGCGCGTTCGAGGTCGCGTTCGACGACGCACGGACGGTTTGGATCCGCAGCAGCCGGCCGTGCCCGCCTCGATTCCGGCTGGCGGTCACCGCTGACATCCAGACCAATCCGTGGCAGTTCGAGCGCATCGTCGAGCGCTTGATCGTCGAGGCGGCGCAAGCCGAGGCCGAAGGCGAACCGCTGGTCGGGCTGATCATCGCCGGCGATCTGTCGGAATCGTCCCGCGAGGACGAGTTCGAGGCCCTCGCGCCGATCTTCGGCCGCGTGCCATTCCCGGTGGCGTTGACGCCGGGCAACCACGATATCTACCGGCCGCTGCATCCCGCGTACAACCGCAACTTTGGTCCCGGAAACTATGCCTTCGCGGTCTGCGATGTCCACGTCGCGATGCTCGACAGCGGCAGTGGGACGATCGCTCGTTCGGTACAAGCGCGGCTACCCGAGTTGCTCGATCGCGGTGGTGCTGGCCACCTGCTGGCAGTGATGCACCATCCGCCGTACCCCGGAATCACCGGCTCGGGATGGTCGCGCGAGGACATGGCGGCCCAGGCCTTGGTCGAGTTTGCTGCCGCCGACGTCGATCTCGTGCTCGCGGGGCACAACCACGCCCTGCACGATTTTCCTGACATCGACATCGGCGGTCGGCAGCTGCGCGAGATCGTGGTCGGGACCGCGGGCGCCAATCAGGGCGTCGGCGTGCCGCGATACGGCTACCTGCGACTGGCCTTCGATGGGGAGGCCATGACCCCATGCTTCGTCGAGGTCACCCCGCCGGGCCTGGACGGGCCGGCCGGTGATCCGCTGCGATCCCTCGACTACTGCGCGCCTTAGAACGCTCACTCGGCGGTGCCGAACAGACGATCCCAGAACGGGGTGATGGAGGCGAAATTCCCCCCGCGCATGCTGGTGTGGTGGAGGTCGTGCTTGCGCGCGAGAAATCCGAGCGTGCGCAGCCCGAACACCGGAATGTCGAGCCCACAGTGCACCAAGATGTTGGTGAAGGAGTAGGCCGCGAACACCAAGCCAAACGTCGCGGGCGAAATCGGTCCGACCAATGCCGTGCACAGCATGAGCAAGAACAGCCCGAGAAACGTCTCGAGCGGATGGAGGTAGAGGCTGTCGACTGCGTTGGGGTGACGCACGGTGTGGTGCACCGCGTGGACCTTCTTCAGCCACGCCCAGCGGTGAAACGCGAAGCGATGCATCAGGTAGTACGTGAAGTCGTAGATCCCGAGGATCGCCACCAGCTCGAGTCCCATGACCCACAGCGGGCTGGGCGTGGCGGTGAACAAGAGATCGTAGCCGCCATACGCCATCGCGAAGACCAGTGCCGCCGAGAAGGTCATGTTGCCGAAGACCCGGCCGTACAGCCGCAGGCCGAGCACTTTGCGGTTCGAATCGTCCTTGAGTCGCCATGGCCCGAGCGCCACCGAGCGATAGGCGAGGGCAGCGACGAGCATCAGCACGCCGGACAGCGCCAGCACGATGAGCAAAGACCCGAGCAGAGACATCGGTGCCGACGGTAGCAGCGCGGCCCTGGGCTCGGCGAGCAGTCGGCCGCGAGCTGGCGCACATCTCGAGGGTCGCCTTTGCCACGCGACGGTGCGACCACGACCTTGTTTGCGCGCGGCGGCCAGGCCGACGCGCGAAGCTTGCGCCCACGGCGCGGGACCCGGCTAGGGCTTCGACGCCGTCGCAGCGGCCGCGTCTGCGGCGAGCAGGCCGTCGATGACGCCGGCGAGCACCGACGGTGGCATCGCACCGGTCCACTTGTAGCCATTGATCAAGAACGTCGGCGTACCCGTGATGTTGACCTTCGCACCGAGTTCGACATCGGCGCCGATCCGATCGGCCACGCTGGGATCGACCACGCAGCGGTCGTACTGCGCGACGTCGAGGCCAACCTCGGTGGCGTGAGCGCGCAGATCCTCGCGGTCGAGGTCGTCTTGGTGGGCGAAGAGCTGCTCGGCGTACTCCCAGAACTTGTTCTGGCGCCCGGCACACTCCGCGGCGATCGCCGCGCCGCAGGCAAACTTGTGGAGGTCATCCACGTTCGGGTTGCAGGCCTTGCCCAGCGGGTAGTGGGCGAAGATCACCTGCACGCGGCGTTCGCTCTTGGCCGCATATTCCTCGACGCCGTGGAACAGCCTCGCGCAGTGCGGGCACTGGAAATCACCGAACTCGATGATGACCACCTCGGGATCGGTGGCGCCCTTGCGAGGGGCTTCACCGGTCTGCAGCTTGAACGGCGGGTTCTTTCGCAGCTCTGCCACCAGCTCGGGCACCAGCTCGGCGTCGCGCTCGAGTTCGAGGGCGTCGTGGCGGGCGTGATACCAGCTCGTGGTGCCCACGACGGTGAGGCCGAAGACCACGGCGGCGACCAACGCGGGGGCCCCAAGGGTGTCGTCGACGGCGTCGCGCCAGCCGATGTGGCCATCGCGAGCACGCCACGCCAGCCAGCCCAGCATCGCGTTGATGCCGTACCAGGCGACGCAGAACGGACACCATGCGCCTTCCATCGTCGAGACCGCAGCCATCGCCAGCGACGCGGCGACGCTCAGCGCCGACAGCACCAGCACAGCCTGGCGAAAGGGGTCTTCCCAGCGCTTGCGTCGGGCCCACGCGATCGCGGCCAGCACCGCGGTCGCGAGTGCACCGGCGCCGCCGAGGGTGGCGACGGGGATCCCCGCGATATCCCCGAATTTCCCTGCCGTGACGCTGCAGCCGGTGGAGGAGAAGCGATAGCAGGCGGTGGCCATTCCGGCGCGCCCGACGTCGTAGTCGAGATGCACCAGGGTCAGGTAGACGCCGTCGGCAACGCCCAGCAATGCCACGAGCACGACGAGTGCGAGCAGGCGTGAACGATTGGGGTCGGGCAAGGCCATGGCAGGCTGGAGCGTGGTCGGGTGGGCTGTCAAGACGACCTGCGATTGCTGGAACCCGCGGCGAGCGGCGAGGGTTCCCGCGGTCCGGCGCCCGTGGTGGCCACGTGGGCACGGGCGCGGGCATGGGCGCGGGCACGGGCGCGGGCACGGAGGAGCCAGACCCCTTGCGGGGTCAGGCTCCTAGCTCTCGTCGCGCGACCAGCTGATCGTGCCTGCGTCGGCCTCGCCGAAGTCGCTTGCCGCTGCGGCCGCGGCGATGAGGTCCCACGCCTCGGGATCTTCGGCGCACTCGAATCCGAACTGGACGATCGAACCGATGTGCGCACCGTCGGGCGTGAACGCGAAGCCGGACTCGACGTCGTGCACCCAGACCTCGAACCGAAGTGCATCGTTGTCGTCGCGCACCTCCCAGATCTCCAGCCCGCGAAAGCGCTCACTGCCGAAGCCTATCTCGGGATCGCGGGTGTCGCCGTCGAGCTTCGGCGAGACGCGCAGCAGTTGCTCGCGCTGTTGCTCCGACAGCGCGGCCAGCGAGGACGGGCGACGGCAGTTCACGAAACGAGGCATCTTGCGCCAGAGTGTCCAACCACAGTGGGGCTGGTGGGAAGCGGCTTTGTCTCGGAGCGTCAGCCCCGCTCGTGGGCGCCCGCGGTGCCAGTTGTCCGCAACCGGTCGAGCGGCGCCACGCCGTTTCGGCCCCCCGAGGTGTTGGGGGGCACGCCGCGGGTGGGGGCGCCC
>CANLQR010000345.1 GCA_947492135.1 Deltaproteobacteria bacterium | reverse complement strand
GCGACGCAGAACAAGAACATCATCCTCGAGGCGCACGCCGACAACGTCGGCACCGAGGAGTACAACATTCTGCTCACCGAGCGCCGTGGCGGATCGGTCAAGAAGGTTCTCGTCGACAACGGCGCACCTGAGGCGCTGCTGCAGGTCATCGCCAAGGGCGATCTCGAGTCGCAAGGATCCAGCGAGGACCAGCGCAGCAAGGAGCGTCGCGTTCAGTTCGTATGGCCGTAGGGCCGCGCTGCGACGACGGGGACCGGCGATCCGGTCCCCCCTAGGGCTTGCGCGGAGGCGGTGGCGCGTTCATCACCTTGCCCGAGTCTTTCTCGGCGGTGGTGGCGACCCGAACAGCCTCGACGCGGACACTCATCGTGATCTTCTGACCCGCGAGCGGGTGGATGAAGCGCACTGTCACGGTGTCGGCGGTGCTGTCGATCACGCGCAACGTGACGCGCTGGCCGGTCCCGACGCCGGCCTCGAACTGGCTGCCGACGTCGACCTTGGCATCGGCGGGAAACTCCTTGCGAGAAAGCTCGCGCGTCGGCCCATCCTCGCGCCGGCCGAACGCTTCTTCGGGCGGGAACTCGAAGGTCGCCTCGGTGCCGGCCTCCATCCCTTCCAGGCGACGATCGAGGCCGGGGATCAGTCCCGAACGTCCCGCGAGAAACGAGATCGGCCCGCTGATGTCCGAGCTCTCGATGATCTCGGCGGCCTCATTGCAGATGTCGTAGCTGAGCGTGACGACCGTGTCGGGCGCGACCTTCATCGCACCCGAGTATGCCCGAACCATCGACAAAGAAAACCGCCAGGGCTCGATGGGCCTGGTACCCAGGATCCTCGGAGTTGCGCTACGGCCGCGCTCACTCGGTGACGACGACCGCGCTGGCCTTGGCCGACCCCGAGGGCGAGATCGCCTGCCAGCCCGCGGGCAGGAGCGGCTCGGTGAAGCCGAACAGCCAGCGCGCGTCGGCGGGCGAGAGGTTCACACATCCGTGTGAACGCTCGATTCCGAAACCCGCGTGCCAGAACGCGCCGTGCAGCGCGACGCTGCCCTGAAAGTACTGCGTCCACGGCACGTCATCGATCGAGTAGGCCTCGTCCTCGATGGGCTGGTCGCGCATCGACGTCGCGACGTGCTTGATCTGGACCCGGTGCACCCCGACAGGGGTCATGCCCGGCTGCTTGCCGGTCGACACCAGCGTGGCGAACACGGGGGTGTCGCCGTCGTAGGCGACCAATGTCTGCTCCGACAGATCGACATGCACCCAGTGCTCGGCTTGTCCGACCCCCGGTGGCCGCTTGATCTTGTGGGCCTCGGCAACCGCGTACGCCCGCATCAACTGGCCCTGTTCATCCTCGTAGTAGTCGACGGTGCCCACGTGCAGCTTTCGCACGAACTTCCACGTGGCCAACCTCTCGGGCATCGCCTCGGTCTTGATCAGTACGTCACTGTTTTCGGACTCGCGGCGCATGAATGGCATCTCGCGTCGGATGAAATAGATCGGCAGCGCCTCGGCGCCGCTCACCAGCTTGCCGCGGAACTTTGGCGCTTCCTTCTGGCCGAGCTGGTACTTGCGCACGTACGCGCCGCGGGTGGTGCGAAGAAACCTCCGCTCGCTCTTGAGCTCTTCGCCGGCCTTGGTGACGTAGAAGCCCGCGTTCATGTACTCCTTGACCACGGCAGGCACGTCTGGGGGTTTGTCGTCCCCCGACATCGGCACCGGCTCGCGACCATGTTCGGCCCGCCAGGCCTGGCCTGCCGCGTCGGCCTGATCGGTCTCACCAAAGGTCGGCAGTCGGTGGAAAAACGGCGTCGCGTCGCCATTCACGCGCCAGTACTCGTACGGCAAGATGCCGGCGAGATCCGGCGCAACGATCGTCGCCTCGCTCTGTGGCGGTTCGCTGCCGGTATCGAGGCCGGCGTTGAGGCAGATCCAACCGCGGGGAAAGACCTTGTGCCAACCCTGCGAGCACCCGCCGCCGAACGAACGCTCCGCGTCCACCCGCACCCGCGTTCCCCCCCGTAGGATCCCGTGGATCGGCGACGTGAGTTCCGCCCGAGATCGGACGATCACCGCCAGCGAGGTCACTAGACCATGTCGCGGAAATTCCGCCTCATCCTCCGGGGTCAAGGGCGGCAGCGGCATCTCGAACGGAGCAAACCCGGTGTACGACCCGCCCTCATCGGGCCGAAGGTAGTCGGGGATGGCGGCGACATCGATCGGCGGGGTCAGCTCCGTCGAGTCTGGCGTGGGGCCCGGCTCGGGGCCGACCAGGGGTTTCTTCGCGTCGGCCGTTGGCTCGGCGACAGTCGCCGCAGCGACAGGCTCGGGGGGCGACGCCGGCCGCGACCACTCGTAGCCAAGTGCGACCACCCCGCCGCCCAGGAGAAATGAACCTGCTAGCTCGAGCCAGCGCCCTCGCTGCGTCGCCATGCGCGGCGCGACCGTAGGTCAACCCCACCCACACTGCAAGCTGCACCGAGACCCTCACGGAACATCGTTGCGTAGCCCGAGTGCCTGCACCATGCTCTCGCCGTGCGAGGCGTCGCTGCTGCGCTGTTCTCCGGCTGTCTGGTTTCGACGCTCACCTCGTCGGGCGTGGCGTGGGCGGGCACCGCCGGGGCCGAGCCCGTCGCGGGACCGGCCCCCAAACCCGGGGCAGCCCGCGCCGAGCCCGTCGTCACCCAACCCCGCGCCCGCGAGCGCGGCGCCTGGAGACGGCCCCCGATTCCTCCGCGCATCGACGGCACGTACCTCGGCCTCGCCTTGTATGGCACCGCTTCGTACGCGCGGGTGAGCAAGCTCGACACCACCGCGAGTCCCTTTGCGGGATTCGGCGGCGTCGCCAGGGTCGGACAGATGGTGCTGCCGTGGTTGGGCTTCGGCCTCGTGATAGGCGGTGCGTCGGGGGTCCGCAGCGAGCGCTCGCAGGATGGTGTGCGACAGCGGCTCGGCCTCGGCGGGCTGCTGGTCGAGACGACTTTCGTGCCGCTGCCGCGCTACCACTGGTCGATGCGTGCGGGCTTCGGATTCGGTGGCGGCGCCGTGCGCCAGGCCGGCGTCGACGCACGCTCGGGTTTCGGTGGGGCGCTGTTCTCGCTGGCGACCCGCTACGAGCTGTTCCCGTTCGCCAAGCGCCGCCGCCCCAATCGCGGCGGCGGGTTTGGTGTGGGGCCCGAACTCGGCTGGATCGGTGCCACGCCGGCGGCTCGCGGGCGCCCGATGGCGCACGTATTCGTGCTCGGGCTGTCGATGACGATCTATCTCGGCAGCTAGCCTCGGGCCAGCGACGCTGCGTCAGGCGACGGCGTTGCGGCGCGTGAACGCGATCGCCGTGTCGCTCGGAACCGGGGCGCTCTCGTCGGAGAACCGTGCAATGACCACCGTGACGTTGTCGGGGCCACCCGCGGCGCACGCCGCTTCGGTCAGTGATCGGCAAGCCCGCACCGGGTCATCGTCGCGGAGCATCAACTCGAGCACTGTCTTGTCATCGAGCGGACCCGTGAGTCCGTCGCTACAGAGCATCAACATGTCGCCATGCTGAACCCGCACGCGCACCAGATCGGGACCCACGCGTTGCTGGACTCCGATCGCCTCCAGCAGCATGTTGCGCTGCTTCACGTGTCGCGCCTGATCCGGCGAGATACGTCCGCTGGCGATCATCTGGCCGACCACGTTCTGATCCATGGTCAGCTGTTGCAGCGTGCCGCCGCGCTTGAGGTAGGCCCGGGAGTCGCCAACCTGCACGATCGCGATCTCGTCCGAGAACAGCACCGCTGCGGTCATCGTCGTGCCCATGCCGCGCTTTTCCGGATGGGCCTTGGCGTAGTCGAGGATGGTCCGGTTCGCGGTCGCCACCGCTTGCAGCAGCGCGGCCTCGGCACCTTCGATCCCCGTGACGGGCGCATGCGAACGCATCACCTGATCGAGCGAATGCAGCGCCAGGCGCGACGCGACATCCCCTCCGGCGGCCCCGCCCATGCCGTCGCACACGCCCAGGATGGTCCCCGGGGCCGCCAAGGCCGCATTGCGGGCTTCAGGCCTGAGTCCCGACTCGCCGGTCCCGAGGTACAGCACCAAGAACGAGTCTTCGTTGCGCTCGCGGGCACAACCAACTTCAGTTCTGGCGAAAATCTCGAAGCGAAACATTCAGTCCAGCCTCAAGCGTATGATCTGATCGCCGATCCGGAAAGTGTCCCGGTTGTGCAACTCGGACGCGCCGCGAATCCGGATGTAGGTGCCGTTGGCCGAGTTCAGGTCCTCGACGAAGACCGACATGACCGAACCGTTGAGTTCCAGGCGCAGCCGGGCGTGTTCGCGGCTGAGGAAGGGATCATGCGGGAAGACCACATCGCCCGACTCCCGGCCGAGCACCACGCGAGCACCGCGCAGGCCGAACTGATCCCCGCGGATCCCACCTCGGCCGAGCACTACGATCTTGCCCCACGCAGGTTGCAGCGGCGTCCCGAACAGGCGGGTTCCGAGTTCATCGGGCGGCTGCTCGTCGGTGGGGCCGTCGACGTTCTCCACGCGCAACAACTGGTGACCGATCATGAACGAGTCGCCGGGATAGATCGCCGCGGTGCCTCGGACGCGCAGAAACACTCCGTTCTGCGAGCCGGAATCGACCAACCAATAGTTATCCCCCGACCGCTCCAGGCGCGCGTGCGTGGGCGACAAGAAGTCATCCTCGGGAAACAGCACGTCGGCGGCGCGCCGCCCCAACGTCAGGCGGTCGCCAACGACGGCGAACTTGTCCCCCTCAGAGCCGTCGCGGCCAACCAGGACCAACCTGGCCGAAGCGGTGCCCGGATGTGTGGGCAGTGATCCCTGGCCGCGGGCGCCGACCACCGGGCTCGAGGGCGCGGAGCCGGCCCAGGGGCCATGAGGGGTGACACCTTCGTGGGTGTCGCTGTTGGCCGGCCGCGCCGAGGTCGCGGCGGAGCCGACCATTGCAAGCACCTCGCGCGGGTCGAAACTGGTGGTGGGCGCGTTGTCGTCCGGCGCCGCAAGACTACCGCGTCCCGGTGGGGTGCGGGTCCGATCGTCGTCACCCGGCTCGGGCCGCAGCAACACCGGTGGCGCCACCATCGTGCGGCCCGCCGCTGGCGTCGGGACGAACGCAGGGGCAGGCTGGGAACCCACGATCGGCGGCATCGAAACGACCGAAAGCATCGCGGGCGGCGCGGGTGGCCTCAGCTCTGGGGTGTTGCCGTAGCCGAACGTGCTCTGGGGCCCATTCGCAAACGCCGGTGGCATCGCTCCTGGACCGATGACCTGCGGAGACCCCATCGCCGGCGTGGTGCGGTCGATGGGTGGCGGCTCCGGTTCGATCTGGATCATCCGAGTGTCAGGCCGGGCACCACGTTCGCGTTGGTTCTGCCCGCAGATCGGACAGAACTCGAAGCCGTGATCGACCGCCGAGCCACATCGGGCGCACTTGAGGCCCCCGAGGTTGTTTGCACCGCTCGCGCGGGCAATCGCATAGCCGCAAACCCCACAGCCCTGAGCGTCCGCAGGGACATCAGAGCCACACATGGGGCATGGGATCGTCCCCGCCATCGTCATCGTCGGGCGCTGCGCTTGCGAGTCACAACGGGCTGGGATAGACCCCGCTGCAGTCCGGACCGAGCGTATCGGCCAGACGACAGTCCGTCAATTGCCGACGTTGCATGAGCCACCCGTGACGCCTGTCCGCCGAGTCCCACACCACGCCCTCGGGGCGCGTTCGCGTCTTGACCGACGCCTCGCCTTGGCCCTGGCGCGCCTTGCAGCGGTGGGTCGCCGTGTCGCCACGGACCTGTGGGGGGTCGCAACGCACCGACGGGGCGCGGCTCTCGACGCGTGCCGCTGCGCCGTCGTGGCGGCGGCATCGATGCTCCCCGCGTGTAGTCCGCTCGTGCGCGATGCGCCGTTCGGCGGGGCCCGTGACCACGTGGCCGATGTCGCGCTGACCGGGCCGTTCAACGGACAGATCGTCGATGGCATCACAGCCGCGCCGATCGGTGACGCCACGGTGGTCGCGGTGTGGTCCTACGATCGAGGCGATGGGCTGATCGGTCCGGCAGGTTCAGAGACCTACGTTGCCCGCAGCGATCGCGCTGGGCGCTACCGCGTCCCGCTTGCGCCCGAGAAGATCCGCGGACTCACCGTGCGCTTGGTCGACTTCACCTTGTTCGTCTACAAGCGCGGCTACGTCGGCTACCGCTCCGATGTCCCCTATGACGGTGGCGGACGGGCGCAGTTCGTCGCGCGCCACAATCGCGTCGCGATGCGCAAATGGGTCGATTCCGACTCGCACGCCGACCATCTTCTGATGCTCTCGCCGCCCCCTGAAATCGAGCGTCTGACCGCTTGGGAGCGGACCGCCGCCAACGCGAGTCTGCTTCGCACCCTCACCGGATCCCCTGGCGAGCCGCCGCCCGATTTCAAGCCCTCCGCGCTCGAGTGGCTCGATGCGACGGCCCTGCTGCCGCCTGAGGAGGTCCGCCGCCGCACCAACTACCTCGAGGCCTTCGACATCCTGGAATTCGGCGACCTCGCGCGCACGCATTTTTATCACGGCGTCCACCTGCGCGCGGTGGATCACGACGAGGTGTGGGACGTCGGCTACCGGGTGTGGCGCGATCCACCGGGTGGTCTCGAACCCGTGCTCGAGACCTTTCGGGCCACGCTACCGGGCGTCGAACCCACGGCAGACATCACCGCGGAGACCTACGTGCTCGATAGCGAGGCGGTGCGGGCGGTCGCGTTTCTCGATCGCGAGCGGCGGATCGGCGTGCTGCTCACCTGCGGCGGCATGCAGTGCCCCGACATCGAGACCGCACTGATCCTCGCGGGGTATGTTCTGGATCATCTCGACCAACTCAAACAGGTCCCGGTGCCGGCCGATGCCACGCCAAAGCCGGCGCCACGGGGTCCGCGATGATCTGGCGAACTGTCCGCGTCGGATGTTTGCTCGCAGCCTTCGGGCTCGCCCCGAGTGCGGCGCGTGCGTGGGATCCTTCGCGTACCCACATCGGGATCACGCAACGCGCGGTGGCCACGAGCCAAGTCCACCGCCGTTGGATGGAGGGCTCTGGCCAGGCGCTGGGATGGTTCACACCGCTGCGTATCGCCCCCGAGACCCTCGATCCGGCGACGCAACGCGCGCTGCGGGTGGCCATGCGTCGGGCCCACGCCGACGTCGGGGCAATCGCTGCGGGCGGGCCGGGGGCTTGTCCGCCGCAACCCGCACCCACGGAGACTCTGCAGCGCTGCGTCGACGGGGATGTCTGGGAGACTTCGGCCGTCGGTTGGCTACGCATCGGCATCGCCCTCGAGACCGCCGACCGCACCCGCATCCTCCACCACTTTGTCGACGGCACCGATCCATCGCGGCCGTCCTGGGAGGCCAAGGGGCGCCAACGATCGGTGTGGCGGAGGATCGAGCGCCGCGCCGGTGGAGGCGTCGCCCGTCGCCTGGGGCGAACGGGGTTTTCAGGCGTCGCGACCTCGGCGATCGGTTGGCTGGCGTCGAACGACGCTTTCGGCCCGCAGGCGCTCTTCTGGCACCAGCGCGCCGCGTCGCTCGCCGCCTTGCCGGCCGAACGTGACCGCCACCTCGCGCTCGCGCTCGTTGCCGCAGGCGCGTTGTTGCACGTCGTGCAGGATCTTTCTGTGCCTGCGCACGCGCGCGGCGATCTGCTCGGGACCATCGTCCCGCTGTCGGGGGTGCGAGGCGACCGCGGCTCGCCGCTTGCCGAGTACGCGCGAATCACCTTTGGCCGAGACATACCAACGCCACTCGCGTTGTCGACTCGCGTCGAGGAAGTCGCGCCACCGCTGTCGGTTACCGAGGTGTTGCTCGGCAGCGCTACGCGACAGGGCCTGGTCGAGCTTGCGGGCAAACACTTTCTTTCCGACGGCACCCTGCCCTCGCCGCGGGTCATCGACCGCAGCCTCGATGCGGCCGCGGCCGCCACTGCGTGGCTCGGGCCTGATCGCGCGGGACTCGACTCTGACGAAGCCCAAGGGGCGGTGCTCCAGCCCTGGCCTGCCGAGTCGGGCTACCTGCGCACCCGCACCGGCCGTGCCCTCGCCGCGTGGACCGCCGACGGCGATGGTGTCGTGCGCGGCTATCTCGACCGCCGTGTCCTGCGCGAGCACGCGCTGTTCTTGTTGCCCGCAGCGGTACAAGCGAGTGTCGACACGCTCGACGTGACGTGGCCCGAGTGGCCAACCACGCGTCATGACGTGGCGCGAAACCTCCTCGAGATCGACCCCGACGCGGGGATGTCACAGCGCGAGCTTCTGATCGTGATCGAAGACGGCGCGGGCCGCCGGACGGTCGAGCGCCGCGTCCAACTGGCGCAGGGCGCCAGCAGGATCCGTGGAATCACGCCCGCCGGCCTGCCCGAGGGCGGAC
>CANLQR010000344.1 GCA_947492135.1 Deltaproteobacteria bacterium | reverse complement strand
CGCCTCGGGGTTCCACACCTCGGTGACTGCGTCGGCCTCGAGCGCGCAGGCCCGCAGGGCCTCGCGCGCGTCGTAGTGGAGCTTTGCGGCCGGTATCGCAGCGAGCGACACCGCCGCAAGGCCGAGCACCGTCACGCGACGCCAGCGTGCGCGCGTGCGCCCACGCTCGACCGCCGTCAGGATCGCGGAGAAATCGGGCCAACGTCGCGCCGCCTCGGCGTGCAGGCCCCGCCGTACCAGATCGCGTAGCCAGCGCGGCGCACGGATGTTGCGAGGTGCTTCACGCACGCGCGAGGTCGTGACCGCGGCGACGAGCTCGAACAGGTTGTCCGCAGCGAAGGGGCGGACGCCGTAGAGCGCCTCCCACAGCGTCACGCTCCACGCGAACACATCGGTCCGAACATCCGTCGGCAGACCCGCGTGCTGCTCGGCCGCCATGTACGCGGGCGTGCCCGCTCGCGCGTCCTTCGAATCGAGAGGCGACACGCCGACGCGAGCGATCCCGAAGTCCATGACGCGGACACGCCCGTCGGCGCCCAGCATCACGTTGTCGGGCTTCACGTCGCGGTGGATGAGCCCGGCCAGGTGGGCTGACCGCAGGCCGCGCGCCACCTGCTCCATGATGTCCACCACGGCGCGCCACGGCAGGGGTGCCTCGTCGATCCGCGCGCGCAGGGTGACGCCTTCGACCAGCTCCATCGCGATCCACACGCGATCGTCGTGGCGTCCCACGTCGTAGACGGCAACGACGTTGGGGTGGTTCAGCTTCGCCAGCGCGGTTGCCTCGCGCACCACGTCTTCATCGCCCGAGCGGCGATACAAGAGCTTGAGCGCAACCTTGCGATCGAGCTCCGGGTCGTACGCGGCGTGCACGACACCCATTGCCCCGGCACCGATGCGCGCAGAAAGGATGTAGCGTCCGATCTTCGCTCCGGGCGGGAGTGCTGCTGCGGCGGGTGCAAGTGCGCCGCTGTGCGGGGTTTGGCTGCCCAGCAGCGTCATCTCCTCGTCGGAGGTCCGCGTCATGGCTTGGGCGCCCTCGAGCTCCCGACGATGTCGAGCCGAGCATCGGTTGGCGCAAGCATCCGAGGCAGGGTACCAAACTCACTTTACTTCAGGGCTAGCGCGATCGGTCGCGCAATGACTTCGCGCGGGCGACGATCGGCCGCGCCCGCTCGATCGACACCATGTTGACCTCATCGCGGGCATCCTCGATGTCGCGGAGGATCTGGCCGGCCTCGGTCAAGTCGAGCTTGCCTTGTTCGCCGAGCTGAGCGAGCTCGAGGAAGAGGTCAATCGTCGAGTTGGCGCCGGCCTCGTCCTTGGCCCCCATGTACGCTGCGCTGACCGTCACCGCGGCCGCGCCGAACGTCTGCACGGCGTCCTGCGCCCGCACATGAATGGGGCCGGCGACCGCTTCCCCGGCGGGCTCCTTACACCCGAGGAACAGGCCGAGGAACAGGCCGAGCGTCCGCGTGTGAACCGTCCTTGGTGAGCCCATGACTCTACGACGATATCGCGGCCGCAGCAGGCGGTCGACCGGGATGCCATGACGGCGTGATGAGGGTGTTGCGGTCGTCGTCGAGCTGCTTCGCCGATCGGAACGCCGAGGATGTCCGGGATCGGTCTTACGAGAGTCTGTTGACGCGGCCTGCTACTGCGCGCGATCGTCATGAGCGAGTGATGAAACGACGCAATGGTTGTGGGCTGGCGGGCGCCATCGTCGCCAGTTCGATGTTCGCGACTGCATGTGCACCGACGATCTCCGTCGCGCTGCCGTCTCGGCCGACGCGAGGCTCGATGGAAATCGAGCCTGCCGAGGCGCTCCACTGTTTGCGGCTCGCGACGGGCTTCGATGAGGGGCCTGACGCGGTTGGGCCGACACCGCCGGCCACCACCGCGAGCAGCATCCCACCGGAGATCCTTCGGACCGCGCAAGCGGCGGGCCTCGAGCGAGTGCTCGAGGCGCTCGTCATCGAGGCGATTCCGGGTGAACGCTCGGTCGAGAAACGACTCGAGTTGCTCACCCGCCTGTCGACGCTCGAGATCCAGGTCGATGCGCTGTTGTTCGAGGCGGACTGTGTGGGTGATCAGATGGAGGCTGCCCTCGCGCAGGTCGACGAGCGCCAACGTCGACAGCAGCTCAGTCTCGCGGCGGCGTCGATTGTCTTGGGCGCCGCGGCAGCGATCGGCGGCGGGGTCTACGAGATCCGCGGGCGCGAGCCGATCGGCATCCCGGTCATCGGCATCGTTGGCGGCGTCGCGGCGGCGGGTCTCGGCGTGGGTGCCTTCGCGCCCGCGCGCGTGCCGGTCACGTTTCGTCACCCTCGCAACTTGTTGCGACCGATCCTGGCCGGCGAAGATCCCGACGGTCTCTACCCCCGCTTCGTGTTCCGTATGCTGACTGAACCGCGGGCGGACGGCGGACCATCACCGCGTGATGCGGTGCTAGGGGACTGGCGGCGCCTCCTCGACGAAGTCCAGGAGCCGAATCGAGCGATCGCAGAGCGGATCTTGTACGGCGACGGCGGCATGTACGACGCGAGGCTCGTCGGGATCCGCGAGCAGATGTTCGACGTTCTCGAGTCACACCTGCACTCGATCGAGCGCGAGCTGGAGCTTCTGTATCGCTACGCAGGTCGGCTGATCGCGGAGCCTGCAACGCAGGGCGAGCGCACGGAATAGCCGGCGGCGATGGTGGCTTCGTTGCTCGTCGCCGAGGGTTGTCCCCGGTCAGGGCAGGGGCCGATCCCCGACCCGGGCGACGGCCCGGGCAATCGACTCGATGACATCGGCCTCGGCACCGATCGCGCTGGGGGCCAGGGTCACCCGGACGCCGGGGAAGGCCAGCGCCACGCGCTCGCACAGCGCCGGGATGTCGCGCTTGATGTGGCCACCGCCGGGCGAAAGAAACACTGCGATCACCCGCACCGAGTCGTGGCCGAGTTGCTCGACGGCTGCCACGGCGCCCGCGAGCGAGGGCTCGAGGTGGTCGAGGAACGCCAGTCCGATATGCCGATGGGGATGGGCGGTCCGCAAGCGGGCAGCCGTGGCGTCCAAGGGGATGCGCCAGTCGGGATCGGGGCTACCGTGGGCGATGAGGATCAGCGGCTCGCTGGGCTTGGCGCGCACGCCGGCGTGGACCAGGTCGGGCTCGGCGTTGCCGTCGACGCGATGGTGGGCGAGCGAGCGCCGCCACGCGTAGTGTCGACGCAGCCCTTCGAACGCGCGCCCACGCGGTGCGGAAGCCCGGGCGATCGCGCGCAGCGCAGCGTCATCACGCTCGATCGGGTTGTGCTCGCGCAGACACCGAGTCGTCCGCGCCAGCGCGCTGGGTCCGGAGGGAATCGAGATGTCGACGGGTACGCCGAGCACGTCGGCGCCGGACCAACTGTGGGCAACTCCGAGATGCGTGGCCAGGGCCTCGGCGATCATCGCGGTCGCGGCGACCTTGCCCTCGACGCTGTAGCCCGCGATGTGTGGCGTCGCGATCCGCACGCGAGGGTGCAGTACGATCGAAGGATCGATCTCGGGCTCACCGGTCCACACGTCGAGGATCGCGCGGCTGCCGGTACGGTCGAGCCACGTGCGCAGCGCACCTTCGTCGACGATCGAACCCCGACTGGTGTTCACGACGACCGCGTTGGGGGCCAGCAGATCGAGCACCCCGCGATCGATCAGATTGGGCGTGCGGTCGGGGCCAACGGGCTGCAGAGGCACATGCACGGACACGATTCGCGCACCGGCCACCGCGTCCGCCAGCGACATCAACGGTTCGTCGAGTGCGAGGCGCGACCAGGGGTCGCTGCGATCGAGGGTGTCCAGGGTGCGGGCCAGCGGAGGGTCACAGACCCGAACCTCGACCCCCAACGCCCGCAGACGGGTGGCGAGGCGGCGTCCGACCTGGCCGAATCCCACGATCGCGCAGGGCCCCGCGAGCAGGGAAGGATCACGCTCGAGTGCAACGATGTGCAGCGCGGTCACGACGTAGTCCGTCACCGCGTCGGCGTTGGAGCCGGCGGCACTTGCAAATCGGATATCCGCGCGGGCCAGCGCGTCGACATCGACATGATCGATCCCCGCGGTGGCGGTGCCGACAAAGCGCAGTCGACTGCCGGCAACCAAGGCCTCGTTGATCCGCGTCACCGTGCGGACGACCAGGGCATCGGCGTCAGCGACGACTCCGCGGTCGATCGCCCCGCCCGGGACCAACACGAGGTTGCCGAGGCCGCCGAACGCCTCGGCCGCCCAGCCGAGCGCGTCATCCACGACGATGGTCGGACGCATGCTCAAGGGATCTCGCGAAGGTCGACGGCGATCACGTCGGGCTGTGCGCGCAGGCGCTCGATCAAATCGGGGCTCGGCTGGCGTTCGAGACTGATCGAAGCACAGGCGGTTTCCTGGCCCTCGAACACGACGTTCTGCATCTCTTGCACGTTGAGCTGCTCCTCGCGCAACCCGCCGAGGATGCCCGCGAGCACACCGACACGGTCCCGATGGCGGACCACCACGGTGAAGTGGGCGGCGCGTCCACGTTGCAGGTTGACCGCCGAGGGCACGTTTCCGGTGCGCAGGTACTCGTGGATGATCCGGGCAGCGTCGGCTGCGGTGGCACGCTCGGCCTGCTCGGTGGAAGCTCCGATGTGCGGGGTCGCATAGAGTCCAGACAGCTCGATCGGCCAGGTGAACGCGCCCTCGCTGGCGGTCGGTTCGTTCTCGAACACGTCGAGCGCCGCGCGGATTCGGCCGGTGCGAACGGCCTCGGCGAGCGCCCCGTCGTCCACGACGCCGCCGCGTGAGGTGTGCACCACCAGCGCGCCGTCGCGCAGCAGGGCGAGCTCGCGGCCGCCGATCAAATGGTGCGTCGCCTTGCCGTAGGGGACGTGGATACTGACGATGTCCACGCCGCGCAGCATGCTGTCGAGGTCCGACGCGCACTCGACGTCGAGCGACTCGGCGGTCGCGCGATCGAGTGCCGGATCGAAGACCTCGACCACGAGCCCGAACGCGCGGGCGCGCGAGGCGACCTCACGACCGATGTGGCCAAAGCCGACCAGGCCCAGGCGCCGACCGTGGAGGCCCTCGGCTTGACCAAAACGCTTCTTGTTCCACTGGCCCTGACGCATCTGCGCCACGGCCTCGGGGATGCGGCGGTCGAGCGCGAGGATCAATCCGAGCGTCAGCTCTGCGACGGCGATCGCGTTCTTCCCCGGACAGTTGGTGACGAACACGCCCTGACGATTGGCTGCGCCGATGTCGATCGTGTTCACACCGGCTCCGGCACGGACCACCAGGCCCAGTCGCGGCGCGCTCGCGAAGGCTTCGGCCGTGACCTTCGTGGACCGCACGACGAGGACCTCCGCGGCACTTTGGGCCAACGCCGCCGGAAGGTCCGAGGCCTGGAGATCGGGGCGCTCGACGACCTCTACACCGAGATCGGCGATGGCTCGGACCCCGCTGGATGGCAACTTGTCGGCGATGAGCACGCGCATCTTTACATCGATATCATGACCGCCATGAGCACGCGAGGGCAGGGGCATGACGCGGTGGTGCGCGCAGCCACGGGGGATTCACTGCCAGGCACAGACGTCGGCGCCGTGGGTGAGATTGTGCTTGAGCTTGGGTTTGGGCGCAGGACTGCACGTCGCGTGGGGCTTTGGCTTTGGCTGGGCGTCGGGCTCGCTTGCGATCGCACGGACGCCACGGCGCCCGTCGCCGAACCGTCGGTGTCGCCAGGGGCGCCGTCGGGTCCGTCTGTGGGCGTCGACGTGCCGTCCGCGTTGCCCACTGGCGTCGCGCCTCCCGCGGCACCAGTCCTCGCACCCGTGCGCCTACCAACGGCGGCCGATGCTGGCAGCTGCCCGAAGCGAGCGACTGCGGACGTCGGCGTGATGATCTCGCCGTCGCGTCCGGCGGTCGGTGAGCCGCTGGTCATTCTCGCCGCGACGCTCGCCGACGAACGACCGCTCGCGCTCCGCGTGGAGTCCAACGGCAAGCCGCTCGAGATCGCGATCGAGCACGCGCCTGGAGTCCCCGCGGCTGCGGTGGCGCGGATCGCCTCGGCGCCCAGCGGCACGCTGAGCGTGATCGTGGGTCGCGACGGCACCGGCCTCGCCTGCGAGCAAGTCCGTGTCGAGACCTCCGCGCGGGCGCGGGCGCGGGTTCGCGTCGCGAGTGCCGCGGGCGTATGGCCTGTCGACCGCGCGTGGACGGGCGCCGAGGAGGCGCTGTACAGCGCGTGGGTGCGCGCGCTGTTTCATGCCCCGCGCGGCGAGGACCTCGCGCGAAAGGCCTTGCATGAGCTCACCGCGGACGCCACCCACAATCTCTTGCATGGGCACTTCGGCTGGAACGAGGACGCGGTCGACACCAAGGTCGGTCTGTTTCTCAAGCCCGACTGCGCCGACACCCCGTATTTTCTGCGCGCCTATTTCGCATGGAAGCGCGGCCTGCCGTTCGGTTTCCGTGGCTGCTCGCGCGGTGCTCCGGGCAAGGCGCCGCGCTGCGGCAAGCTCCGCGGGGTCCTGGGCCCACCGGAGGGCGGTGCCGACGGCAGCAAGCCCGGCGAGCTCGGCGTCGTGCAGAAGTTTTTCCGCCGCACGCTGGCGTGGGGAGTTCACACGGGCAACGGTCGGACGGCCTTCGGCGACGACAACACCGACTACTATCCGGTGGGGTTGACCCGCCGCGGGCTGCGGCCGGGGACGATCTACGCCGATCCCTATGGTCATGTGTTCGTGCTCGTGGAGCTGATGGATCCGCTCGGGGATGCTCCCGGCGTGCTGTATGCGATCGATGGCCAGCCCGACGGCAGCATCACCCGCAAGCGGTTCTGGGAGGGCAACTTTCTGTGGAATCCGGATCCGGGGCTCGGCGGCAGTGGATTCAAGGCGGCGCGGCCAATCGAGGTCGTTCGCAGTGGTGACCTCGCGACGCTCGTCGCCGTCGACGACGAGGCCTTGAAGACCCGGCCGGGCTACGGCGATATCAGTGACGAGCAACGCTCGCTCGGCGCCGCACAGTTCTATGACCGGATGGACGGACTCATTACCCCCGGAACCCGGGATGCGCTCCGGGCCCAGGCCGAGGCCATCGCGGCGCTGCTGGAGGCAGCGAAGGTTCGCGTCACCTCGGTCGACAACGGCGAGGCCCACTTCGCGGGCGGCGGTGGGACCATCGCGATGCCGGTCGGTCATGCGATCTTCGAGACGACCGGTGCGTGGGAGAACTACGCGACGCCGGCCCGAGATCTGCGGCTGCTGATCGCGATCGACGTCGTCCTGGGATTCGACGACAAGGTGCGTCGCAACCTCGAGGCCTTTGGCGGCGGAGCCAAGACCATGGATGCGCTGATCGAAGCGCTTGCCGCCGATCGCCAGCGTCGCCTCGCCGATCCCGCGCTCGCGTTCGAGTACACCCGCAGTGACGGATCCAAGTGGACGGTGACGATCGCCGAGCTGGTCGAGCGTCGCGAGACCTTCGAGACCGCGTACAACCCCAATGACTGCCCCGAGTCGCGCTGGGGGGCACCCGCGCGTTCTTCCGAGGCCTCGACGTGCAGACGCCACGCGCCCCCCGAGCAGAACCGCAAAATGAAGGCCTATCGCGTGTGGTTCGACGAACGCCGGCGTCCCGCGCGGGGCGATGCGGGGCCAGCACTCGAGTAGGTTCGCCTGGCGGTCACACACATGGCCGCTCGACGACCGCCGCGGCTGCGTTGACGAAGCCGCGTACAACCCACACAATCGCGCGAACGATGACGCGTGCGGAGCTGCGCAAGAGTGAACGTGTAGAGACGCGCTTGGTCGTGCGAGTCGAGCGCGCGGGCGTCCACTTGACCGCCGAGACGATCAATCTGAGTCTCGGCGGGGCACTGTTGCGGGTGACGTTCGAAGACCCGCCTCGGATAGGCGAGCAATGGTCGCTGGGTCTGGTGCTTCCGACCCTCGACCAACCGCTGCTGGTGGGCGCCGACGTGCGGTGGCTCGGACCGCTTGACGAATGCGGCGTGCAGTTCACCACGGGGTTCCGCGCCCGCGAGACGTGGGCGCTGGGTCAGTGGCTCGATCGCATCCGCAAGGGGTTGCCGTGAACAGGCCCGCGATCGTCCGCAGCCATCGCCTGGCGATCGGGCTGGCGATCGGGCTGGCGATCACGCTTGCAGGGCCTGGCTCGACCGCGATCGCGGGCACGCCCCGGGGCTACGAAGGGACCCGGGCCGCGGGGTGGAACACCGACACCCAGGCCGAGCACACCGCCGAGCCCCGCGCCGCGGAACCGAGCGCACCCGAGCCTGGCGAGGTGGCGGTTCGGGTGCCAGCACCGAGGGTCTCGGGGTCGACCAAGGTCACGCGGATCCAGGTGGCGGTCGGGCTCGCTCCGGAGGCTCCCGGCAACAAGGCCGAGCGCGAGGCACTCGATCGACTCGAGCGCAGT
>CANLQR010000343.1 GCA_947492135.1 Deltaproteobacteria bacterium | reverse complement strand
GCTGCCACGGCTCGACGCGGTGCTCGAGATCGTCCTGTGCGAACCCGCAGGGCAGCCGGTCGTGGGGGTGCGCTGCGAGGTCAAAGCCGCCGGCGGGATCGTTCGCGCGGGCGCCACCGATGCTAGCGGGCTGCTACGCTTCGAAGGATTGCCGGGCGGGGCGTGCCGGATCGTGGTGTCGCGCGAAAACGGTGAGACATGGTGGGTCACGGGGACGACTTCGAGCTGAGGAGGTATCGAGATGTCGACACTTTTGGCACCCAACACGCTCAACTCGGTCGCATATCCACGCGGGCCCCTGCTGCTGATGAACGACGAGAGCGATGCCGTGGTCGTCGCTGAGCGCTTCCACCAGTTCACGGTGTTCGTGCCCTCGGATTACGGGGGCCGCCTCACGATCGGGATCCGAGCCGCGGAGCGATCCGACGATCAGATCATCATCGTCGCGAGCGCGGATGGGCATCACGCCGAAGTCGACGCGGTCAAGAAGATCGCGATCGTCGAGATCCCAGAGGGCCGCCGAGGGAGCGGCACTTTCGAGGTAAGCGTGTTGGCACCCTCGGGGCACTTCGCGATCTACGCCCTGTTCGACGAGAGCGGCCACGCGCGCGAAGCCAATGGCGATCCGCTGATTCCGTGGAACTTCTGGTATTTTCCGTTCTCAAACGCGGAGGAACCGTCCCTGACGGCGTGGGACAGTCAGAGCTATCGGCCGTTTCAGAAGTACGAAGAGGCGTTCGGTGTGGTGGGCGCGTTCGATTGGGAACGCGAGCATCATGCCGACAGCACCCACCAATGGCCACTTTGGGCCGGACACTGCCACGATGCCGCCACCGCGTCGATCGTGTTCGACTCGCCGCACCACGGTGGCGTCGAAAAAAACGGGGTGACCTTCGGTCACCACGAGGTCAAGTTGCTCGCGACCGAGTGCGTAGGCAAGTTGTTCGCGGAGAAGAACGTGTGGGATCTGCCCGACGAGCCGATCGATCCTTCTCGCCCAGAGAACACGTTCAAGACGCTCAAGCCCAGCGAGGAGCCGGCGGCGTTCGGAGCCCGCGTTCTCGTTGGATTCCTGACGATGCTGCGCGTCCATGTTCGTGATCGCGGGGACGCGTTGCGGGTGGATTTCGGTGACTGGGCGGGTCGCTACCCTCAGGCGGTATGGAACCATGCGGTGTTTCGCTACAAGACGCGGTACTCCCAGGTCGAGGCCGGGTATCGGGGCGTCGTGAGGGCATCCACGGTGGTGTGCGCGAACGCGGATCTGCCCGAGGACGACGTCGGAGACAAAGGAATGCCCGCAGTCTATGTGCCAGGCCGACGTGAGTTCCGCATGCACGAGCGCAGCAGGTCCATCGGCGTGTCGTCGCAGCTCGAATTCGACGAACAAGGCCAGCTCGTCGAGGGTTCGCCGTACAATGAATGGACGAATACCCAGCGAGCGATTCCCACGGGCAAAGGGTTCACGTTCTCCGATGACCTGTTCGCGCCCCGTGACGCCTTTTCGGTGATGAGACCGAGGCTTCCCAAGTTGCCGCCGGGCATCACGTATCCGGGGTATACGGGCAATCCGATCGTGCAGGAAGATCACGTGTTCACACTGTGCGCCCTGCGAGAGGGGTTCCGCTGATGGGTCGTGGTCATGCTTCGCTTGGACTGACGCTTGCCCTACTCACGGCGTGCGGTGACTCCGATCTGCACACGCTAGAGCGGGGGCACGGGGGGCACGAGTTGATGGATTGGCCGGCTGAACGCAAACCTGTCGCTGAGCAATCCGACATCATGGGCGGACTGGCATGGGGCTTTTCCTGGGTCCCTCTTCAATACTGGGACGTCAGCGTCTCGGCGCCGCGGCTACGATCAGGTCTTGAGGGCACGGACTCAGTGTGGCCTTGCTACCACGGCTACCCGCACAAGGGCCGTCGCTCGGTGATCTCGTGCCTGTCTACGGACGGTGGCTCGTGGTCCATCGACCTGGACCAGGGCGAAAACCGGTACCACGATCTCCCCCCGGCGGAATGCATCTTCTGCCCCGATCCCATCGCGCCGTTGTTTCCGCCATTCGTGGAGCATTCCGAGATCTCGCCCGAGCGCTGGCCGTTCGCTTGGCCAGTCCTGCCACTGCATGACGAGAGTGCCGCCAAACGCTACGGCTCGGTCACGCAGCGGTCGGTGCCGGAGGACCCCGAAGGCAAGCGCTGGACGGTGACGATCGTCGACGAGACCGAGGGCACCTACCTCGGAGCGCACTACCTCGACCGTCGGATGACCATGCTCTGGGATCATCGTCGGCCGTGGTGGGACTCGGCAGTCCTCCAGATCCGCTTCGCGCCCGGCGAGAACCCCTTCGAAGGCAAAGGCGACCTCGCGGAGATCCGCAGCACCGCTGCCAACTGGATCGTCGAGCCATGAGCACGCGGCGCGACCTGCAGCGCGTCGTCATCCAGCCCGGGGACTGGCTCGGCGCCATCGCCTGGCGTCACGGATTCGCCGATCCCGCCCAGATCTGGAACGCGCCCGAGAACGCGGCGCTCCGAGACGAGCGGGGATCGCCTGACCTGCTGATGGTCGGGGACGTCATCGTGATCCCACCACCCGGCGAGCAAGGCACAGCGGTCGTGGTGGAGCGTCAGACTCGGATCACGTTGGAGCGGCGGCGAACTCACGATGTCCTGCGCCTGCGAGTCACCGAGCTCGACGCGGTGCTGGCTGCGTTGGGTTCGATCGACTATGTGTTCGTGGCCGGACGAAGTCGTGGGGAAGGCCGGCTCGAGCAGGCCGGACAGGTGCTCGAGCTGCCGCTCGATGGTGACGCGACGACCGCGACGCTGACCCTGGTCGGACTGCGGGAGTTCGTGTTCGCGATCGGTGGCCTCGGGCCGATCGACGAGCCCAAGGGCGCGTACCAGCGGCTGGCGAATCTCGGCTTCACGACCGCCGGGCCACCACAGCATCGGCCCGGACCCGAGGCCGCCGTCGACCCACTCGCGGCTGCGTTGACCGCGTTTCAACGCGCGCGGGGCCTGCCGCCAAGCGGAACGCTCGACGCGGCCACCCGTGACGCGTTGCATGCGGCGTACGGTTCTTGAGGGGGCACTCTGCGCACAACAGCGTCAACGCCTGCGTCAGCTCGACGCGGACTCCGTTGATTGCATCGAGAACGTCGGGGTCCGACGACACTACGATGTTGCCGAGCGCACGATGACGACCGAGCGCACTCGGCCGCGCCGCCATTGGGATCGCCGCCATTGGGATCGTAGAGGCAGCAGTAGAGCTTCGACCCGCCGGTCGCTACACTCGGATCCATGCGGGTCCCCCTGAGTGTTCGCGATTTTCTGCACCGTGCCGAACACGTCTATGGCGATCGCATCGGACTCGTCGACGAGCCCGATCAGCCTGCGGTCTCGTGGGGCGCGCTGAGCTATCGCGAGCTGGCCCGGCGCGCGCGCTCGTTTGGCGCCGCCCTCGCTGCGCTGGGCATCGCCCCCGGTGAGCGGGTGGCGATCGCCGCGCACAACTCGGCGCGTTGGATCGCCGCGCTATATGGCACCTGCATGGCCGGTCGGGTCCTGGTCCCGATCAATTTCCGTCTGCACGCCCACGAGGTCGAGTACATCGTCCGGCACAGCGGCGCACGAGTGCTGCTGGTCGATCCCGAGCTGGCCGAGAGCCTGGCGACGATCGAGGTCGCGCATCGGTTCGTCTTCGGCGCCGGCAGCGATCCCGAGCTCTTCGATCGCCAGGACCGCCCGGTCGAGATCGAGCTCGACGAGGACCAGCTCGCGACCCTCAACTACACCAGCGGCACCACGGCGCGGCCCAAGGGCGTGATGCTCACGCATCGCAACCTGTGGATCAACGCGACGACGTTCGGCTGGCACACCGGGATCTCCGATCGCGACGCATTTCTCCACGTGGTGCCGACCTTCCACTGCAATGGCTGGGGCATGCCGTTTTCGCTGGCTGCGATGGGTGCGAAACAGGTCGTGCTGCGCCGCGCCAGTGGCGTCGAGATCCTGCGCAGAATCGACGAGCACGGCATCACGATGCTGGGCGGGGCACCGGCCGTGGCCAACGCGATCCTCGACGCCGCGGTAGGTTGGGATGGGCCGATCCCCGGCACCGGCACCACGCGGATGCTGGTCGCGGGCGCGCCACCGCCCACGCGCACGATCGAGCGCATCGAGACCGAACTCGGCTGGGAGATGATCCAGCTCTACGGCCTGACCGAGACCTCACCCTTGATCACGATGAATCGGCGAAGGGCCGAGTATGACGCGCTCGATCCTGCGGCGCGGGCGGTGCGGCTGTCGCGGGCCGGCGCGCCGGTGCTGGGTGCCCGGGTGACGGTCGACGAGCACGGCGAGGTCATCGCGCGCGCGAACGTGGTGATGAAGGGCTACTGGGACGACGACGACGCCAGCGATGCCGCGATCGTCGAGGGGTGGTTCCACACCGGCGACGGCGGCATCGTCGATGACGAGGGGTACGTGACGATCTCCGATCGCAAGAAAGACGTCATCATCACCGGCGGCGAGAACGTCTCGTCGATCGAGGTCGAGGACTGCCTCAATTCCCATGAGGCGATCGCGGAGGTCGCCGTGATCGGCGTCCCCGACGACAAGTGGGGCGAGACGGTCAAGGCGCTGGTGGTGTTGCGGCCAGGGCTCCAAGCAACCGAGGCCGAGCTCATCGCGCACTGCCGCGATCGCCTTGCACACTACAAGTGTCCGACCACGGTCGAGCTGCGCACCGAGCTCGCCCGCACGGCAACGGGCAAGCTGCAGAAGTTCGTGCTGCGGGCCCCGTACTGGGTCGGACACACCCGCCAGGTCAGCTAGCCACCGAAACCTGGGGATTCCTGGCGCACGGAGATCGTCGTGCAGCGTGTGATCGAGGTCCCAGCGCAGGGTTGATGGCGTCAGGGCTCGTCACCGACGCGTGACACCGGCACGCCGTCGGCGGAAATCGTGCTGCCCTGCAGCGTCAGCTCGTGTCTCGAGCCCAGCGCGTAGCGCTCGAAGGCGTCGGGGGCAACGAGGACCTCGACGCGTTCGGCGTCGTCATACCCGAGGGTCACGCTGTAGCGTCCCTCTCGCCGCTCGCGCTCTTGTTCGCCGTCGGGCAACGCGAGGCCGACTCGAGCCTGCTCGACAGGCCAACGGAGATCCGCGGTCGACGATCCGGAGGCCACCGCCGTGCGGTGGTAGCCCCAGTCCCAGATCCGGTAGCGGACGCTTTCGGCGTAGCGAGGTTCCTGGCGATATCGCGGGACCTGGCGCGTCCGCGCCTCGCTGCAATAGCGCGTGGTGCACGACCGACCGCCGCCACTGCACGTCGTCCGACAGGTCGCAAAACCGTTGTTGTTGGCAGAGCAGCTCTCGCTGCAGCGTTCGGGCACGTCTTGACAGTCCTCGCCGCAGGCGACCTTCTCGGTGTAGTGCTGGGTGTCGTAGCCGTCGAGCACCTGTTCGTAGTGGTGGATCGCCTGACCCAGCGAGCGCACCTCGAACGCCGAAGCGGCGAGTTCCTGCCGCCAGCCGTCGCGCTCCCAGATCTGATAGCGGTCGACCAGGATCTTCTGCTCCCAGTTGACTGCGAGCACCTCGGCGTCGAACGTGCGGGTGCGGTTGATCCACAGGTAGATCAGGACGATCACCACCAGCAGTGCCGCCGCCCCAGCGAGGATCGGATGACGCCGCACCCAGGCGCGTGCGCGCTGCAGCCATCCGCCGCGGTCGGGCGACTGCCCGGCGCGGGGTGCCGGCGGTGCCTGCGGTGCGGCGCCACATTGCGCGCAAGAGTTGTCGCGGCGGCGCTGATCGCTGCCGCAATAGAAGCACCGCCAGTTCGCGCCCCCAGCCGCGATCTGCTGCAGCTCGGGGTCATCGATCGTTGCGGCCGCCGCGGTGTCACCGGGCATCTCGTACTGCTCGGATCCATCCTTCGCGTTGCCACACTGCTCACACACCGCGTGGCGCCCGAGATTGCGGTGGCTGCAGCTGGAGCACCGCCACGTCATCTCGATCTGGCGGGTTCCCTCGGGCATCTCGAGGGCCAGGATAGCGGCGGGTGCTGCCGTCGTCGATCTTGCGTGAACGACAGCGTGTCGTGAGGTTCGACCCAACAAGGGGTGTAGGCTCTCGTCCCCATGGCAGAGCGGGACGATGTCGAAGCCCACCCTGAGCTGAGCGACTGGCTCGAGGCGCTACTGGTTCAGAATATGGTCGACGAGTGGGATCGGATCAACTGGGCGCTGTTCGCCAGCAAGCTGTCTCGCCCGATCTTCGAACTCACGCGAAGCACGGCGTTGCTGGGATCGTGGCGAGCCCACGACAGGACGCTGTCGCTGGCGCGCGAGGCGGTGCTTCGTCGGCCCTGGGCCGAGACGATCGAGACGCTCAAGCACGAGGTCGCCCATCAGTTCGTCGACGAGATCCTCGGCGGCGACACCAGCCCGCACGGGCCGAAGTTCCGCCAGGTCTGCGACGCGCGAGGGATCGATGGGCGGGCGACGAGCGCGGGACCCAGCCCGCTGGAGCCGTCGGAACCAACGCCGCAGATGCGGGTCGTGGCGCGGGTCCAAAAGCTCCTGGCGCTCGCCGAGAGCTCGAACCAAAACGAGGCCGAGCTCGCGGCGGCGACCGCCCAGCGGATCATGCTCAAGTACAACCTCGATCTGCAGCAAGCCGGGGCCAGCGCGGTCACCGAGTGTGCGCCGATGTGGCTGGGCGAGCCCACGGGCCGCATTCAACCCCACCAGCGGGCGATGGCGAGGCTGCTGCTCGAGCACTTCTTCGTGCAGGTGATCTGGATCTCGGTGTATCGACCGCTGGAGGGTACGCGGGGGTCGGTGCTCGAGGTCTGTGGTCGGCCCGAGAACCTCGCGATGGCGGAGTACGTGCATCACTTCGTGCTGCGGACGATCGAGCGGCTGTGGAAAGCGCACAAACGCAGCCACCGCGTGGAGTCGGATCGCGGTCGCCGGAGCTTCTTGGCTGGGGCCGTTGCAGGATTGAGCCAGAAGCTGCGAGCCCAGCGCAACGTCGCCAAGCTCGAGGGGTTGGTTTGGGTGGGCGATGCCCAGGTGCAGGCGTACTACCGTCGCCGCTATCCGCGAACGATCAAGGTTGGTGGTCGTGCCAGTGGTGATCGAGCGGCCTACTCCGAGGGCATGTCGGCCGGGCAAACGATCGTGCTGTCACGGCCGGTCCAAGCCGAACAGCGGCGCTCGACCCAGCGAGCGCTGAAGGCCGGACAGTAGCGTCAACCTCAGTACAGGATGTCGTCCACCACCTGTTCCTAGCGCGGGACGTCGGTCTCGCCCAGCAACTGTCGCAGGTCGATCTCGATCGTGCGCGACAGGGCGTTCATCGGCACGAAAGCTCGCGCTAGCGTGCGTACCACTGCGCGACTCGGGGATGCGCCTTCACGGCCGCGCTGAGGCGCTCGAGCTTGGGACACGACGCAAACTGGTCCTTGGGGAGGTGATCGAGCGCTCCGCTGGCGAACCATTGCAGGAACACAAAGAGCTTGAGGTCGGCAACCGAGATCCGGTTGCCCTCGAGCAGCGGCCCGTCACCGAGCTGCGCCTCGATGCGACGGCCCCAGTCGGCGAGGTAGCCGGTGGAGAGCTCTTCGCGGCGTTGCTTTTTCGTGTCGGCGTCGAGCTGCAGGGTGTCACCGACCTTACCTCGCGCGTCCTCGACGGCCGCCATGATCGCCTCGTGCTGGGCCGCGCGCCAGGGATCGCTCGGATGAAGATCCCAACGCCGGCCGATGTACGTCAGGATCGCGTTCGACTGCGCGAGCCGCCCCTTGCCCTCCACCTCGAGCACCGGGAGCGCACCGAACGGCGTGCCGGGCTTGTGCTCGGCCCAGCTGGGAAACTTGACGCGGACATCCTCGAACGGTTGGTCGGCGAGATGAAGGGCCAGCCGGCAGTCCTCGCCGCGGCCTCCCGGGAAATCGAAGTAGATCAGCTTGAGGGTGGTCATGGTGCGTGGCGACGGCGCCGCCGGGGGCGGTGTTACGCGTCGACGCGGCTTCCCGTCCAGCGGCGCCGACGTTGCGCGGGACCAGGCCGCCGATCCGGGCTATTCGTGGTCTGAATGCGGAGATCTGCCCGGTGGAGCCCTTGGATCCTCGCGCTCGCGTGTGCTCCCGGCGATGATGACGACGGGCCGATCGACGACAGCTGGATGCTCGAGCGCCACTGCACCGCGCCGCAAGGGCTCGGTCGACCGCAGCACATCGGCGAGGTCGTGACCCTGATCAACGCCCTGCCGATGCCGGTCACCCTGACCTGCTTGCTCGAGGCCCTCGATCGGCCGCTGACGGTCGCCGCCGCGACCTCACCGTTTTCCGCGCAGCCCACCGAGGACATCGAGAGCCCGCGGTTGTTCTTGCTCTCCGGTGAGCTGGTGATGTCGATCGTGACCG
>CANLQR010000342.1 GCA_947492135.1 Deltaproteobacteria bacterium | reverse complement strand
GGATCCAGCGAAGCACCCGACGACGACGACGACGCCTCCTCGGACAGCTCGTCCAAGCCTCGCGGCCTCGTGCGGCATCGGTTCGTCTACAAGAACCTGACCGCGCTGCGCTACAACCCGCTGGGTCTCGTCAACGAGTTCACGTTCGGCTACCGCCTGCAGCTGGTGAACAAGAACACCACGCTGTTCAAGGACAGCTTCGTGGCGCTCAAAGCCCATACCTTCGTCAACCCGGCGTTCGGGCGCGTCGGACCGATGCTCGAGATCCAACCGCTCGCGCTGCTCAACCTCCACGTCATCTACAACGCCGTCGGTTACTTCAAGACCTTCGACCAGCAGCAGACGTTCCAGAGTCCAGCCGTCAAGTACTCCGACAGCGAGAACGAGAAGACCACCGATCGTCGCTATCCGGGGACCGGCCACATGGTCACCGCATCGGCGTTGTTTCAGGTGAAGGTCGGTCGCGTCGCCGTGCGCGACAACGTCAAGTTCTACTGGACGAGCTTCGACATGAAGAAGGATCCGCAAAGCGGACGCGCCGACACGGTGTACTACGATCAAACCCTGGATATCCTGCAGCCCAACAAGGGCTGGGTCGCGACCAACGACCTCGATGCGCTGTATCTGTTCGACTTCGGGCTCAAGCTCGGCGCCCGCTACACGCTGACGCACGCGTTCTACAAGGACTCGATGTACTTGCCGGGGGAGAGCACCAAGAATCTGAACAACACCCAGCGCGTGGGTCCAGCGATTCTCTACGCTCCACCCAAGTGGCGAGCCAAGGCAGCCAAGCGCCACGGACACTCGCGAAAGCGGTGGTACAACCCGACTGCGTTCTTGCTCGCGCAGTGGTGGGTCCAACACCGCTGGCGAACCGGTGAGGACGTCTCCGCCGGCGTGCCGTACATCCTGCTGGGCTTCTCGTTCGAGGGTGATTTTCACCCCTGACGAGTGACGAAGCCGGTTCACGCGAACCTCACGAGCACGTCATAGACGGCGTGCTAACCTGCACCGAGTGGGACTTCAGACTTTCTTCCGTAGTCTCCTTCCGAAGAAAGCCGAGCGTTTCTTCGGCCTATTGGAGCGGCAGGCGCAGATCTCCCACGACGCTGCGGTCGCGCTGGCCACCTTCAGCACCGGGCTGTCGGTGGCCGCGGTCGGCAAGCACGTACAAGAACATGAGCACGCGGGAGACAAGCTCGTGCATGAGCTCGAGGAGGCGCTGGTCAAGACCCACGTCGCGCCGATCGACCGCGCGGACATCCATGCGCTGGCCATCGAGCTCGACGACATCACCGATCTGACCAACCGAGCCGCACGCGCGTGCGAACTCATGGGCATCACCGAGCCCAGCAAAGCGATGACCGCGATGATGGCCGTGTTGGTCAAGACCACCGCCGAGCTGGCCCAGGCGGTACCGATGCTGCGCAACCGCGACTACCCGGGAATCTTCGCGGCCAAGGCCCGCATCCGCACCCTCGAGAAGGAGGGCGACCGTGTGCACCGCGCTGCGATCAGCGAGTTGTTCAGGACCCCGGAGATCGACGCCAAGGTGCTGTTGCGCGAGCGCGAGGTGCTCGAAGACCTCGAGAACGCGATCGACCACTGCGAGAAGGTCGCCGACACGCTGTCCAACCTCGCGGCCAAGCATGGTTGACCTCGGGTTGCGGTGACGAACGACGTGGCCGATGAACGCGTGGGCTTGGCCCATTTGTCAGGGGTCGAACATGGTTCGCGGTCGCAGCGAGCCCGCCTAGACCCGCACAGCGACAGGTGCGTCTAACGCAGGCAACCTGGAGTCACCCATGGCCGGACCACGTCGTCTCTTTCAACGCGCAGTCATCCTCGTGGGCGCCGCCGCCTTGCTCGGCGGAGGCATCGCCCTGGTGGTGCTAAAGCCCTGGAAAAAACCTCCCGTCGCCGAGACCAGGCGAATCGACGCCGAGATCGAGCTTGCCGCAGGAGAGGTCTTGCTCGAGCTCGCGACGGGTTCGCCTCGGCTGCTGTCGCACACGCCGATTCCGGCAGGGTCGCGGGTGCGCACGGGCGAAGGCGCGCGCGCGTTGATTCGCCTGTCGGATGGGTCGCGGGCGTTCCTCGACGCCCAGACGGTGGTGACCATCGGTGATGGCCTCACGCTCGAGCGTGGTCGCGTCTGGCTCGACGCGCCTGCACTCGAGCGCGGCGCCGAACCGACGGTTCACAAGCTCGGGGACGACGTCCGGGTGTCGTTGGCCGAGGGCGGCGCGAGCCTCCGCGAGGATGACGACGAAACCAGCATCTACGTCGCCGCGGGCCTGGCGATCGTCGACGGCAGCGCCGGCCGTCGCGAGGTCGCCGCGGGCGAGCGCGCGGTGCTCGGCAGCGATGGTGCGCCGGCGGTCGAGCCGGTCGCGTTCTGGGACGACTGGACCGGCGGCATGGGTGACCGCAGCGCGCTAGGACGCACGCAGGCGCTCGGTTCGGGTGCGCTGTTCGCCGTCGACCGTCAGGCGCCGCCGGGCTCGGCTGCGTTGCCACTGGCGATCCAGCGGCAGACCGTCAAAGTCGCGTTCGCCGATGCGCTGGCCGAGACCATGGTCGATCAGCAGTTCTTCAATCCGAGCAATCGGCCGGTCGAGGGCTGGTATTGGTTCACCATCCCCGATGGTGCCCATCTGGTCGGGTTCGCGCTCGAGACCGACGGACGCCTGGTCGAAGGCGAGATCGTCGAGCGCCACGATGCGGTGGCAAAGTACGCGCAGGCCGTCGCACGCAACAACGATCCCGCGCTGCTCGAGTGGATCGACGAACGCACGGTCCGTGCCCGTATCTTCCCGGTGCCGGCGTTGGGCTCTCGTCGCATCGTCGTGCGCTACCAGCAGCTGTTGAGCGAGTCGGAGGGCACGCTGCGCTACAGCTATCCGCTCGCCGGGGCGCCGGGGCGGGCTACGCCCAGCATCGAAGAGTTCGCGATGCAGGTCGATCTGGGTGAGCTCGGCGAGCGCTATGACGTGGCGACGTTGGGAGAGGCTCGGGTCGAGGGCGAAGGCAAGTCCGCTCGCGTGACCATGCGCCGCAGCGGCTACGTTCCTCGCGCGGATTTTCAGCTCGAGCTCACGCGCAAGGCCGGCAAGACCCTCGATCCGATGCGGTTGTCGGTGCTGGACCCGGGTGGTGATCAGGGTCGCTTCGTCATGCTGCGCTGGGCCCCAGATCTTCGGCTCGACGAGGCTGCGGTGCCGCCCGGCGAGGTCGTCGTCGTCGTCGACACTTCCGCGGCCGGCGATCCGGCCGAGTACCTCGCGCGCGTCGCCGCGGCCGAGGCCTTGCTGCGCAGTCTCAGTGCCGGTGATCGATTTGCCGTGATGTCCGCGGATCTCGACGCCGAGGTGCTGTTCCCCGCCACCGGCGTTGCCGAGGCGACCGAAGAGTCCATCGGCCTGGCGCTCGAGCGGCTCGCCGAGCATGCGACCGGCGGCGCCACCGACCTGGGTGCGATCTTCGACTCCGCACTCGAGCGCGTGCATGGCCTCGAGCAGCCGGCCATCGTCTATATCGGCGATGGCATCGCGACCAGCGGAGATCGCCGCGGCGAAGCCCTGGTCGAACGGGTGCGGCGAAGCATGGCCGGCTCGCGCGCGCGACTGTTCACGGTCGCGGTGGGGCGCCAGGTCGATGGCCCCGTGCTCGAGCGCCTCGCCGAGGTCGGCGGCGGCGCGAGCCTGCGCGTCGAGAGCAACGAGCTTGCGGTCGCGCGGGCCCTCGAGCTCTCCGGCGCGCTCAAGACCCCCGTGCTGACCGATCTCGAGATCGAGGTCGGCGAGGGCCTCGACGATGTCTTCACCAACACCAACGGCAAGCTCGCGCGTGGCCAAGAGCTGGTGATGTTCGCGCGCACGCACCACGACTTGCCCAAGACGATCGCAGTGCGCGGCCGCCTCGGTGGTGAGGCCATCGAGCGCGAGTACGAGGTCGTGCTCGACAGCGGTCCCATCGTTCAGGCGGTTCCCAAGCTCTGGGCCGCCGCCCACATCGACCACTTGCTGACGGACAGTCGTGGCGTGGCCTCGGTGCGCGGGCAGGTGCTGTCACTCGGGCTCGAGTACGGATTGATGAGCCCCTTCACTTCGCTGCTCGCGCTGGATACCGAGCAGGCGTATGCCCAGATGGGCGTGCAACGCCGAGCGCGGCGCTTCGGCGGCGTGCGGCTCGTTGCCGACGCCGGACTTGGCGCTGCCGAGCCGACCGAAGCCCGAGGCAGCGGTCTGCTCGAGGGGTTTGCCGCGGCCCTGACCGCGCCGCTGGGATGCGGCGTCAGCAGCAAAGAAGCGAGTCCCGCCGCGCAAAGCGGCGGCGCCGCGGATGCCAAGGTTTCGTCGTCACCCGCCGCGAGTCCAGGTCCGCAGCAAAGCCAAACCGAGGCCCGCACGCCGGCGACCGACGAACCTTCTGCGCCAGAACCGGAAGTCGCGGGTCGAGCCATGGCGCCCAAAGAGGAAGCCCCGCCACCTGTGAACGGGGGCGGACGGGGTGGCGGCGAGTCTGGCGTCAAAGACACCAAGTCACTGGGTGCGAACCTCGACGACGACCGCGGTGGGCTGCCCGGCGGGACGCCGCGAGATCCGGCCCTGGGCACCCCGGCCGTGGTCGACATCACCACGGCTGACGAAGCCGAGAAGATGACGCCACGCGAATCCGAAGATCTCGCGACCCGGCGGGTCGACCGACCGCAGTCTCGGGTGGCCCGGGGTGTCGGCGCCGCTTGCAGCGATGCGGCGGCCCAGAGCCTCACCCAGCGCAAGCTGCTGTGGGAGCGTCGACTGCTGCTCGCGGCAGACATGAACGCGACGCTCGAGGTCTACGAGGCCGTGGCGTCGACGTGCGAGATGCCGGGATGGAAGGACCAACGCACGATGCTGCAGCTGGTGCAGGCACGCGCGAACTCGGAGAGCGACATCGCTTTGCTACTCGCCCACTTCGGCGCTGACGCCGATGCCCGCAACTATCTTGCACGCGCGTTGCTGCGACGCCTGGTCGACCCCGCGCTGGTCGCCGCCGTGGGTGCGGCGATGTTCGGCGAGGTGATCGACTGGGCTGCGCTCGACACCAAGCTGCGCCTGCAGGTCGAACCGGGCGAGCAGCTTCGTCTGCTCCGCGTCGCCCTGGCTCGCGCGCCGGGTGATCCCGAGGGCGAACAGCGGATGATCCGCATGCTCGCCGCACGCGGCCAGCGTGACGAAGCCATCGCGCGCGGCCGCAAGGTCCGCGAACAGGGTTGGTTCACCCCTGCCCTCGCCGGGACACTCGGGGAATTGCTGGTGGAGAACGGCCAGATCGAGGAGGCCCAGCGGGTGTTCTCCGAGATCGTCGAGTTCGACCCCGACTCGATCGACTCGCGGCGCCTGCTCGGCGATGTGTTCCTGCGCCACGGCTGGTACGACGCGGCCTATCGCCAGTACGAGGATTTGCTCGAGCTGAGGCCCGAAGACACCACCGCGGCGATCCGGCTGGCCCGCGCGGCCGCGGGCGCCGGTCGGATCGACGAAGCGCTCCGGCTCCTGCGAAAGATCGCCGCCGACGAGGGCCGTCCCGGCGCCGATGACCCACGCCGCTTCGCTCGCTTGCACGCCGCGGCATACCTCGCGACGCTCTATGCGGCCAAGGACACCAACGCCGTCAGCATCGCTCAGGAACTCCGCCGCCTGCAGCTGTTCGATGCACCGACCACCTGGACGCTGCTGACCTGGCACGATCTCGACGCCGCACTGGTCCTGGCGCGAACCGACGAGGTCGCCGTAGACGCCATCGGAGCTGCGGGCACCGGCCTGTTCGCGCTACAAAGCGACAGCGGTGTGACACCGTTGACGGTTCGCCACGCAGGCGTCGATCATGGACGGACGGTCACGTACCAGCGCGTGGTGATCGTGTTCGATGGCAAGAACTTCGACGTGACGGTCGAACCGGGGAAGATCGGACCTGCGGTGCCAACGCCGGGATGACGCGCGGGCTCGTCGGGGCCCTTTGTGTTTTCGCACTCCAACGTGGCCACACGCACGACGCGGGGGCCGGTTTCCGCCGCGAATCCCCGCACGCGCCCGCGGCCCGTGGGCTACGCTCCGGCCGCTCATGCGTCGCACGATTTCTTCCCTGTCTAGCGCTTCGGTCATTTTCCTTGCCAGCGTCGTCAGCGGTGACGCGGACGCAGCCGTCGGTGGACCCGACCCCTTCGGCTACCGCTACGCGGATCAGGCCAGCGGGGCCGTGTACGCGTACGTCGACATCACGCCGACCGGCGCGTTGCTGGTCTCGGGCGACGACGTGGTCGCGGCGGCGACCGACCTCGGGGCGCCCTTTGTGTTCTACGGCGAAACGCTCGACACGTTGACGGCCAGCACCAACGGTTTTCTCAGAAGCACTGGCGTGTCGGCAGAGTTCAGCAACTCATGTCCGCAGGCCCTCGGGGCTGTCGGCGGCCACATTGCAGCCCTGCACGACGACCTCGACACCGACGTCTACTACGAGTACTTCGACCAAGCCGAGGCCGCAGCGATCGGCTATCCCGGCCAGGTCGCCGGTATCAGCGTGTTCCAGTGGGACGGTGTCTATTTCAACGACGACTCGCCGGTCGATGCCGAAGTGATCTTGTTTCACGACGACGGCAGGATCCTGAGCATGGTCGCCGAGGGCGCGCAGAACGGGTCGAGCAGCACGACAGGCATCCAGAACGTCGCCGCGACTTCGAGCCTCACCTATAGCTGCAACACCGTCGGTGGCATCACCCCGGGGGTGACCGCGGTCGAGTACTCACCGCCGCCGGTGGTGTCGATCAACGAGATCCGCATCGACCAGCCGGGCGCCAACGACCCCGACGAGTACATCGAGCTCGTGGGCCCACCAGGCGCCTCGCTCGATGGCCTCTCGTACGTGGTGCTCGGCGATCCTGGCACCGGCTTCGTCGAGTACGTGTTGAGCCTGAACGGTGGCGTGATCGGACCCAGCGGCTTCTTCGTGATCGCCGAGGGCACGTTCACGCTGGGAGTCGCGGACCTCACGTCGGCGCTCACTTTCGAGAACGCCGACACCACCACGCACATGTTGCTTCGGACCTTCTCCGGCTCCCTCGGCAACCAGCTCGATGCCGATGCCGATGGGGTCTTGGATTCCACGCCGTGGTTCTCTGTTGGTGACGCGCTTGCCATCGTCGATCTCGGATCCGCGGAGCTCCCCTATGGCCCCGGCGCCAGCTGCGTTGGCAGTCCCTACTGCAATCAACTGACGATCGCGGGCGACCCCGAGCACGTTTTTCGTTGCGGCGACGGCGATGGCACCTGGAACGAAGGCGCAGTCGACATCGCCGCGGTGCCGCCGACCGACTCTCCCGGTGAGGCAAATCCTTGCGCCTGCGGCGACGGGATCTTGATCCTCGGCGAGACCTGCGACGACGCCGGCGAATCGGTCGACTGCGACTCCGACTGCACCGTCCCGAGCTGCGGCGACGGCCTGACCAACCAGACCTTCGGCGAGGACTGTGACGGCGCCGGCGAATCGGTCGATTGCAACGAGGACTGCACCACTGCCGTCTGCGGCGACTCGCAGATCAACGTCACGGCCGGCGAGGTGTGCGATGACGGTGGCGAGTCCGACACCTGCGACAACGACTGCACCTTGCCGGTGTGCGGCGATGGGCTCACCAACATGACCGCGGGCGAAACCTGCGACGACTCCGGCGCGTCGGCGACCTGCGACGACGACTGTACGGCGGCGGCCTGTGGCGACCTGGTCGTCAACGCCATCGCCGGCGAGACCTGCGACGACGGCGGGCGCTCGGGCACCTGCAACGCCAACTGCACCGTGGCCAGCTGCGGCGATGGCGTGCTCAACATGACCGCCGGCGAAGAATGCGACGGCGACGGTGAGGGCGGCGGGGGCGAAACTGAGGATTGCGACGCGGACTGCACCAACGCGATGTGCGGCGATGCAGTGGTCAACGAGGCAGCAGGCGAAGACTGCGACGACGGCAAGGCGTCGGCGGAATGCGATGACGATTGCACGGCGGCCACTTGCGGAGACGGGACGCTCAACGCCGCCGCCGGTGAAGACTGCGACGACGGCAACACCGACGCCGGGGACGGCTGCGCGGCCGACTGCACCATCGAGGACGAGCCCGGGACGACCGGGGGAGGATCCTCAGACACCGGCATGGGCGAGAGCACCGACTCGGGTGGCACCGACGCGACCACGGGCGGCGCCGACACGACCGAGGGTGGCACGGTCGCCGACGAGAGCGGCGGCGGCAGCGGTTCGGCCGAAGGGTCCACCGGTGGCGACAGCGACAGCGACTCGGCCGACAGCAGCGGCTCGGGCGGGGGTGCGTCGCCCGATGACAGCGGTTGCAGCTGCTCGACCACGACCCAGCCAGGCGCTGCGTCGTCGCTGCTCGCGCTGTTCGGACTCGGTGCGCTTCGTCGCCGCCGTCGTCAGTCCTA
>CANLQR010000341.1 GCA_947492135.1 Deltaproteobacteria bacterium | reverse complement strand
ATCCTGGCCGAATCCGGTGATCGTGATCTCGCGCCCGGGCGTGAGCGCCTCGGCCTCGCAGCCCATCAGCGGCGGCGCCATGGCGACCGCGGGAGCATCTTCGGTGAGGGTGCAGACACCCAGGTCGATTCCGTAGAAATCGTAGTCGGGGTGCGCAGCGCAGCTCTCGACAGCGACCGTGTACGCCGGGTTCCAGATGTCCTCCCCGAAGCCGACCATGTCGATGCCGCCCATGCAGTGCGCGGCGGTGATGATCACGCGAGGGTGGACCAGCGAGGCGGTGCAGTGGAAGCCCCCGTAGGCGCCAATGAACACACTGGCCGGAAACTCGCAAACCCCGACGTCCTGGCCCCCGACGATCGGCTCGGGCCGGGCGGGCTGGTCGACCAGGCCGGCGATCAGCAGGTGGGCAACGCGGGCGAGCATTGCCGGCATCGCTACGCACATGGCGTGCCGAGCCGGCGCTGCGCAATCGCTGGATTCAAATGCAGGCGGCGCGACCACCTGGTGCCGACCCGCCGGCCCGTGGGCGAGTTGCCTGGGCTTGGAGTATCGCGAGGCTACGGTTCGTTCGCCGCGACTCTCGCGACCATCGGCTCGCTCGCAGCCAGCAGCCGGCCGAGAAAGTCCAGGACCGCGCGGATCCTCGCCGCGCCGATCAGATCCCGATGTACGGCCTGCCACACCACGCGAGGCTCGGGCCCGACGAACGGCGTGTCCCCACCGATCGGGACCTGCACACGGATCAGCTGGCGCTCTTCGTCCGCGACCTTGCACGGCAGCAACGCGATGCCGACGCACGCGATCGCGGCCGACATGATCGACGACACGCTGTCCGAGCGCAGCACGACGTCGGCGCCCACGGTGTGCTCGTCGATCCACTCGTTCTCGCGCCGAAACGCGCGGGTGTCGGCGAAGCCGACGAAACGATGACCCGCAAACCCTCCGGGTCGTCCCGGGCTCGGGGTGCCCATCACATCGAGGTACTCGCGCGTGGCGTACAGCGCGAGGTCGATCACGAACAGTCGCTTGACCACCAGATCGTCCTGATGAGGGCGCGCAAGCCTCAACGCGACATCCGCCTCCCGACGACCGAGATCGACCTCGCGGTTGGTGCAGGCCAGCTCGAGTCGGATATCAGGATACTGCCGGTGAAACGCGTGCAGGTGCGGCGCGATGAAGCGCGTCGAGAGCATCTCGGTCGCGGTCAAGCGCACGTGCCCTGCGAGGCGTTGGTCCTCGCCCTCGACGTCGCGCATCGCGGCGAGCAGCTCGCGTTCGATCTTTTCGGCGCGCGGCAAGATGCGGGTGCCTGCCGCGGTCGCGATGTAGCCGCGCGCGGTGCGGTCGAACAGCCGCGCATCCACGGTCTGTTCGAGCCTCGCGAGCCGGCGCCCCACCGTGGTGGCATCGAGACCGAGCGCGGTGGCAGCCCCCGCCAGCGTGCTGTGACGATGAATCGCCAGGAAAAAGCGGACATCGTCCCAGTCGATCACTCCTGCATTCTCGCAGGCGTTGGCGCCCGAGGCGACCTGCATTCGCGCAGAGCGAGTCTGCGCCTGCCAGGGCCTTCATTGGGCGCAGCCGTGAGGACAGCCAGGCGGCCTACGGCCCGCACCACGGCAGGTGCAGGCCCTTGGGCAACGCTTTGGGCTCACTCGCACAGCGCTGCGGTGAACTCGACGTTCGCGTCGAAGTCGAACGACTGAGCATCGACGATGCTGCCGACGATCGCGGTGTCGGTCGCCGTCAGCTCGAGGGTGCCCTCGAGTGATCCGCCACCAAACCAGCACTCACCGCTTTGGTCCGCGGGGCCGGTGGCCGAGGAACCACCGTTGAGATCGGGAAACAGCGCGTGGGTTCCCAGCGGGGTCCCCGGCGGCAGGCTGAAACTGACCCGCCACTGGCCGCAGGCGAGCGCGCCCCAGGGGTCGTCGCAATCGGCGGGCCCGTTGGTGATCACCACCAGCAGGGTATCGGGATCGATCTCGTCGCCACCCCCGGAGCCGCCGCTGTCGCTTCCGCCGACATCGACAGGTGGCAGATCGCCGAAGCGAATCGCGAAGGCGTGCTGAACCGCCGGCGGGGGCTCGGGGCAGTCGCCGCCTTCGTCACAGCCGGGCGCGGGGCCCGAGCCTGCGCTCGTGCCCGGCTCACCACCGTCATTCGAGCCGCCTTGGCCCGTGGTCGCGCTGGTGCCCGGGGTACCGCCGGACTCGTCGTCGTCATCAGTCTCGCCCTGATCGAGTTCGGCGTCCTCATCGCCCGACTCATCGGCGGGATCCGCAACCTTCGGATCACACGCCATCAACGCGCCAACCGCCAGGACTGAAATCGAGACCACTGCATCACGCATCATCGAAGCCATGTTTCGTTCTACCCTTTCCCCATCACGGGGGTTCATGCTGGTAGTGGCCGGCGACGGTGCGGTTTCGTGGCGACGACGAGGATTTTGTTTCGGGGGCTTAGCGCTCGGGGCGAAAAGGCCTAAGCTCGGGAACGTCTGTCGTGCATGTGGCTCACGCTCGCAATGACGGCTGGGCTGCTCGCGGTTCCTGACAGCGACGACGCTGTCGCGACGCCCTTGTCATGGCAGGCGCCTGCCCAGTGCCCCGATGCGTCGGCGGTGATGGCCCGGATCGAGCGTCTGATGGGGCGAATGCCGTCGCGCGGGGAGCTCCGGGTCAGCGGGCTCGTGACGCAGGTCGACCGCGGATTCTCGCTGGCGCTTCACATCGAGGCGGGAGCACTCATCGACGATCGCGTGCTGGTGGCCGAGCGCTGCGAGGTCCTCGCCGATACCATGGCGCTGGTCACCGCGGTGGTGGTCGATCCGATCGCGACTGCGGTGGTCATCGATGTGCCTGCGCTGGTCGCAGTCGCAGCCACCGACGATGCCGCTGCGGATCCACTCGGGGCGCCTGTCGCCGCGGGCTCGGGACGCACGCCGTCACGTGTACGCGCCCGCGAATCGACGCCGACGCCCGAGCGTCCGCGCAGCTCGGAGCCGCTGGGCGTATGGGGCCGCGCGCGCGCCGGTGGCCAGCTCGGTGCCGTACCGGGTCTCACCGGAGGCGTCGAGCTCGCGATCGCGCTGGGAACTCGGCGCTGGCGTGGTGAGGTGGTGGGCGCGTACTGGTTCGCCCGAACACTCGAGAGCGGCGAGGTTTCGTTGCGCGTGCAGCTGGGCACCGTGACGCCGCGGGTCTGCGCCACCGTGCCGCAACGCCGGCTCGACGTGATCGCCTGCGTGGGCCCCGAGCTCGGCGTGATGCGGGGCGATGTCGCGGGTGGCCCGACGCGGCAACCGTTCTGGCTTGCGCTGGCGGCCGAGGCTGGAATGCGGTTGCGGGTGTCGCCTCGAGTCTCGCTATGGGCGACCATCGGCGCTGCAGCACCGCTGGTGTTTCCGCGATTTCGTCTGGTGGCCGCGTCCGGTGCGCAGCAGCGCGACGTGTATCGCCCCGCGAGTGCGGGCGCTCGCATGGGGGTGGGTGTCGAAGTTCGCCTCCGCGGTCGCGAATCCTTCGCTCCGGTCGGTCGCAGAAAATCCAAATAATCACGGCATCTTGGACAGACATCGAAGATTTCGAGCCGGGCCTACGCGTTGGCAACCACGGATCAGGGGGCTGCTCGGGCATCATCAAGGACCAGGCTGGTGAGTTAGAGATGGACGCTGCAACATCCGGCGTGTTCTTGGCCGACGAGGCCGTCGCGGCAGCGTCGGGAGAACTCGGTACTGCGAGCGGCTTCATGGCGTTCTACCGCGCGCACGCGCCGTTCACCTGGACTTGTCTGCGCCGGCTCGGGGTCCCGCCAGCATCGATCGACGACGCGATGCAGGAGGTGTGGGTCACTGCCCATCGCCGCTTGGACTCCCTGCGTGCGCCAGGGGCGGCGAAGTCGTGGCTCTACGGCATCGCGCGTCGGGTGGCCTCGCACCAGCGCCGCACCGAGGGCCGCCATCGCCACAAGCTCGACGCGTGGGGTGACACCGCGCCCACCCACGAGCGGGCCGAGCGCGAGTCCTCGATGATCGTCGAGGCGATGCTCGCGTCGCTCGACGAGCGGGTGCGCGAGGCCTTTGTGCTGAGCGAGCTCGAGGGATGGACGGCGCCCGAGATCGCCCAGGCCACGGGGGCCAACGCCAACACGATCTACTGGCGCGTCCGCACCGCCAAGCAACAGCTCCAGAGCCGCTTGGGCGATCGTGATCTCGAGGCCGAGGTGATCCAGCTGCGCGGTGCCGCCAAGCCGACGCGCAAGGCGATCAGCCACTGCTGGCTGGCGATCGCACCGCAGCTGGGCAAGGCGCCCGTGCTCGTGGGTGTGTTCTCGGCGTGGTCTGCGGCGAAGCTCGTGCTCTTGGGCGCCGGAGTCACCGTCGCGGTGGCGACCGGGGCCGAGTTCGCCATGCGTGCGCCCATGCCCACCGAGCCGAGCTCGAGGGCGATCGCGGTCAGCCGGGATCAACCTCCAGGGGTACTTGTGGTGGACACTCCGAGGGTCGAGGCCGCCACGCTGCCGGGGGTCGAGCCGGCCCTGGTTTCACCGGAGGCTCGCAGCCGCGTCGTGTCGCCGACGCTCGCCGTTGGGGTCCGCGCGGCCGTGACACCGAGCCCCGCGAGCCGAGCCGAGGTCGCTCCGGTCCCGGCGCCCCGGCTCGACGTCGCCGCGCACGACGTGACCGGCGACGACGCGGGACTGCTGATGGCGGCGAAGCAGGCACTCACCGATGCGCGTACGGACGAGGCGCGCCGGTTGTTGCGCGAGCATCACGATCGCTTCGAGCACAGCAAGCTGGCCGACGTTCGCGACGCGATCGAGGTCGAGCTCGCGTGCCGGGCAGGAGACAGCGAACGCGCGCGTGCGTTGGTCGCTGGCGCGCGGAGCCGAGGTCTGGGCGCGGCCACACTCGCGAAGCTCGAGGCCACGTGTGGCGGCCGTGGGGGCGCGCCGCAGTGATGCTCAGGCGCGTCGCGCTGGCAACCGCGTGCGCGGGGCTCGGTGGCTGCGGCGTGCCCGTCGACATCGGGCTGCTCGACGGCGGTGGGACCTCTTTGGCTTCGGCGGAGGTCACGACCATCGACGAGACGGTCGGACCCGGGCCCACGTCGCAGGGCATGACCGAGTCGAGCTCCGAGAGCGGCGAGCCGTTGCCGCCGCTGCGGCACGACTTTGCCCTGCGCTTTGCGGATCTTCCCGACGTCGGCAGCGACACCACCGGCAACACTGGCGGCGGAAGCTCGGCCTCGACCTCTGCAGGTGAGACCGGCTCGGGCGAGACGGACCCTGATGCGCTGGTGATCCGGGCGACCACGGGCTTGGCAACCTGCGAGGATCCGTTCGGGCTGCTGCCATGCCCCTTAGCGTGGACGTATGGCTTCAACCTGCCACCCGAGCTGCAGTTCGTCGGCGCCGCCGGGCAGCTCGAGGATCTGAACGGATTCATGGCCGAGACCGGGGAGGGGGCGGTGGACTGCAGCTTCGGCGGTGGCACGCTCATCGGCCGCTTCGAGATCACTGCATTCGACCCCACCCACGTCGCGGGACGAATGTTCGACCTCGAGGGCACCGGGTTTGGAACCGACGTGCCGTTCGACGCGGTGCGGTGCTCGGACTGAAGGATCGCGGTGCGGTGGCAAGGCTGCTGGAGTCGGCGCCTCGAGATCTGCGGACCTCGACGCCGCAACGGTGCGATTCGGTGAGCGATCCGAAGCCGCGGTGCAGCGCCACGCTTCTCGGCGAGCTCGAGGCGGCCGCGACACTCGTCGGGATCCGCACGCCGCCGTGTCGAGGCTGCTAGCACGCCGCGCGGTTGACCGATCGCGACGACCGACGGATCACGTCGGTATCGAATCGCAGTTCTCCTCGACGCCGATCTCGATCTTCTCGGCGTTCGGTGACGGTGCGACGCAGCACGTGCACTTGTTCCGCGTGGAGCCGGCTTGGGTCGACCTCGGGCGACTCGTCGATCTCGAGGCGCTCGCGTCTACGCGTCTAAGAGGTTCGAAGCAGCTCCGTGCAAGGGGTAGACGCCGCGCGTACGAGTGGCCCCACGTGATGAGCGCCGCGCACTCGGGCTCGCTCGGTCACGTCGGAGCAGCTCTTCGCTCATCGGGCTTGGCTACGGCTTCTGCCACGGCTACATTCTTCTCATGAGCACGAGGGATGCAGTCCACGCGGTGGTCGATGACCTCGACGAAGCGAAGCTCGAGCTCGCGAAGCAGGCGCTCGAGGAGATCCGCGACGAAGCGTTCGATCTGACGGTCGAGGAGGCACGCGAGCTGGGCGAGCGCGAGGCCGAGTGCGATCGCGGCGAGACGGTCGACGCGCGGGGGTTCCTCGCCGAACTCCAGGGGCGCACCAATTCCAACGGTTGAGCTATCGCGGCGGGCAGCGCGAGAGATCGCCCGGGCACGTAGCTGGTGGCTCGCCAACCGCGACAAGGCGCCCGACGCCTTCGACCTCGATCTCGCCACACTCCTCGGCCAGCTCGAGGCGGCGCCGACACTCGTCGGAGTCCGGCAGCGAGATGGAACGCTGCGCCGGGTATTGCTCACGCGGATTCGCTACTGCGTCTATTTTCGCATCGTCGACAGCGGCGAGCGCGTGCAGATCCTGGCGTTGTGGCACGCGAGTCGCGGCCGCCACCCCAAAGTGTGAGCGCGCAGGTTCGCGTGCCGGCCACGACTTCTCGTCCTGGCCGTCGGCGGATGTCCCGCGGCAGAAGTGGTCCGCCGCCGAGCAAGGCCGAGGTGGCAGCGATGCTTGCAGCGAGACTCGCGCTGCGGGTCGGCTCATCCGCGGCGCACCGCCGGACCGCTCGGCATCACGGCCCCAGAGCTCGAGCGCTTCGCAGCCCGCATGGACGAGCAGCTGGCGGAGGGGCCGGAGCGAACCGAGAGGCTTCGAGCAGCGTAGGTGGTGGCGGCGAGCCGCTGATGCGGCCAAGGGTGGCAGAGCTTCGCGGGTGGGAGCCAACGGGAGCTCGGTCTCGTCATACGCGCCCAGGTCGTGCGGTCGTGGTCGCGCGTCGACAAGCCGAGCGCGCGGCACGATTGCGCGAGCGTGTACGCGCTCGGCCCAGACTCGTGCGACCCTGGTGAGATGGCGACGATGCTCGCAGTGCTCGCGGGACTCGCGATCGCCGTCGTCGCGCCTGTCGACACCGAGACGTGGCACCACACGATCGATCCAGCGCGCTGCGACAGCCCGCTGGCGGTCGAGTATCCGAGGTTGACGCGGTGGGTCCATCACCACATGGTGCCGGGCGAGACCCTCGGCGAGATCGCGGGCCGCTATGGGCTTCGCGAAGCCGATCTTCGCGCGCACAACGGGATCTCCGCCTCGACCGAGAAGCTCCGCAAGGGTACCCGACTCGAGATCAAGGCTCGGCGGGTCCCACCCGTCCGAGCCCGCGTCGAGTACACGGTCGCGGCCGACGATACATGGTTGTCGATCTCCCGCAGGCATGGCGTCGACGCCAAGGAGCTACGCGCCTACAACTGGCCGTGGAAGGGCAAGATGCACGAAGGCGCGGTGTTGACGATCTGGGTCGATCCGATCGCGATGGCGTGGATCGCTGCGGCGCCGCCGGACGAGCCGATCCGTCGCGGTGGACTCGGTGTCGGTGCGCCCGATGCCGGACACCTGGTGGGCGGCGTGTCGATTCCTCCGGGTGAGGGCTACGAGCTCCGCTTCGAGGACTCTGCGTACGGCACCAGTCACGCCGTCGCAGAGTTGGTGCGCGCGCTGGGTCTGTATCGCGCGGCGGCGAATCGCGAGGCTCCGCTGGGGCTGGGTTCGATGAGTCGTCCGCGCGGCGGACCGCTCGGCGGACATCGCTCGCATCAGACCGGTCGCGACCTCGACATCGTGTTGCCGCGCAAGCCAGGGGTACCCGGGTGGTTGCCGCTAACCCCACGCCGCGTCGATTGGCTCGCGGTGTGGGATCTCGCGGTGGCCCTCTCGCAGGTCGACGCGAGCGTCGTCTATCTCGACTACGCGCTGCAACGCGAACTCTATCGGGCGGTCAAGGCTGCCGGGATGGCGCCCGAGGAGATCGGCCGGATCGTGCAGTACCCGCGGGGCCACGCCGCGCATCGCGGTTTGATACGGCACGAGCCCGGGCACACCGAACACCTGCACGTGCGATTCGGTTGCGGGCCGTGCGAGTCCGAGTGCATCGAGCTCGGGGCGTGGGCCGTGGCCGCGCCGTGATCGACGACCGGGCCCGAGTGCCGCGCGAGAAGACCGACGCGCCTAATTGGGCCGCCGCAGTGGACGCGAACCCTCGGGCATCCACCGCGAGCCCCGACCAAAGGTCAGACTGATCCCGAACAACACTTCGCCGTGATTCGCGATCACCCGGCGCTGCTTCGCCGCAGGCCCGATCAAATGCCGCCCCTCGACTCGCAAGGCCAGCCGCGGGGTCGCGAAGAACTTCACGCCACCGCCGTAGTGGCCGATCGGATCGAGATCGTTGCCCACGGCGTCACGCG
>CANLQR010000340.1 GCA_947492135.1 Deltaproteobacteria bacterium | reverse complement strand
GGTCGGGAACGACTCGCCACGGTAGGCCTTGGCGAGGATCGTCATCGGGTGCATCGGCTTGCGCCCTGCATGCTGCTCGAACTGCAGCGCGGCGAGTGGGCAATCGGTCGCCCAGATCTCGGCTTCGGCCTCCTGCATGCCCTCGAAGGCTTTCTTGCCGACACGCTGCGAATAGTCGAAGCCCTCGGTGAGCATGGCGTGGGTGCCGTCGTGGCCGCAGCATTCCATGACGGTCTTGGGTTGGACTCCAGGCAACTTGCGCAGGAGATCACGCGACTTGAAGCCGACGCCTTGCGCACGCAGGTGACAGGGTGCGTGGTAGGCGACCGGGCCCGTCGGCGAGCTCGCGAACTGGCTGTCGAACCGCGCCTCGTTGCGGATCGACCACAGGTACTCGCCGGGGTCGACGACGGCGGCGGCGACCTTGCGCGCGCGCGCGCGGTCGTCACCTCCGACGAGCTCGGGCCACTCGCGGCGCAGCATCATCGAGCAGGTCGGGTTGATCGCCATCACCTTGGCCCCCGCATCGACGTGGGGCTCGAGTCGATCGAGGTTGTGGCGGGCCTTGGCGCGCACGAGATCGAGGTCACCGCGCTCCCACGCCGGCATGCCACAACACTCCAGGCCCTTGCTGCAGCGGATATCGATGCCGTTGCGCTGCATGACGAAGACGGTGTCTTTGCCGATCTGGGGCTCGTTGTGCTGCACGTAGCAGGTCTGGAACAGCACGACCTCGCCGCCAGGCTCGCGGTCGAGGAGGTTTTCGCCAGCCGCCCAGTGCTCGAACGTCCGCGACGCGAACTCGGGGAGCAGCTTGTCGCGGTGGATCCCCAGGACCTTCTCCATGAACCAGCGGTGGAGCTTGACGCGGTTCATCGCGTTGGCGACGCCCAGGCTCGCGCGTGCGGCTGCACCCGCGAGATCGGGGTCGCGCAGCGCGAACTCCTGTAGCGTAGGGGGCTGGGTTTGCTTGCGGATTGCCGCGTGGCGATGCACGAGCTTGGGAAAGTCGAGCTTGAACGGATGTTGATCCCGTGGGGTGTACGGGCACTGCACCTCGCACAGCTTGCACTGGAAGCAGGCGTCCATGACCGCTTCGACGCGCTCGGGTCGGAGCCTGCGGACGTCGCCATCGCACTCGTCGTCGATCGCCTTGAACAACAACGGAAAACTGTCGCAGTACTTGAAGCACATACGGCAGCCGTGGCAGACCTCGAACACTCGGGTGATCTCACCGGCGAGTGCGTCGGGATCCCAATAGTGCGGGTCCGAGGGGTCGTAGGTGAGACCCTCGGTCGGCTGGTACGAGATGTTCTTCGGGCCCATCGGTGGTGTGGGCCGAGCATGCGCCGCACGAGGTGGGCGGGGCAAGAGTGCGGATCGGCCTCGCCCGTGAGGGACCCCGGCACTGCGGGGCCCCTTGGACGTCACGTCCGCGGTGGACGATCAGCCGATTCCGTCGAGCAGCGATTGGAACCGACCCGCGTGCGACTTCTCGGCCTTCGCGAGGGTCTCGAACCAATCTGCGACCTCGTCGAAGCCCTCTTCGCGGGCGCTCTTCGCCATACCCGGATACATGTCCGTGTACTCGTGGGTCTCACCCGCGACGGCGGCGCGGAGGTTGCTGACGGTGTCGCCGATCGGGAGATCGGTGGCCGGATCGCCGACCTTCTTGAGGTAGTCGAGGTGACCGTGCGCGTGGCCGGTCTCGCCCTCGGCGGTCTCGCGAAAGTTGCCCGCGATCTCGGGATAGCCCTCGACGTCCGCGATCTTTGCGAAGTAGAGGTAGCGACGGTTGGCCTGCGACTCGCCGGCGAAGGCGGCCTTGAGGTTCGCGTGGGTCTTGGTTCCCTTGAGCTGTGGCATGATTCGAGCCTCTTTGGTTGGTCTTGCGGGGCGGCGAGCACCGCGATTGTGCGGTGGCCACGACCCTGGCGTGCGGCTGGGTTGATAGCACAGCCGGCGTGCAATTTGGATGGCAGCCAATTGGATGGCAGCCAAAGCCGCGCCCGGTCCGCACTCTTGGCCTCGCTGGCGACTGCGGGCCAAAGGCCACCGGCGCGGTGGCTGCGGACCGCTGCTACACTCGTGCGGCCGGGACCGTCGGCGCCTTGGTATGGATCACCACGAGCACAACCACGTCGCGGAGTTGGCTGCGCTCGAGCTGGCGGGTGGCATGCACACCGCGTTCGCCGCAGTGCGGATGGTGCGGCGCGGGCAGACCCGAGCGGGCAAGCCGTTCTTCGACATCCGGCTGTCCGATCGCTCGCGGACGATCGCCGGCAAGATCTGGAGCGATGCGTCGCGCGCGATGGCGGCCGCCGACGAACTCAAGCCCGGCGATCACGTCAAGGCGTTGTTCGAGGTCGACGAATACAAGGGTGCCTTGCAGCTCTCGATCAAGGGCTTGCGACCCGCAGAGCCCGGCGAGCCCGGCTACGACGGTGCGACCTTGGTCGACGAGGGCCACGATCTGGTCGCCGATCTGCTTTGTGATGTCCTGGTCTTCGATATCGAGACGGTGCCCGCTGTCGATCTACGCAAGGTGCCGCCGACGATCGGCCAGGCGGTCGCGAAGCACGCCGAGCGCAACGAGTGGGACGTCTCGAAGGTGATGAGCCTCTCCCCGTACCTCGGGCAGGTCGTGTCGCTTGCGGTCGGCAACGGTGATCAGGATCCGCGCACGCAAGATGTCACGGTGTTCGTCGTGCCGCCGCCGGGAGCTGTGCTGTCTGCGTTGCCAAGCTGGATCCGTCCGGTGTCGGAACCCGAGCTGCTGCGCGCGTTCTGGACCCTGGCGGGGCACGCGAGCTGCGTGGTCTCGTACAACGGTCGCGGCTTCGACGTGCCGTTCATGCTGGGTCGCAGCCTGATCCACAGTGTTCCGGTGCGCGTCGATCTGATGTCGTCGCCGTATGCCCTGCGGCCCCACCTCGATCTGTACGGTGTCGTCGCTCCCGGCGGTGGCTTCGGTCGCGGCCCCGCGTCGCTGGATGTGGTCTGCTGGGCGCTGGGTTTCACCAGTCCCAAAGAGTCCATGGATGGTTCGATGGTCGCCGCCACCTATGCCAAGGGCGACGTCGCCCAGATCGCGCTGTACAACGCGGGTGACGTCCGTGCGACGACCGCCGTGTATCAGCGCGTTCGTGATGGCGTGCTGCGATTTCGCGACGACTGGTAGGCGCTTGGTCGCGCGATCGAGATCGTGCCTGGACGGCGCACCGTCCAGGCACGCAACGCGGCGTCGAGGCTAGCCCTCGGCGGGCGCGTCGCTCGGGGCCGGAGCGGCATCGTCGGCGGGCGCGGTGTCGTCCGCAGGTGCGGCGTCGTCCGCAGGTGCGGCGTCGTCCGCAGGTGCGGCCGCTGGGCACTCGGCAAACTCGCAGGCGGGGCCGGCGCGGCCGACCGAGCTGCCATCCGGGCAGACCTTCGCCTCTTCGGTGCACGCGCCCGGCGGCTTGGTGTCCTTCTTGGTGCATGCGCCGCCGGCGGCGAGCGCGAAGGCAAACCCTAGCAAGGTGGAAACGACTCGAGTGGGGGTTTTCATGGGCCACCGAACGTACGCCGACTCGCCAATCTTTCGCCGCCACGAAGACTCATCGACCGACATGGAGCGGACCGCCGCTGCAGCCGTCGATGCGCACCCCGGCGCCCTCGGGTGTGATGGCCAAGGCGGGGACTCCGGCGACGGCGGCGTCGAGCGGCGTGGTGGCTTCGACGAGGGTCACCAGGCCCGAGCGAGGGTCGTGGAGCAGATCGATCTCGTGCTGCTCATCGTAGAAGCAGCCGATCATACAGTCCTGGTCCACGTCGACTTCGCAGGTGTTGCCGTCGCTCGCGCCGCCTATCACGACGTGCTGCAGCAACGTCAAGCGGGCGTGGTCGAACGCACCGACACGGCCGGATTCGGTCTGGGTCTGCGGTGTGCAGTGATACTCGCGAAAATCCCCGACCCGTGCGCCCCAGACACGCAGCGCGCCGTGGTCGGCGAACACGAACCCACCGCTGACCCACGTGGGGTGGTCGGGATCGTCGCTGACCACGACTGCCCACGGTTGCCCGGCGACGCATCCACCCTCGGCACACGCCCTCGCGCGAGCCGAGTCGGCGGTGAGCACCGCGGGTGGCTCCAAAGCCCGGCCACCCAGCAGCGTCCAAGCCTCCACCCAGTCGGTCGTCCGAGTGGCGCCAGGCGCTTGCTCGAGCGAACAGCGGGTCGGTGTGACCGGCCCGGTCTTGCGGAACTTCAGCGCGAATTTGTCGCTGAACTCGCCGCGATCGTTCTGCCACGGGAGCGCGTTCCAATCCCGCGAGTCGTTGGGGTTGCGCAAGAAATCCCCGCGATCGACGAGCTCGAAGCCGGCAGCTTCGAGCTCGTCGATCACGATCGATTCCTCGATGCGATGAAGCGTCTTGCTCGCAGAGGTGCCGGCCCCGGCCTTGGCGTGGGCGTCGACGAGCACATAGTGGCCGCCGGTACGCAGCGCGTTGCGGACCGCGAGGTTGTGGGCAGCACGATCGACGCCCATCCACTCGAAGTCGTGATAAAAAAGTACGTTCACGACCATGTCGAGGTCGCGGACGTCGGCAGGGAATGGGTCGACGAACTCGCGATCGAGCCGCACGACGTTGGCATTGATCGGCTTGGCCAAGCGAGCGGTCCATCCCGCCTGGGCAAAGCGGTCGAGCACGAATTTCGGGTTCTGGCCCAAGACCGTGCCGGTCGGCCCGACGGTGCGGGCGAGCAGTTCGGTGGTGTAGCCAAAGCCTGCGCCGAGGTCGGCAACCTTGGCGCCGACCTCGAGGCCGAGGAACGTGAGCAGCTCGAAGGGCTTGCGTCGGGTGTCGGCTTCGCGATCGTCGGCGTCTCGATCGGCGGCCTCGACGATCGCGCGGAGGCGAGCCGCGGTCGCAGCCGAGTCGCCGGACGCATCGCGAGGTCGCTCATTCGGCGGCGCCGTCCGATCTCCGGCGGCGCGGTGACCACACGCGGTCAGGCTCAACCCAACGCCCGCACACCACGCCAACAAGTGGACTCGGCCGTCATGCACAACAGCCATGCTAATCCCGTCACCCACCGAAAGGGCCCCAAAATGGAACGCTCGCCACCGGGGCCGTGGGTTGCTACCGTTCGCCCGTGGATCCGCTGCGCCGCCTGCTCGAGCTTGTCGCACGCGAACTCGGCGCGGACGATGTCCGCATCGAGATCGGACTGCGCTCGCCCGATGCCCGGCATGCATGGTGCGAGCTGGCCGGTGGCTATCGGCTGATTGCGGTGTTCGACGCCGTGCAGCCCGACCGCGACGATCGGCAAGCCCGACTCGAGGTGCTCGCGCAGACGTTCGCGGCGACGTTGGCGTCGGGCCTCGCCGATGCCCCGCAGGTGGTCACCGGTACGGAGTTGGCCGTCCACGCGCTCGACGAAACCCTCGCTCAGCTCGCGCGCATTGCCGCGGCCACGGCTGCGATCGTGGTCGACGAGCACTCTCCGATGATCTGGGGCTGCTCGCTGTTGCCCCGCGGGCCCGAGGACGCCGACGTCGCCGCGTGGATGTCAGCGGCGGCGGCGGCCGCGTTGCGCTACGGACTCGATCTCGCGGGGTTGCTCGCAGCGCCGGGTGATGTCGAGGTCGCGCTGGATCGCGCCGCGGTCGACGCCGAGAATCGAGCGCGTATCGTACGTGCGCTGGGGCGCCTGCACGCGTCAGGGCTCGTGCGCAGCGCGACGCAGTGGCGAGACTTCGTCGTCACGATGCGCGGGATCGCGGCGTCGCGCCGCGGTCTGCCCGACAGCAAGCAGCAGGTCACGGACACCGAAGGTCTTGCGGGCGCGCTGGGCTTCGTCTCGCGGGGGTTCGGCGGGATCTACCGGGTCGTGCTGGTGTTCGACGGCGTGTTCTCCGAGTTGCACGCCGACGCGGCGCTGATCCGCGCGCTGCCGGTCATCGAGCGCCACGTGGTCAACCTGCCGCCGGTCGATCCATCGCCGGGGGGCGGCGGTCACGTGGTGCGACTGTTCGGCCCGCGGACCTGAGGGGGTGCCGCGGCTGTTGGGCCGCTAGCGCTAGGCCCACTCGCCCTCGAAGAGCCTGGAGGCGCTCGGCCCTGGCCGTGCCTTTTGCCAGCAACGCACGCTCCCACCACCGAACGACCACGAGTGCAGCAGCTCGAAGGTATCCGGGAGCCGGCCGCCGAAGCCGTGGTAGGTGACGATCTGCCCGCCGACCGGCATCGCGTCGAGTGCGGCCTCGATGCGCGCGACGTCGCGTGGCGCGCTGTCGGGCGCGAGCTCCAGCGACTCGTCCAGCCACTGCAGTCGATCATAGCCGGCCTCGCAGAACGGATTGTAGAGGTACAGCGCGTCGTAGTTCTCGAGCGTCGTCGCCTCGAGCGCAGCGCAGGTGAACTTCACCCGGTCCGCAACGCCGAGCTCGGCGGCCAGCGCCCGCGCCTGTTCGACCAGGTGTGGACGTTGCTCGATCCCCTCGACCACGAGATCGGTGATCAGGGCCGCAATCACGCAGAACTTGCCACTGCCGGCCCCGACATCGAGGACGCGCTGCGCACCGTGCATCTCGAGCCAGTGGGCAGCCATGCTCGCGACCTTGACCGGAGACCAGAAGCGCATCGACGCCGTGCGCGAGTCGTTGGGCAGCAGCGCATCGAAGGCGTGGTCACCGACGTGTAGGCCCTCGCGCAACGCCAAGGCGATCTCACTCGCGGTGAGTCGGGAGCGGAGGAAGTCGCTGGGCATCTCCAGAGAGGCTCGCACGAAGTCTAGCGGAGCGATGCCATCGAACTCAACCGCAGCCGCCGCAGAACTGGCATGCGAGGCCGCAAACACCGGCCCAGCTGTTGTCACAGCAGCTCGGGATCAGGCCGCACACGCAGTCTTCGCAGGCACAGCCGTCGCAACCCGGGCCGGGATCCGCCGTGCAGCCGTCGAAGCCACAGGAGCCACAATCTTCGGGACAAAAATCGCAGTCCTCGAAGCCGCCGCAAAATCCATCGCCGCAGAACTCGCAAGAGCCGCAGTCCTCCGGGCAAAAGTCGCAGTCCTCGAAGCCGCTGCACACGCCGTCGCCGCAGACCTCGCCCTTGCCGCACTCGCCGCAGGCATCACAGGCGTCCCAGCAGCAGTCGCCCAGGCCCACACATGCGGCGTCGCACCAGCATCCTCCGGGCGCGAACCCGCCGCAGGCACCAGAGCTGCACGCGCAGTCGATCGCGCAGTTGAACTGATCCTCGCCGTTGTTGCATTGGCCATCGCCGCAGAAGAAGCACGACCCGCAGTCCTGCGGACAGGTATTGCAAGCCTCACCGACCAGCGGATTGCACACGTCGTCGCCGCACTGGACGTTGCAGGGGCCGCAGTCCTGTGGACACCCGTTGCACGACTCTCCCGCGAGCGGGGCACAGACGCCATCGCCACAGCCCGCACACGCGCCGCAGTCGGTCGCGCAGCTGTTGCAGGACTCGCCCAGCTGTGGCTCGCAAACCATGTTGCCGCAGGACGGGCACACGCCACAGTCCGTGCTGCAGGTGGCGCACGACTCGCCGTCGCCGGGACTGCACACGCCATCGCCGCAGGCGTTGCAGTTGCCGCAGTCTGGCACGCAGCTGACACAGGACTCGCCGGCGACGGGGTCGCACACGCCGTCGCCGCAACCGGGGCAGGGGCCGCAATCGCCGGGGCAGCTGAAGCAGAACTCGCTCGCGTTGGGGTCGCACACGCCGTCGCCGCACGACGGACAGGCGCCGCAGTCGGCGACACAGTTGAAGCAGAACTCTCCGCCTGGGGCGTCGCAGAACGCGTCGCCGCAGAATCCGCAGGGCCCGCAGTCGGCCGCGCAGTTGAAGCAGAACTCCCCGGCGTTGGGATCGCAAAAGCCGTCGCCGCAGTTGGGGCAGGGTCCGCAATCCTCGGGGCAGCCGTCGCAGAACTCGCCCGCATTGGGGTCGCACAGGCCATCGCCACAGCCCATGCAGTTGCCGCAATCCTCGGGACAGTTGACGCAGAACTCGCCGGAAAATTGGTCGCAGAAGCCGTCGCCGCACTCGGGGCAGGGTCCGCAATCCTCGGGGCAGCTGTCGCAGAATTCGCCGGAGAACGGATCGCACGAGCCATCACCACAGGCGTCACAGTCGCCGCAGTCGTTCGGGCAGGTGAAGCAGAACTCGCCGGCCCCGGGGTCGCAGACATCGTCGCCGCAGCCGCCGCAGCTGCCGCAATCCTCGGGACAAGTGACGCAGAATTCGCCGGCGAACGGATCACACGAGCCGTCGCCGCAGCCGTCGCAGCCGCCGCAGTCTTCGGGGCACGTGAAGCACAACTCGCCCGCGAACAGATCGCAGATCCCATCGCCGCAGCTCTCGCAGGTCCCACAGTCGGCCTCGCAGGTGAAGCAGAACTCGGCCGAGAGCGGGTCGCAGATGCCGTCGCCACACGGCCCGCACTCGCCGCAGTCTTGCGGGCACGTGAAGCAAAGCTCGCCGGAGAACAGGTCGCACAGGCCGTT
>CANLQR010000339.1 GCA_947492135.1 Deltaproteobacteria bacterium | reverse complement strand
CTGCACGTGCGATTCGGTTGCGGGCCGTGCGAGTCCGAGTGCATCGAGCTCGGGGCGTGGGCCGTGGCCGCGCCGTGATCGACGACCGGGCCCGAGTGCCGCGCGAGAAGACCGACGCGCCGATCTTGGGCCGTCGCGCCTACTTGGGCCGCCGCAGTGGACGCGAGCCCTCGGGCATCCACCGCGAGCCCCGACCAAAGGTCAGACTGATCCCGAACAACACTTCGCCGTGATTCGCGATCACCCGGCGCTGCTTCGCCGCAGGCCCGATCAGGTGCCGCCCCTCGACTCGCAAGGCCAGCCGCGGGGTCGCGAAGAACTTCACGCCACCACCGTAGTGGCCGATCGGATCGAGATCGTTACCCACGGCGTCACGCGGCGAACGAACGCCACCCAACCCGTAGCCGCCGAGAATGAACGGTGTGATGCGGAACATCGGCAGCTGCAAGACCGCGTGCAGCCGCAGCCCATACAAGAAAGCCGGCTCGCCGCCATACTTGGCCACCGTCCACGCCGCGGCGAACTCGCCTTCGATGCCGAGCATCGCCAGCGGGTAGTAGGCCGCCCGAAGCCCGGTCTCGGGGCCCGGCCGTCGCAGCCGGCGATAGCCCAGGGCGGGGTCATAGAAGTCGTGGGGCTTGGCGACGATCAGCGCGCCCGCGAACGTGCCCAGCTCCCACATGCCAGGCACCGGCTTGGCGAGGGCGATCCAGCGGACGTCGTCGGACTTTCCGGGGGCGGCCATCATCACGACCGCGACGACCGCGAGCACTGTCGAGGTGATCATGGCGCGGGCTCCTCCAGCCACGGGCTGAGCAGCGGCGCGTCGAACTCGCCCTCGACCGCGATGTCGCCGACCAGCGGAAACGAGGTGTCGCCGACGAACGTGCCCCGGAATCTGTCGTCCACGAACGCCCCGGTCCAATCGAACGACAGCGAAAAAATCCCGCCCAGATCGTAGTCGATGGTGCCCGTGCCGACCCCGTTCGCGAAGCTCCCCGTGAGCTCGTAGGTGGCGTCCAAGGTCAGGATGACGGCGTTGAGCGAGCAGGAACCACCGGTCGCGAGCACCTGTTCGCCGTCGTAGTCGACCCGCAATGCGAGCGGACCCACGCACCGCGGAGAGATCGGCAGGCCGGCGAACATCGCGTTCATCACCATCGTGGTGCTGCCCTCGTAGGTGCCCGTCCAGCGGGTCTGAACCCGGACGCCGCCGACCGTCGCGACCAGGTGGTCGCCATTGGCAAGGCGCGCGGTGGCCGTCACATCGTAGGCGCCCGGCGGCAACTCGACCTCGCCGTCGGGGCCGACCCACAAGGTCGGACCGTAGCCCTGGGCGAGCCACACGATGTCTTCGTAGTCGACCGGTAGCTCCTGGGCGTCACGCACCTCGGCGAGCAATGGCACCGCGTCGCCAACGTAGTGGATCGACGGCGACTGGGGCTCGAACACCTCGAGACGCACACCCGCTGGCGTTGGCACGGGGTCCCCGGACTCATCGCTACTGGCTTCGGGCTGGTTCGGTGGCCATTCGTCCGAGGTGCAAGCCAGGACGCTCGCGAACGTCAGAACCGCGGGCCAGTGCAGCCGTGCCCGAGGACGGCCGTGACCCGCGGCAACGCAGCGCGGCACACGATCTGGTTGGCGTTGCACGATGGCGACGGTACCACGCCTCGGGCGTCGACCTCGGCTCACCCACGGCCGTAGGGGCTGCGTTCGCGGCTGGCTTGGCGCGAGGTGGCGCCGCTGCGTGGTTCGAGCACTTGGAGCTCGGCCGCGAGTCCGCCGAGATCGACTCGCTGGCGCAGACGCACGTGGACGCCGGGATGGCCGGCGGTGCGATCGGGCACCGGCGAGAGCCAGACGATGCGGGCATCGGGGGCGACGATCTCGAGCCAGTGGGTCAACGCTCGCTCGAGCAAGTCGCCGATCGACGCCTCGGTGCGGACGCGGTGACCCATCGGTGGGTTCGTGAGCACCAGCGAGGGCCGCTGCGCCGGGCGGTACGAGCAGGCGTCGCCAACCACCAGCGTCGTGGCACCGAGGCCCGCGGCCAAGAGATTCTGTCGGGCGACCTCGATCGCGGCCGGATCGCGATCGGTCCCGATCAGCGCCGCGTAGGGTCCGAGCAACCCGCGTTCGACCAGCTCGGCGCCGGCGCCGACGAACGGATCCCACACCACATCGCCCTCGCGGACACCTCCAGCGCGCGCGAGGGCGGCAGCCACGGTCGGATGGGACGAAGCGGCCACGCTGCCCTGACGCCACGTGAAGCGGGGATCCTCGAGGCCGCGCGGTCGCAGCTCGACGCGAAGCTCGTCGGGCTCGATCGTGACGCGGGCTTCCCATGGGGCATCGCGCGGGTCGTTGACCAGTTCGGGCCGCGCGAGCGCCAGCGCTTCGACGACCCGCCAGGTGGAGCCGCGGCGGTGGCCTTGGCCCATCCACTCCAGCCGCCAGCGCACCGGTCCAGCGGTCCATGCGGTGAGGATCTGCCAGGCAGGTTCGCTTGCGAGAATCCGGACCACCGCGTCTTCGATCACGCTCGGCGTCGGTGCTCGCAGCCGCACGGGAGGCAGCGGAAAGCCGAGGTTCACGAAGGTGCGCGCCTCGAACAGCGATCGCAGCGAGTTTGGCCACGACACCCGGACGCAACCACGCACGCCAGGCCGCGCGCCGGGAAGCTGCTCGCACACCATCGCTTCGAGCCCCGGGCGTACGTGCAGCTCGATCAGCACCGGCGCTGCGGGCAGGGCGTCGAGCGAGATCGTCGAGGGCACTGCGCGCAGCCGCGAACGATCGAGCTTGAGGACACTCTCACGCACGACCCGATCGAGCTCGGGGTCGTCGGTTTGCACGTCGCGGAGCAGGGTCAGGGCTGCGGCCGAGCCGGACTGGCCCAGCGCCGCCGCGATGACCTTGCGTTCGGGGTCCGACCCCGCGTTCGCCCACGCAGCCAGGAGTCGCGGCTCGTGGGCAGGGTCTTCGAGCTTGCCGATCGCCGCCGCCGCGCGCCTGCGCACCAGGGCTTGGGGATCGGCGAGACGTTCGAGCAGCCAGGCGATGCGGATCGGATCCCCCGAACGTGCGTTGCGACCCACGAGTTCGCACAGCCGGGCGCGGTGGCTGCCCGTGGCCGAGTCGAACCGCTTGATCGCGGCCGTGGTCGCGGCCTCGGTGATCCGCTCGAGCGCGCGGAGGATGGCCGTGGTGTCGTCGTCGTCGACCAGCAGCTCGAGGAGTGCGGCCACGTCGCGGAGCGCCGGGGTGTAACCCGGATCCCGCACGCACTCGCGCAGGGTGTTGGCGTCACGCGCTTCGACCACGATGTCGGGGAAGGTACCCGCGCCCGCGGTGCCCCGTCTACCACGCGAGGCGGTCGCGATCGCGATCGCGATCGCGATCGCGATGGTCCGCCGGTGCAACGGAGCCGGCAGCCGGCCGCGAGGTTCGATTCGTCGGACGTCGGTGCCGACGCATTGGGGTTGCGGTTTGCCTGGGGTTGCGTCCAACATACCGTGGCGCCGCGGCAATGAACCGACTCGAAGCCCTCAGAACGCTCGCAGACATGACGCTGGCCCTGGCTGGCGCGTCACGCCTGGACGAACTCCACGGCGCGGTGCTGGACGCGATCGAGCACATCACCCGCAGCGGGCGGGCCTCGGTTCTGCTCTTCGATCCCGACGGCGTGATGCGTTTCAAGGCCTCGCGGGGGATCTCGACTGGCTATCGCGCTGCTGTCGAGGGACACACGCCGTGGGTTCCCGGTCAGGTCGACGCGGTGCCGTTGGTGATTGCAGACGTCGCCCAGGATCCCGGGCTGGAGCCGTATCTCGCGACCATCACGGCCGAAGGCATCGCCGCGATGGCGATGATTCCGCTAGTGGCCGGCGGCGGAGTCATCGGCAAGTTCATGGTGTATTTCTCCACGCCCCAGGTGCTCGATCCGATCGAACTGCAGCTGGTCCAGACGGTCGCAGCGTTCGCAGCGTTCGCCATCGATCGGCAACGGGCGGTCGACCAGGTCGAATCCGAGCGCGGCATGTTCGTGGGAGGACCCACTGTGGTCTTCAAGTGGCGCAACCAGCCGGGTTGGCCGGTGGACTACGCGTCCCCCAACCTCGTGGCCCAGTTCGGCCACGCGCCCGAAGATCTCATCCGAGGAACCACAACCTACAGTTCGCTCGTCCATCCCGACGACCTCGATCGGGTCGGTCGCGAGGTCGAGGCCGCCGTGGCCAGTGGTCAAGCGACGTTCGAGCAGTCCTACCGGCTGCGGCGCGCCGACGGCGAATATCGCACGATCTATGACTTCACGGTGGTGGGTCGACGGGGATCCGAGGTCACGGACTTTCGCGGCTACTTGCTCGACGTGACCGATCGCGATGCCAGTGCAGCAGCGCTGCACGAAGCTGAGACCAGGCTGCGCGAGGTGCAACGCCTCGAGAGTCTCGGCCTGCTCGCCGGGGGCATCGCCCACGACTTCAACAATCTTCTGGTCGGTGTCCTGGGCAACGCTTCACTTGCGCTCGACGAGCTTGGTCCTGACGCGCCCGTGCGGCCGCTGGTTGCCGCGATTCACACGGCGGCCCAACACGGCGCCGACCTGACCCGGCAGATCCTGGCGTACTCGGGCAAGGGCAAGTTCGTCATCGGGCCCGTAGACCTGAGTCAGCTGGTCAGCGCGACCCAGCCGCTGTTGGCGACGGTGATCCCCAAGACCACGACGGTTCACTACGATCTGTCGCCCGCATTGCTGCGGACCGAGGCCGACGCGACGCAGATTCGTCAGGTCCTCATGAACCTGCTCACCAATGCGTCTGATGCACTCGAAGGTCGGCCTGGGATCGTCACCGTGGCGACGCGGGCCGAGACCCTCGGGTCCGACCGGCCGACCGGGCGGGATGGCGAGCTCGTTGCGGGTGAACACGTGGTCCTCGAGGTGCGCGATCACGGGATCGGAATGAGCGAGGACACCGTGCGCCGGGTGTTCGATCCGTTCTTCACCACCCGACCCCAGGGGCGTGGGCTCGGCATGGCGGCGGTGAGCGGTATCGTGAGGGGGCATCGCGGTGCGATCAAGATCACCTCGGCGCTCGGTCGGGGCACGACGGTTCGGTTGTATCTACCCGCGCTGCGTGAAGCTGCCGGGGTCGCCGGCGAGCCAGCTCGGCCCGCAGTGCCTGAGTCGCCCGGCGCGTCGCAGCGGCCGACGAGTGGGGCGCCTTCGACCGTGCTGGTCGTCGACGACGAGAAGCTGATCCGCGAACTCGCCGCGCGAATACTCTCCCGCGCCGGTTTCGTGGTGGTGTCCGTCGCCAACGGTAAGGAGGCGCTCGACCTGCTGGCCGCTCCGAACACCGTCGATGTGGTGTTGCTGGATCTCACGATGCCGGAGCTCTCGGGTGAGGCCACGTTGTTGCGTATCCACGAGCGCTGGCCACAGTTGCCGGTGGTGCTCAGCTCGGGCTACAGCGCCGATTCGAGCAGTACGACGCTCACGCTGCTTGCGGCGGGCTTCATCCAGAAGCCTTATTTCCCGGAAGACTTGGTGCAGTCACTTCGCGAAGCGATCGCGAGCTTCGCAGTGTCCTGATCTCACGGGATCGGGATCGCAACGACCACACCGGCACGTACCAGGCGCTTGATGCAACGGCTGATGTCGTCTCGCGACTGACTGCAGACCGCAAGCGCCTCACCGAGCTGGGCCAGCGTCACGGGGGTGCGCTCGAGCTCGGCGAGGTACATGCCGTCGTCGGGGCTCAGCTCGTACTTCGCCGCCCACGCCGCGCTCGCGCGGGCAAAGGCACCATGGTCACCGCTGGTTCCCGCGGCAGTGATGCCCGCGCGGTAGGCCGAGACCAGCGTGCGGGCATAGCCAGACAACCCGAATCGCTGACTCCGCACCCAGCGGGGGGAAGGAGGTTCGTCGTTCGGCACCATCTCGCTCTTACAAACCGGGGACGGTCGCAAGACGACCGAACTGTAGCGTCGCACATTTTCGCGACCCTGTGGGGTGCAGTCGCGCAAGCGGTGTGGAGCGGGGCGTTTGAGCCTACCCCAGGCACGATGGTCGTGGGGTGGCGTCGTGGCGCCGCCCAAACGTCCCGGTGCCGTCAGTCCCAGGGATTGATCGCGGGCGTGCGTAGCAACTCCTCGACGTCCGCCATCGTCAGGCTCTTGCCCGCGCTGGCGTCACGGCCCAGCGCACTCTCGGCGACCGCCCGCTTGCGCTGGCCGAGCTCGACCATCTTTTGCTCGACGGTGTCCTCGACCACCATGCGGTAGACCATGACCGGCTTGTCTTGACCGATACGGTGCACGCGGTCGGTCGCCTGATCCTCGACCGCGGGGTTCCACCACGGCTCGAAGTGGATGACGGTGTCGGCCTCGGTCAGCGTGATGCCGCTGCCACCGGCCTTGAGGCTGATGAGAAACACCGGCGGGCCCCCGGTCTGCTGGAACTTGCCGACGAGCTCTTCGCGGTTCTTGGTGCCGCCATGCAGCCACAGATAGTCGATGCCGAGCTTCTCGAGCGAGGCCGCGAGGATCTTCTGCATCTCGACGAACTGCGAGAACACCAGGGTCTTGCGCCCCGAGCCCACCGCGTCGGCGATGAGCTCTTCGAACGCTTCGAGCTTGCATGATGGCGGCACCGGTGTGCCCTCGGGCAGTCCAAGCAATTGGGGATCGCCGCACACCTGGCGCAGCCGGGTCAGCGCGGCCAGGATCGTCATCTGGGCCTTCTCGACCCCGACCTCGTCGATGCGCCCGGTGATCTCGTCCTTCGCGGCCTTGAGGATGCGGTTGTACAGACCGAGCTGCGAGCGCCCGAAATGACAGAAGATCGTCTGCTCGGTCTTGGGCGGCAGCTCGGAGGCGACGTCTTCCTTTTTGCGCCGCATCACGAACGGCCGCACGCGCACGCGCAGCTGCTCGAGCGCCCGGGTGTCGCCATCTTCGATCGGCTTGACGTAGTTTTTCTGGAAGTCGGTGAGCTTGCCGAGAAAGCCGGGCGCGAGAAAGTCGAAGATCGCCCAGAGATCGATGAGATGGTTCTCGACCGGGGTGCCCGACATTGCCAGCCGGTGCTCGCTCTTGAGCAGCTTGGCACTCTTGGCGGTGGTCGTGGTCCAGTTCTTGATGTACTGGGCCTCGTCGAGGATGACGTAGCGAAACTTGACCTTGGCGAGGTCGTCGATGTCGCGGCGCAGCAACGCGTAGCTGGTGACCACGACGTCGGTCTTTTTCAGCAGGCGCGCGTTCTCCATGCGCTCGGGGCCGTGCCAGATCAGCAGCGACAGGGTCGGAGCCCACTTGGCGACCTCTTGTTTCCACACCAGCAACACCGAGGTCGGGCACACGATCAACGTGGGCGCCGGGCCTTCCTCTTCCTTGGCCTTGGTGAGCAGCGCGAGGGCCTGCACGGTCTTTCCCAGGCCCATGTCGTCGGCGAGGATGCCGGTCATGCGGTTCTCGTGGAGCTGCCACAGCCACGCAAAGCCCGACTTTTGGTACTCGCGCAGCTTGGCGGTCAAGGCCTTGGCCTTGCGCGGCGCCTTGCCCGAGCGCTCGCCGGTCATCCCGGCCAGCAGCGTGCGGACCTCCTTGGCGACCTCGGCCGTGGGGACCTCGGCGAGCAAGTGCGACAGCGCGCCGAGCTCGAGCGTCGAGACCTCGGCCTTGCCGTCCTTGTCGAACTGCATGTCGCCCGTCGCGTCTGCGACTGGCTGGAGGATCTTGGGGTCGAGCTTGACCACGCTGCCATCGGCCAGCGTGACCCACCGCCGACCCTCGTGGAGCCAGCGCAGCAGGTCGCGGAACGAGATCAGATCGGTCTCTCCGTCGACGTCGACGACGGCCTCGACGTCGAGGACCGAACCATCGCCACCGGACACCGAGACCCGTGGCGACGGCGACTTCGAGCGGATCTTGGGCAGCTTGGGGACGCGGCGCTCCCACTCCTCGGGCAGCAGAGGCAGACCGACGATGAGAAACTCGATCGCAGTGTCCCCGGTGGCGACGAACGCATCGTCGCCGGGGAGCCACTCGAGCTTGAGGTCGACCAGCGCCTTGCGTGCGGCGGCCTCGGTGTCGAGGTCGCGATAGAACGTGATGTTCTCGGCGCCCGCGTGCAGCGAATAGCGGGCTGACTCTGGATCCTCACCGGCAATGCCCAGCGTGATCAGCCCATAGCGCGCGGCGAGCTGGACCTTGACCCGCTGGGGATCGCCCTCGATCGTCACGATGATCTGATCGACCTTGCGCGCGTCGCTGGCCAAGGCGAACAGATCCGCACGCGGCACGCCGGCGTGGTGCAGGCGCGAGGACAGTGCGTCCATCGCGTCGGCGTCGACCCGAGCATCCATCACGATCCGCGGCTGCTTGCTCATGGCCGCGAGCACCCACGGGGGCGTGTCGAGCACGAGAAATACCTCGCAGGTCTCGGCCACCAGGTACCAGGTCGGAGCGCCGAGAATCACCCGGCCCTTGTCGATCTCGAACGTGCGTGACGAAGCGACGTGCTC
>CANLQR010000338.1 GCA_947492135.1 Deltaproteobacteria bacterium | reverse complement strand
GAGCACGGTGCGTGCGCGATCGAAGTGGCCCTGGCCCATGTACAGCCGCGCGAGCGTCGGCGTCGCAAGCGGGTCGCGATCGGTCACTGCTGGGGGTCCCCGATCATCGGTGGGGCAAGCACGCCGTCGTCCGACGCGGTCCCGAGGCGTGCACGGGCGCTGTCGATGTCGAGCTTGATCTGGGCGACGAGGGCATCGACGCCGGAAAAACGGATCTCGTCGCGGAGCCGTTCGACGAACCACACCTCGACGGTGGTGCCGTACAAGGTGTCGCCGAGATCGCGGTCGATGACGTGCACCTCGAGCCGGGGCGTGCGGGCGCCGGCGAAGGTGGGGTTGGTGCCGAGGTTCGCGACCGCGGGCAGGGGCCCAACAAGCTCGGTCGGCGCGCGCAGGGGTGACGGTACCGGCGCGAGCCAAACCGCGTAGACGCCAACCGCGGGCAACAGCGCGGCCTCAGCGTGGCGCGGCGGACCCGTCTCGAGGTTCGCGGTGGGAAACCCGAGAGTGCGGCCGCGACGATCACCCTCGACGACCGTCCCGATCACCGCGTGGGGGCGTCCGAGCATGGCATGGGCGCGCGCCACGTCCCCGGCAACGACGGCGTCGCGAACGGCACTGCTGCTGAGCTTGTGCTGCGGCGCGCTGGGGTTCAAAACCGGGCCCGACTCGACCGGCTCGACGACCTCGACCGCGATGCCGTGGCTCGGTAACAACGCTTGCAGCATCGCGGCGTCCCCCCGCCGCCCGGCGCCGAAGCGAAAGTCGGTACCGACGACGATCGCCGTGGGTGCGAGTCGAGCGAGGTGGTCGCGCACGAAATCCTCCGCCGACACCCGAGCAAGCGCGGCATCGAACGGCAACAAGACCAACGCGTCGATCCCCAGCGCGGCGGCGGTTCGTTCCCGCTGTTCGGCGGTCAGCAGCAGCCTCAGAGGTCGATCGGGGGCGAGCACGCGCTGTGGGTGAGGGTCGAAGGTGACCAGCGCGACGTGCTCGGCGTGGCCGCGCGCACGCTCGATGAGCGCACGATGTCCGAGATGCAGACCATCGAACGCACCAAGGCAGACCGCCGTCGACGGAGCAAGCGGTGAACTGTCGCGGCGAATCTGCGGACGTCGCATGGCAAACGCGCGAACGCCTCGGAACCGCAACGCGCGACCGCAACCTACCACGGGGTGTCCACGGTGGTACACTCGCACCAAGGCGATGACGCAGTTCGTCCAGGCCGAACCGGTCGTCCCGGTTGACGATCGGCGCGATGGGCTCAACCCGCTCGATCCAGTCGATGTGGGCGTCCAGTCCGGCCAGCGGACCCAAGCGGTGACCGCCGCGCTGCTCGGCTTCGCACTGACCTCGGTCGGGGCGTCGCCGGCGATGGCGTGGCTCGATGCCGGCGAACTCGCTGCTGCGGGCTTCGAACTCGGCGTGATGCACCCGCCCGGCACACCTGGCCTCGCGGCGCTGCTGCAGCTCTCGACGCTGTTGCCGCTGGGACCGCTGGGTTGGCGCATGGCCTTGGTGAGCAGCGTTGCAGCCGCGGTGCTCGCTGTGATGACGCTGCGGCTGCTACAGCGCCGTGGTGTCCACCCGTGGGTCAGCTGGGGCGCACTGGCGTGGTTGTTCGCCGGCATGACACTGCTGCGTCACGCACGGGGCGTAGAACTCTACGCACCGCAGCTCGCCGCGCTCGCGGTCGTGGCCGATGGCTTCGATCCCGCGCGCGGTCGCGGTGAACGACCGAGTGCGAGGTTGGTCGCCACGTTCGTCGCGACGTTGGCGATCTGGGGTTTCGCCGAGCTGCGGCTGCTGCTGCCGCCGCTGCTGCTCGCGGTGTGGGTGTCGGCGCTGCGTCACCGACGGGCGTACGCACTGTGGGCCCCCGTGGTGGTCGTGTTCGCATCGGCGTGTGTGCTCACGATTCCACTGGCGGCTGCCCGCGAGCCTGTCACCGACTGGGCCGACCCCCAGTCGTTTTCGGCCATGGTCGATCATCTGCTCGCGAGCTCGATTCGCACCGCGTACGCCGACGAGATGTTGCCGCGATCGGCGTCACTATGGTGGGCCAACGCAGCCGGGGTGATCACCCGGCTGGGCGAGGACCTCGGGCCTTCGGGGCCGATCCTCGGGTTGCTCGCGTGGGTGTCGTCCTGGGTTGGCCCCGCCAAGCTCGCGGATCGTCGCGCGCTGGGTACGGTCAGCGCGTGGGGGTTGGGCTCGCTGTTCTACGCGGTCGGCATCAACCCGATGGGTGGTGTCGATCGCCAGACCGGTCTGGTGCTGGTGTGGTGTGTGGTGCTGCTCGTCGCGGTCGCGCTCGACGGCTGGCTGCGATCGCAGCCGCGGTTGCGCCAGGCCGTGCTGCCTTTGGTGTGGACCGTGCTGGTGGTGCCGGCGGCGATACGCTCGGTCGGCGAGTTCGCAACGATGCGATCGTGGGCGCCGCAGCTGTGGGCTCGTGAGGCTCTCGCACAGCTCCCGCCGGGGACGTTGTTGCTGACGCAGACCGATGATCTGAGTGCGGGCGTGACGTGGGCACGCGTGGTCGAGGGCGCGCGACCAGACCTCTTGACCTGGCCCGGTCAGCATCTGCATCGTCCACCGCCAGCGGGACGCCGCAGTGCCCACGCCGCGGTGTGGGAGGCCGTGGGCGCGGCAGGCTCCGAGGCCGGCCGCATCGAAGCGGCGATCGCCGCTCACGACGGTCCGGTCGCGCTCGAGAACGCCGCCTCGGGTGTGTTCGCGGCGGTCCGGTTCGACGGCCCGTTCGCTGGGCTGCCGCTGGCCATCGACGCGAGGCCTCGCGCCGGCTCACCGGCGATGACGCCGCCGAGGGTTCGTGCGCAGATCGAACACTGGTTGCCGCAACTGGTGACGCCCGACGATCGTCGTCGGCTCGCGGTGGCCGTCGCCGAGTGGGCGCGCGGACACGTGCGCCGTGGCGGCGATCTCGGCGAGGCCGCGTCCGCGTTGCAGACCACGCTCACCGAGGTCGACCCCGAGCATGCGGGCTCGATGGTGACGCTCGGTGGCCTGTTCGATCGGATGGGTGACGCAGCGTCGGCGATGGACTGGACGCGTCGCGCGCTCGCGGCCGATCCGACTCGGCAGGTGACGCTGCTCAACCTCGCGCTCTATCTCGCCCGCGATCCCGATCTGCATCCCCAGGGGCGGGCCGCCGGACTTGCCCAGGCCGAGGCGCTCGCGGGCAGGGCGGTCGCGTTGCGCCCCTGGAGGCCCGAGGTGTGGCTGCGGCTTGCCGAGGTGCGCGTCGCCGCCGGTGACGAGCCGGGTGCCGAGTCTGCGAGGGCGCGGGCCCGTGCGCTGGTGACCGAGCCGAGCACAGCGGGTCACTGACGACTCCGCTCAGCCGGCGACGGTGGCGAGGCTCACCCGCGCGCGCTATGATCCTCGACGTGTCGCGATCGATCGTGTGGTGCCTGGGCGTGGTCATGGCGTCGACCGCTTGTGGTGAGAACAAGCGCGACGTGTTCCAGCGCGGGCTCGAGATCGAGTCCGCCGCCGAGCAAGGCCCGTGCAAGCTCCACTACGCCCAGAACGCGCAGGCGGCCTCGCTCAGCGGCGACAACGTGGCCAATTGTCTGCAACAGACCGAGCTCGCACTGGTCGAGTACGAGCGGGCCGCGAAGTTGGGGCTGGCGAAGGATCCCGAGTTCGTCGAGGTCCTCGAGCGGGCGAAGCTCCGGCGTGGACGCCTGGAGAGCATGCTCAAGCATGTGCGGGCGATGGAGACCGACCAGCTGGTCGAGGCGCGGTAGTAGAGATCACTCGACCGCGCCGGTCGCGATCCACTGCGCGAGCATCACATAGTCGGTGTACGGCAACGCCTCATCGGGCGGCATCGCGTCGCCGAGGATCCCCTCGAGCGCGTCACCTCGATGATCGCGGACCATCTTCTGCATCAGAAAACTGTCCGAGGGCAGGCGCGGCGAGACCAAGGGAAAGCCGGTCTCGCGCGGCCGGGTGTCGAGGACGAGCCCGGCATAGGCGCGGTCGATGTCACGCAGATCGAGTCGCGCCAGCGCGAGACTCTCGACGTCACGGTGGCAACTGCAGGTCGTGCGTGCCGGATCGAACAGATTGCCGCCCGCGAAGAGCTCGGTGAGGGTCGGCCCTGCCGGCGCCTCGGGCTCGCGGCCTTGTGGGCCCTCGCCATCGTTTGGGAGCTCGTGCTCGGCTTCGGGCGCGGGATCGACGGTGAACTCGAGGTAGTAGCGCATGCGATCGCCCTCGGGTGTCCAGCCGTCCGCGTCGGTGTCGAGCAGCTCGCCATTCCAGCCACGCGCGCGCGGGATCAAGCGCAGCCGGTAGTGCAGCCCGGAGAGCAGCGGCGCTTTGGGGCGAACCGACAGCACGCTACCGGGACACCACGGAGCGGCCGCGGGGCCTTGTGCCCCGACCGCGCCGCCGCCGGGCTCGGTCCAGGGCACCAGCTGGAGGCTCGACTCGCTGTCGATCGCCGTCTCCCCCGAACTCATGCTCGCGTCGGTCGGCGCGAGGCTTCGGGGATCGACAGGGTGGGAGAAGCACAGGTCGATCGCCGCGTCGCGGGCAACCCCCTGGGCACCCCCAACGGGGACGGTCTGCACGATCGACAGGGGCTCGTCGTCGGGCTCGAACCGTTCGGTATCCGAGACACGCGTGCACGACGACGCTACGGCCAGGCACGCGCCGACCGAGGCGAGTTCGCACCATGGGGCCAGCCCCAGCCCCAGCCAACGGCGCCGCGGCGTGCCGATCCCGACCACTGCGCGCCAGACTACCCGAGTTGACCCCCAAGCCAGGGCCCTGATATCGTCCGAGCCGCGAAATCGCGAGAGAATGCTCGGTGGTCGGGCCCAAGCGCCGCCGCCCTTATCCGAATGTCTACGACAAGGAGCCCGCGGTGACCGCCTCAACGAATCAGCGCTGCCACTGTGGCCTGCCGCGCCCCCTTGCCCCCGCCTCCGTGCGCCGCAATCGTCTGGTCTGGGTACTTGGCACCGTCGCCATGTCCCTGACGCTCGGGTGCGGTCCCTTCGGCTATCTGAAGAAGGTGGCGGTCGACGCCAGCCGCTCGGTGGGTCAGGCCGAGAAAGCCGGTGCGAAGCAGTATGCGCCTTACGAGTACTGGGGCGCCGTCACGTATCTCGAGCAGGCCAAGGTCCTGATGGCGTACAGCGAGTACGATCGCGCGTTCGACTACGGCGACCGTGCCAAGCAGCTCGCCGAAGAGGCGAAGAAGAAGGCTGCGCGGCGCGAGTCTGGCCAGATGCGCGAGACCACAGCCGACAAGGCCAAGCAGGACGAGAAGGACTCGGCGGGTAAAGCCGCGGGTTCGGCTGCGCCCGCGGCCAAGGGAACCGTCGGCGGCAGTGTTGGGGGTGGACGGTGATTCGTCGCGACGTGAACCGGCTTCGAGTTCGCCGGCCTGGCTTGATGGGCACGCTTTCGCTGGGCATCTTTCCGGCGGTGCTCGGGCTGTCCGGCTGCATTGGCCAGAAGCTCTACGGCGAGGTCGAGGGCACACAGACCGAGTTGCAGCGGGCGATCCGCGACGGCAGCAAGTCGCTGAACTGCGCGCCCAAGGAGACCGCGATCGGCGAGGCGCACATCAAGTTCGCCCAGGATGCCCTGTCGCGCGGCGAGTACTACCGCGGCAAGGAGCACGCCGACATTGCGGCGTTCAACACCGAGCGCGCGCGCAAGCTGACCGATCCCGAGCGCTGTCGTGACGCGCCGACCGGCACCATCGGCGACCGCGACGGCGACGGCTACGACGACGCGGCCGACACCTGCCCCGACAATCCCGAGGACTTCGACAGCCACGAGGACAACGACGGCTGTCCTGACATCGACAACGACAAGGACAAGGTCCTCGACGCCTCGAGCTTCGTGAACGGCAAGTGGGTCAACCTCGACAAGAAGGATGAGCGCGACTGTCGCAACGAGCCCGAGGACTACGATCAGTTCGAGGACGAGGACGGTTGCCCCGAGCCCGACAACGACAACGACGGGATTCTCGACGACCCGGATCAATGCAAGAACGATCCCGAGGACATCGACAACTTCGCCGACGACGACGGCTGCCCCGATGCCGACAACGACAAGGACAAGATCTGCGACCCGTGGGTCGTGGAAAAGGGCGTCGAGTCGACCTGGGCGGCCGAGTGCAAGGGCAAGGACCAGTGTCCCGACAAGCCCGAGGACTACGACGGCGATCGCGACGATGACGGCTGCCCGGATCTCAAGGCCGAGTTCGACGGTTGCTCGGTGAAGATCAGCGAGAAGGTCTTCTTCAAGTTCAACAAGTGGGACATCGACGCGCGGAGCTTCGAGCTGCTCGACGACGTCGCCACGGTGATGAACCAGGTCCCCGAGACGCTGCACTTTCGCACCGAAGGACATACCGACAGCAAGGGCTCCAACAAGTCCAACCAGACGCTGTCGCAGAAGCGGGCCGACGCAGTGGTCGACTACCTGGTCGGCAAGGGCGTGAAATCCGAGCGGGTCAAGCCGGTCGGCTTTGGCGAAGAACGCCCGATCGATAGCAACAAGACCAACGACGGTCGCGCCCGCAATCGCCGCGTTGAGTTCAATGTCTCCAACGCGGACTGCAAGCGCAGCCCCTAAAGGGCGCGCTGGCGGGCGAGACCGATGACGAGAGCAGAACCCGTGTCGAAACAAGCCCCCCTGTCGCGCGCCTCCGCCTCTCGAACCATGTGGGGGCCGCTGTTGCGCGCCGCCGGGGGCTTGGCTATCGCGCTTCCCCTGTGGCTCACGAGCGCCACGGGTCACGCGACTCCGCGCGACGACGTCCGCAACGCGCACGCGTCGGCGAAGGAGCAGTTCAACAATCTCGACCTCGAGGCCGCGCTCGCGACGCTCGATGCCGCGGTGTCGCGGGCCGAGGGGGCGGGATTGGGCAGCGACCCGACGCTGGCCCCGGTGCATGTGTTGCGCGGCGGGATCATCTTCTCGAACTCCGGCAACCGTGCCCAGACGCTCGCAGCCTTCAAACAAGCGATCGCGTGCGATTTCAACTCGACGCTGGCGATCGAGCTGCGCTCGCCCGACCTGCAGAAGCTGCTGGAGGAGGCGCGGCGCGGCGGTGCGCGACCCAGCAACGCCGAGTTCATCCACACGGCGCCACCGTACGGTCGCGGCGGTGACATCGAATTCACTGCGCTTGCGAACGTGGCGATCCCCGACGGTGGACAGATCGTGTTGTATTGGCGGAAGGTCGGCGACACCGGTGAGTTCGTCGGCGAGTCGATGACCGTGTTCGGCAACCTCGGCACCTTCACGCTGCCCGCGGCCAAGCACGGCGACGCGTCGCTGCAGTATTTCTTCTACGCGTTCGACGCGAGTGGTTCAAAAACGCTGGGTCACCTTGGTGACAAGGAGCGACCCGGATTGCTCGAGCCCAGTGGTGACGCTGCGGTGGTGGCTGCCGGCGTGGGCGATCCGACTTCATCGGGGACGCCGACCGAGGGCGACGACGAGACCAAGCCCAAGAAGCCCAAGAAGCCCAAAGGCAAGAGCAAGCTGCCGCGCGTGTTCATCAGCTTCGGCGTCGGCACCGGCGCCGGGATCGCGCGTGGGACCGCCGAGCTGACGTACCAGCAGTTCACGCCAGGCCCCGGTAGCAGCACGTACCTGGTGCGCGAGCAGGCCTGCGCAATCGAGCGCTGGAAAGCCGCCGATGGTCCGCTCGCCAAGGATCAGGTCAGCTTCGGTGCAAACCTCACCGAGATCTCGTCGATCGTGGGGGCGTTGCCCACCGACATCGCCACGCTTACTGCTGCCTACGACGCCGACTACTGCGGAGCCAAACACCCGGTCACGACCGGTCTCGCCAGCGCGCCGTTTCACATCGTCCCGGAGATCGGCGTTCGCGTCAGCAAGAACATCGTGCTTTCGCTGTTCGGACGGCTTCAGGTGGTCAGCGGCAGCAAGGTCTTCACCGAGGATCCGAAAAAGTCGACGAACGACTCGTTCGTCAACGACGTGCGTTCCGCGAACCCCTCGGGCGTGCAGCGCAAACCGCCGTTTTCGTGGTCGATCGGACTGAAGGTCAAGTACTTCTTCGGCAAGGACGAACGCAAGCTACGGGTCTATGCCGGTGGATTCGCAGGCTTCGGCGCGGCGCGGCTGCGCGTGAACATGGGCTTTTCCAACGATCGCAACGGCAACAGCGTGCCTGATGCGATCGAGATCGCGTACTCGGGTCCAGCCGACCCGGTGACCATGCAGGTCGACGTCGCGAACTGCACGACGGTGTGGCCCTACACCGCCGGTTGCGATCCGACCAACGAGACCGACCGCCAGCTTGCCGGGTCGGTGTCGGCCAACACGCCGGCGACCGACACGCGCATCGACACCGTGCGCCTCGGACCCGGCTTTGTCGGCGGCCTGCTCGGCGTCCACTATCAGATCGTGAAGAACTTCGCGTTGTTCGCCGAGCTCGACGTCGGAGCGTGGTTCCCGTCGACGACCAGCGCGTTGTTCGATCTGACCCTCGGGCCGATCATCACCTTCTAGCGCGACGCACGGTCTGATGCCAACGTGAT
>CANLQR010000337.1 GCA_947492135.1 Deltaproteobacteria bacterium | reverse complement strand
CGCCCATTCACGCGCAAGCGCGGGCCGAGGTCGCCCGCTACGTCGACGGCGACGACACCCGCGAGCGAGCGATCCGCATTCTCATGCCGCTGTACGAGGCCGAGCAGAACTGGCCCGAGTTGGTCGCGCTCGAGGAACTCCAGGCGCGCAAGCAGCCCTCGGGGCGCCGCCGACTCGCGGCTCTGATGCGGGTCGCCAAGACCCAACAAGAGCGGATCGGCGATCCCAACCGGGCGTTCGGTGTGTTGTGCGAGGCGATGGCCGAGGCCGCGGACCAGCCCGAGCTGTCGGAGATTCTCGCCAAGGTCGAGTCGCTCGGTGCCGAGGCCGATCGCGCCGAGGGCCTGCTGGCCGCCTACGGGGCGACGGTGGACCACATCCTCGAGGCCGAGCTGCAGCAGCGCGTGCTGCGGTCGATGGGGCAGGTCGCACTCGACCGACTCGGTCGCCTCGATGAGGCCCGCCATGCCTACGAGCGGGTGCTCGCACTCGCGCCGGGTGACCCCGAGGCTGCGGATTCGCTCGAGCGGATCTATCTACAGCAGTCCGAGCATGAGGCCCTGGCGAATCTGCTCGCCGCGCGTGCCGATCGGACCACCGATGGCAGCCTGCGCGATCAATATCTAGTGCGTGCGGCCGAGTTGATGCGACGTCAGCTGGAGCGTCCCGAGGATGCGATCCGGCTCTACGAGCGACTGTCCTCCGAGGGCCTCGCACGGCCCGAGGTCCAGGCTGCGCTCGAACCACTGTACGAAGCCACGAGTCGCTGGCGCGAGCTCGCCGTGTATCTCGGACGCAAGCTCGCCGGCCAGAGCGGACGGGCAGCGGTCGACACTCACCTGCGCTTGGGACACTTGCTCGGCGAGAAGCTCGACGACGCCGAAGCCGGCATCCGCCACCTCGCCACCGCGCTGCGTCTGGACCCCGACCACGCTGTCGCCACCGAGGAACTCGGGCGCTACCTGGTGGACCCCGCCATGCGTGGGCGGGTCGCCGAGATGCTCGAGCCGGTCTTTGCCGCGGTGGGAAACTGGCAGCGGCTGATCCAGATCCAGGAGATTCGCCTCGCCGATGCCCCCGATGATGTCGCCCGCGGCAAGCTGTTACTGAGGATCGCGCAGATCGAGGAGGAGCAGCTCGAGGACCTCGACCGCGCCTTCGAGAGCTACACCCGGCTGTTTCGCGAGCAGCCGGGAAATCGCTACGTGCGCGACCAGCTGTCCCGACTTGCCGGAGTGCTCGGCAACACCGACCGCTACGCCGAGCTGCTGACGGCGTATGTCACCGAGGATGTCGGCGGCGACAATAGTGATGAGATTCTGGCTATCGTTCGCGATGCCGCCGAGCTGTGGGCCGGCACCTTGCGCAAGCCGATGCGGGCGGTGCCGCTGTACCAGCGGCTGCTCGCGGCCCAGCCCGAGAGCACGGGATTGTTCTCTCAGCTCGAGGTCGCCCTGACGCAGAGCGAGGCTTGGACCGAGCTGGCCGAGGCCTATTGGGCTCAGGCCGACCGCAGCTCCAACGGCGACCGCCAGATCGAGCTGTTGCGCAAGCTCGCGACGCTTGCGCAGGAATTGCTCGACGATCCCGCCCAGGCTGCACGCGCCTATCAGCGCATTCTCGAGCTCCGCCCGGAGCACGACCTCGCACGCTCGCGATTCGAGCAGATCCTTGGCGACACCCGCCGGCACGGCGAGCTGCTCGACGCGCTGCGCGATCGCATCGCACGCACTGCGGACACCGAAGATCGACTGCGAGTGGCGCTGCGCGTGGCGGAGCTACAGGCCGGCCCGCTGGCCGACGAGCACGGTGCCGTAGATACGATCGAGGGCATTTTGGTCGATGCGCCGGACGACCGTGACGCTTTGGCGATGCTCGAGAGGGTAGCGCAAGCAAAGAAGGACATGCGGCCCCGCGTTCTGGGGCTGCTGCGGCCGATCTACGAGCGCGGCAACAACCTCCGCCGGTTGGTGGAGATCGACGAGTGGCAGCTCGCGCACACTTCGGATCCGCACGCCCGTCACGAGCTTCACCACGAGATCGCGCTGTTGCAGGGGCGCGCCCAGGGGACTGCCGCTGCCGGGTTTGCGGCAATCGTGCGTGCACTCGCCGAGCCTGGGCCCGAGGCGTCGCTGCAACGACTCGATGAACTTGCCGGCAAGGTCGCCGCGGTGCTGCAGATGGAGCGAGAACTTGCCGACGCGCTGGCCACGGCGGCCGCCGGCGAGCCGCTTGCGAACGATCGCGATCGTCGCGTCGACCTCTTGGTGTGGGCGGCGCGGATCCGCCACGCAGCGCGCGAGTCGAGTGTTGCGATCGATCACCTGCGCGCAGCGTTGGCGCTCGATGGCGATCGCGCCGACGCGCTCGCGCTGCTCGATGCTGCGCTGGTGCTCGCAGGTGATCATGCGGCGTTGGCCGAGGTGCTGCGTCAAAGAGCAGTACTGACGGTCGACGATCGTGAGCGGATCGGGCTATTGCGGCGGCTGGCCGTGCTGTATGACGACACGCTCGAGCAGCCGGACGCAGCCGAGGGTGCGTGGCGAGAGGTGCTCGAGCTCGAGTCCACCGACACCGAGGCGCTTGGCCGACTCGCGCGCGCCTATGAACGGCGCGGTGCCGGCCGGGAGCTGATCGACATCGTCGAGCGGCAGATCGAGGCCAGTGATTCAGGGGTCGGGCGACGGCAGTTGCGCTTGCGGCTCGCGGCACTGCATCGCGCGGCCGATGACCGCACGGCCGAGATCGACGGGCTCCAGGCGTTGCTCGGCGAAGCCGGCGAAGATGGCGAGGCGCTCATGCTGCTCACGGACGCCCTACTCGCGCAGTCACGGCAGGGCGAGGCGGTCGATGTGCTGGCCCGGCGCAGTGAACTTGCCCGGAGCGACGCCGAGCGGGCCGGATTGTGGCTCGAGATCGCGCGACTGCAGTCGGGCGCGCTGGGTGATCTACCAGCGGCGTTGGGCGCCTACGAGAAGGTGTTCCAGTGGCTGCCTGCTTCGGTCGGTGCGCTTGCTGATGTCACGGCGTTGGCCAAGACCGAGGCGAGCCACGAAGCCGCGTCGGCACTGGTGATCGAGCGCCTCGAGGCAGCAGGGAAGTGGCGCGAGCTGGCCGAGGTCTGGGAGGCGCGGTCGGCGTTCACCCACGATCCGGGGGAGCAGCAGGTCGCGCTTCGCGTGCTCGCCAAGCTGCGGATCGAGCGACTCGAGGACTCGGCGGGCGCACTGGCCGCGTGGATCGGTCTGATCGACGTTTCGGATGAGGCGGCGCTTGCGTCTGTGCTCGAGCAGGGTGGGCGGCTCGCGATCCAGCTCGGCGGCGGGGCCGAGCACGCCGAGTTGTTGCGCGCCAAGTCCGTCGAACCCGATCGCGAGCCCGCCGCTCGGGTCGCGCTGGCGAGCTACGCGGCGCACCTGTGCGAGGAAATCCTCGGCGAGCTCGGCCGGGCGCTGGAGATCCTCGAGCCGTTGCTCGACGACGGACTCGGAACGGTGGATCTGTGTGCTCGCATCGAGCGACTGGGCCGCAGCACGGGCAACCACGCTGCGGTTGCTCATGCGCTGCGCGAGCTGAGCCGGTTGGCGACCCACGATGCCCAGCGCGCCGAGGTCCTGGTGCGCTTGGGTGAGCTGCAGATGCAGACCGGCGACCGGCCTGGGGCGCTCGATTCGTTCCGTGATGCGTTCGATCTGACGCGGGCGACCGCGGCTCTGCGCGGCCTCGAGAGCTTGTTCGACGAGGGGAGTTCGTCGCCGAACCCAGCGCTGCTCGATGCCCTCGCGTCGGCATACCAAGGGCTCGACGATCGCGCCGGGCAAACCCGCGTGGTCGAGTCGCGCCTGCGCGGGACCACGGGGAGCGAGCGGGCGCGGCTACTCGAGCAGCTCGCTGGCCTCTACGACTCGGCGGGTGGGGACCCGCAGCTTTCCCTGCGGGCGTGGGGCGAGTTGCTCGCGCTCGAGCCCGACTCAGCCCCGGTGGCCGAGCGGGTGTTCGCCCACGCCAACGGTGCGCTGGCGAGCGAGGCGGGCGCCATCTTGCGCACGGCCCTCGACGCTGCCCGTAGCCTCGGACACTTTTCCGTGGGGCTCGCGGTCTCGACCGCGACGCTCTTCCTGCGCACCCTCGCGCAGCCTGAGGTCGCCTTGGGCCTGCTCGAAGACGCGATCAAGGCCGACCCCGACCGAACCGACGCCATCGAGCTCGCGGTCGCCGCAGCCCGCGCGAGCGGAAATGCGGTTGAGCAGCATCGCGCTTTGGTGCGTGCGGCCGAGCACGACCACGACCCTGCACGGCAGGCCGCGTTGTGGGGCGAGGCCGCTGCGCTCGCCGAGGGCCAGCTGCGGGATCCGGCGCTCGCGCTGGAGGCCCTGCAGCGCCTGCTCGAGGCCGATGAGGACAACACCGCGGGTTGGCAGCGTCTGCTCGCGTTGCTCGCCGCGCAGGCCGACTACACCCGGATGGTCGACGCCTTGGGGCGCCGCATCCTGATCGCCGTCGACGCTGCCGAGCGCCAGAGCCTGCGTCGCAAACTCGCCCTGGTCTGGGTGGACCATCTCGACCGGCCCGACGAAGCGGTGACCGTGCTCAACGACGCCTTGGCGGATGACCCCTCCGACCGCGGCGCAATCGATGAACTCGACCGCCTGCTGCAGCGACTCGAGCGCTGGGACGACGCTCGCGAGAATCTCGAGCGCAAGCTCGAGCTGTGTGAGGGTGGCGAGCGCATCGACGTGCTCGAGCAACTCGCGAGATTCTCCGAGGAGAGACTCAACGATCCGATCGACGCCATCGCTCGCTTCCGTCAGCTCCTCGTCGAGCAGCCGGGGCACGGTGCCGCAGACCTCGGTCTCGAGCGGTTGCTCCGACGCGAAGAGAGCTATGTCGACCTCGCGCAGTTGCTCGAAGAACGCATGACGCGCTACCGCGCCGCCGGCAACGTCGACGGCTACCGCTCGACGGCCTCGACGCTGGCAGAGTTGTTGGCCGAGCGACTCGACGACTCCGAGCGCGCGCAGAGCATCTTGGACGAGTTGCTCGACCTCGACCCCGGCTATATCCCCGCAATCCTCGCGCTGGCTGCGGTGTATGAGGCGCGCGGCGACGAGGGCGCGATGCGGATCAAGCTGCAACAGGCGGTCGCGCTCGAGCCGCAGGGGGCGGCGGGGGCCCAACTCCATCTGCGGCTGGCGAAGCTCGCGGGTGCTGACCTCGAATCGCGGCGCAAGCACCTCGAGATCGGATTGTCGCTGGACCCGAGCAACGACACTGTCGGAGCCGAGTTGCTCGCGCTTTGTCGTCGGCAGGAACGCTGGGACGACGTTGCGAACCTGCTCGAACGACTCGAGCGTCAGCAGCCCGACGCGGCGGCCCGACGGGCTCTCATTCTCGAGCGTGTCGACCTCAAACTCGAGCGCCTTGGCGACCCCGAGGGAGCGCTGCGAGCCCTCGCACCGATCTACCAAGAGGTGCAGGACGACTCGGAGATCAACCGGAGGATCGCCAACTCGTTGTTCAGTGCCCAGCGTTTCGACGAGGCCGAAGGGATGTACAACTGGCTGGTCGAGGTTGGGCGCCGGGGCAAGCGCAGCAAGACGCTGGCGGTCTACCTGACTCGGCTGGCCCAGATCTCACTGCGTCGGGAGAACCGTGAGCAAGCCCGCGAGCACCTCCAGGAGGCCTATCGTGTCGACACGACCAACGTCGAAACTCTGATGACCTTGGGTGTGCTCTACGAGAGCGACCTCGAGTGGCGCGAGGCGCTGAAGATCTATCGAACGATGCTCCTGCAAAACGCGGATCAGTCCGGGCTGCTGCGCCGCGGCGATATCTACATCGGGTTGGCTCGGGCCCACGTGATGCTCGCGGAGAAGCCCAAGGCCAAGGCGATGCTGCGCCGCGGGCTCGAGGAGGATGCGAACCATCCACACCTCGGCCGGGAACTCGCGGCCCTCGAAGACTGACGCACGGCCCACTTGGGCCGTGGTCTTCAACGAAAAGATTCTGCACGCAGCGCGAAGCGCTCGAGCCAGCGCTGGATCTGCAGCGGCGAGCGATTCATCTCCTTGGCGATCTGCTCGTGGTCGCCAGCGCAGCGCGCCAGGCCACGCACCAGTTCGTCGCGCAGGCTACGAACTTCGTCGGGGTTCTCCGGCAGCCCGTCGTCATGCTCGAGCACTTCAGCCAGCGCGTCGGCGGTCAGCGTGCCGTCTCCGCTCGCGAGTAGCGCCGCGGTGCTCAATGTCTGACGGAGCTGACGGATGTTGAAAGGCCAGGCGCCGCGCAACAGCCGGCGAAATGCGTTGGACGTCAGTCGCGTGGGGCGGCCCTCTCGCTGCATGTCCTGCACGAACGCCCGCACGAGCACGCCGATGTCCTCGCGACGTGAGCGCAGCGGCGGTAGTTCGGCAACGAATCCGGACAGGCGGGCGTAGAGGTCGGGACGAAAGCGCCCGTCTTCGACCATCCGCTGCAAGTCGTGCAGGGTGCTGGCGATCAAGCGAACATCGAAGCTCCGGCTGGCTTGCTCGCCCTTGCGGGACGCTCGGCCCTCGGCCAACGCCACGAGCAGCTTGGCTTGCACGCTCGCCGAGAGCTCTCCGAGTTCGTCGAGCAACAAGGTGCCGCCGTCGGCCTCTTCGAAGAGGCCCGACGTGCCATTTTCGCCGAACAACGCCGACTCCACTCGGGCCTCCGACAGGCCTCCGAGGTTCGCGATCACCAGCTGACCGGTGCGACCGCTCGTGCGATGAATCGCGCGGGCCAGGTACTCCTTGCCGGTGCCGGTCTCCCCGCGCAGGACGATCGGAATCGAACTCTTCGCCAGGCGATGCAGCGTGCGGTGAATGTGGTGGAGGTGGGGACTGACGGTTCCGGTGGGGTCGAGCTCCGACAGCCGCGGCCCGCCGAGGTTGCGCAGCCCCATCTCGCGGACCATCCAGAACGATCGGCCGATCTCGAACACGTCGCCGGGTCGCAGCCGCACCGTGCCACTGATGCGCTCGCCTGCCAGATGGGTGCCGTTGCGGCTTCCAAGGTCCGTGAGGGTGAATCGGCCGCCAGGTCCGTCCTCGCGCAGGATGAGTTCGGCGTGTTCGCCACTGACCCAGCCAAACGGGATGCCAACGCGGACCGTCGTTCCGGACTCGGTGATCGACAAGCCCTCGGCCGCCTCGTCCCGACCAAAACGCACCGTATGGATGGTGTCGAGTTGGATGATCCGGCCCGCCGCGGCAAGGTTGTCCTCCGCGGATCCGATGGAGATGAGCCAGGCGCGTGGGCGCGGGGTTTCTTCGTCCCGAGGCTCGTCCTCGACCAGCGTGTCATTCAACGATTCGCGCGTCATGTGGGTGCGGGGCCCCAAGGTCGCGGCCGACCAGGGCCGCTGATCCTAGGCGCGCATCCACGATTCTCGCAACCCCAAACCGTAACTTGGGGCGGCGAGTTGGAGCGCGGATGCAGCGATGTACGACACTGTGCTCGCGAGCGGCAAGGCCCGCGATCGAAAGATCATCCGCCCTGTTTGAGTGCGGCGGATTCCGAGACACAGTCGTTGTCGACGCGGCCATCACAGTCGTCGTCGAGCTTGTTGCAGATTTCGGCGCCCGGCTGCACGTCTTGAATGCAGCGCACCTTGCCGTTGATGCACTTGTTGCCACCCGCGGCGCAAACCCCCGACTTGCCAGAGGTACAGGCAAGCTTGTCGGCAGCGATGCTGTCTTCGTCGGTCTCGCCATCGCAATCGTCGTCGATGGTGTTGCAGCTCTCTGGCGTCGGCCTGACGACCGGCGCGTCGCAGGCCGAGGACTTGCCGTCCGCAGAGCAATGCCAGGCGCCTTGGGTGCGACATGCCCCCTTGGCCCCCTTGAAGGAGCACAGGGCGCCGTCGCGCTCGAAGCCGTTGTCGACGATGCCGTCGCAGTCATCGTCGAGTTTGTTGCAGGTCTCGGCCGCGGGCACCACGTGCCCGACACACTCGCCCCACGCGCCCTTGGCCGTGCAGGTGCGCTCGCCGGTCTTGCACACACCACGCCCGACCGTGCCCTTGGGTCCGCCGTAGCAGGCTTCTGTCACCTTGTCAGAGCACACCGGTCCGCCGTCGCCGAGCTGCTCCTCGCGGAGTCGCTTTTCCAGGACTTGGTCGGACGTCGCGCAACCCACGGCTGACGCGAGGCCTCCGGCGAAGCCCAAGGCGGCGAGCGCCAGCACCCGCAGCACGCCCGAGTCCGGCCCCGCCGGCCCTTGCGTGCCTCGGTGTTCGAGATGAGCGCCAGCCACGATCCGGGGGTCCAAAGCAGGCCTGTCGCCCGCGTCGAAAGGGAGCATGGCGCGAGGATACAACGCTTTGCTACGCTCCGCAGTGCGGGTGTCGGTCCTTGGCAAGGTGTACCTCGGTGTCAGTCTCGTCCTGCTGCTGCTGGGCGTGGTCTGGGCGAGCAGCTTGTTGCAGGCCAACGCGGCTTGGGTCGAGATCGTGCTGGCGATGCCGCGCTTCGATCTGCTCGAGCCGGTGGCGCGCATTCGCTACGAGGTGAATCTCGCCGTCCTGCTCGGGGGCTGGGTGGCCGCCGTCG
>CANLQR010000336.1 GCA_947492135.1 Deltaproteobacteria bacterium | reverse complement strand
CGAGCTGCGTGAGGCCGGCGTGTTCGCGCCCGTGGTCGTACTCGGCGGAGTGCCACCGGCGGCCGCCGACGTGATCGTCCATCGGCAACTGCGTCCGGTGGTGTGGTCGGTCGATCACCTCGAGATGCTCAGCGCCGCGGTGTCCCGTGCGGGTGCGCGGGCGCTCGCGGTACACCTCAAGATCGACACGGGAATGTCGCGGCTGGGCTTGCTGCCCCGTGATCTCGCGCCCGTGCTCGACTGGCTGAGCCACGACGACGGCCGCACGATCGACCTCGAGGGCGTCATGACGCACCTCGCATGTGCGGATGAGCTCGACGATCAGCTCTCCAGCGCCCGACAGCTCGCCAGTTTTTCCGACTGCTTGGGCACCATCGGGGCGCAGGGCCGACCGCCGCGGTTGCGTCACGTCTGCAACTCTGCGGGGATGATGCGGTTCCGCAGTGCGCACTACGACATGGTTCGCCCCGGCATCGCCCTGTACGGCGCAGCGTCGACGGCCGAGGTCGAGCTCGAAGGGCTGCGACTCGCCATGTCAGTCCACGCCCGCGTGCTCGGCATTCGCGAGCTACCCGCAGGGGTCAGAGTCTCTTACGGCGGCCGGGCCCAACTGAGCCGCGACTCCCGAGTCGCGATCGTCCCGATCGGCTACGGCGACGGCTATCCCCGCGCGATGTCGGGCCAAGCGCAGATGCTCGTTCGCGGCCATCGCTGCGCCGTGCTCGGCAACATCACCATGGACGTGTGCATGCTCGACGTGACCGACCTCCCCGACGTTCGCGTCGGCGAGGAGGTCACCCTGCTAGGCCAGCAGGGCCACGGCCGCATCCACCTCTACGAACTGGCGCAGTGGGCGAACACGGTGCCGTACGAGATCACATGTGGCATCTCGAAACGTGTCCCGCGCCGCTACGAGCCCTAGCCCTGGCGAGGTGCCTGCTCTGGGCGCTGGTCACTTCGGGGTCTTTGCGTCATCGGGCGGAGCCGTCACCGGCGCGACGTCGTTTGGCGCTGCGGCACAGTCTTCACCGCCAACGTAGTCGGGGTGACACGGATCCGTGATCACCTGGGTCTCGCTGCCATCCGCGCAGGTCTCGGCACCGACGTAGTCCGGGTCGCATGGATCGCCGATCTCTTGCTCGAGCGGGGGACTTGCCGGCCCGCTCTTCGAGCCCGTCGCAGTTTTCCGCCAGTCGACTTTCACCTTGCTGAACGTCATGCCGTTTACCGGATCGAAGTCGCGCGACTCGCCCTGGATCTCGGCCAGGTAGCCTTGGGTCGAGAACATCGCGGTCGACTTCCCCTCGCTCTCGTTCTTGCGACTGCCGTCCTTGGTCGTGATGGTTTCGGTGCGCTTGTGCTGGATCACCAGCCGCAAGAGATCCTCTTTGCGCGTCTCGTCGCGGAACAGGCCTTCGACGCGGGTCTCGACCTTGCCCACCACGTAGCGGCCGAGCTTGCCTTCACGGCCGCGCTTCTCGTCCTGGGCCCAGGTCTCCTGGTCTTTGACCGGATGATCGGGAACCACCAAGAACGCCTTCTCGAGCCCGCGGAGCACGACGTCGATGAACTGCTTGTCGACATCGGAGAGATCCTGCGGGGGCACCGGCATGTACACGATCTCGCCCGTCGGCTTGACGGTGAACGACACGTTCATGCCCTGCAATCGCGCGATCGCATCGCGCGTAAACTCAGCGGGCGACATGGGGGCCGACGGTGGCAGGCCCCACTTGAGATCGATGTTGCCGAAGGTCGCGCGCAGTGTGGTGCCGCCGCGCTGGGCATCGGCGCCCACGACCACTAGCTTCACGTCGCATTCGAGCGCCTGGCTGATGTTGCCGGCGCCCTCGACCGTCTGGGTGTTGCCGATGCGGAGTCGCCCGGTGTACGCCGCGCCCGGTAGCAGGTCGTAGCTCATCTTGACGCCAGCCTGCGGGACCTCGAGCTTTTGCAGGCCTTTGGGCCCACACGCCGGAGTGAACGCAAGCAGAGCCAGCGCAACGGCGGCTCCAGAGGTGAGCTTCGAGAGGTGGCGAAACATCAGCGGCGAGGTTACGCACCGACGCCGCGCACCGACAACACAAAGGCGACAAAGAGCAGGATCACACCGAGGAGCGGGCCTTGGCGCGGCTCACGATGGGTCGGCGGGATCGGGCCACAACGGGGTCTCAGAGGCCGGGGCCGGCTCGGCCTCGCGCCGGCGTTCGGCCGCGGAAAGCTTGCGCCGTTCCTCGGCGAGGTCAGGCGGTCCGATGGGCCGCTCCTGGGTGAACCGGAGCCCTTCGGGGCGGTGACTGTCGCGCACGTGGACGACCATCGAGTGGTCGAGCGACAGCGGTAGATATCCGGTCCAGCCGTCGGGCATGGTCGGGCTGACCCAGTCGAACACCCAGCGTGCGTCGAGTGGCGCGAGGTTCACACAACCGTGTGAGCGTCGGTTCCCGAAACGGTCGTGCCAATAGGCGCCGTGCAGGGCGTTGTGGCCCTGGAACAGTACGACCCACGGCACGCCTTGGACCATGTACGGCTTGTCCTCGTAGTCCTGATTGGACATGTCCATGCTCGCGACTTTGGCCCACACCGGGTAGTTGCCCAAGGGCGTCGGCGAACTGCGTCCCGACGAGATCAGCGTTGCAAACACCGGGACCTCGCCGCGATACGCGATCAGCACCTGTTCGCCGACGTCGACGTCGATCCACTGATCGTTGCCGGTCGCGGTGACACGAGCGGGCTCGAGAACCCCCGGCGGAGGCGCGGTGACGATGACCTCGTTGAGATCCTCCGCGGCGATCCATTCGCCCTCGCCGATCCTCCACCACTGGGGTGAGACGTCACTCGAGCCCTCCAGCAAGGCCACGCGCTCGCGACGGTTGAGCGTCTTGACCTTCGCCGCGTCGCTCTTGGCTTCGGAACGGACGACCGTGCGTTCGTCGTTGGTCCACGCGAACGCCGGCCCCGCACCGAACCCCTCGAGTACGACGCCGCTCCAGCCGGAGCCTTCGCCCATCCAACCGACGCCCTCACGAGGCACGAGTGCGCCGTGCTGCGACTCGATGTACGAGGCGCCGTCGATCTCGACGTTGCGGCGCACCACGATGCTCATGCTCTTGGTCAGCTCGCGGCGGATGACACCAGCGCTGACGTCGGCTGCGTTGGCGTACTCGGCCACGCCGTCATGACGAACGAGCGCGTAGCTGTGCGGAAGCCGGCGTCCAGACAGTGGTGGTCCCGCGGTTCCGCCGGTAGGCGGGATCGGACTGGGCTTGGCGTGCTCGGAGCAGACGAAGCCCAAGGGCCAGACCGCGTACCACTGCTTGCCGTGACAGCCCTGGGCATCGCGGCTCTCGACGACCCCTCGCACGGCGAGTCGCGTACCGCCCGCGATCGTGGCGAGGCGTTTGTGTGGGACCCACGGACGTCCCCGGATCACGGTCTCGCCGTGGCGGGCCTCGATGAAGGCCACCTCGGACGCTGCGATCAGGACGTCTGCCTGGGCGCCGCCGAGATCGAGGCCGTCCAGCTGGGCGAGCGTTCGCAGAGCAAGTAACGATGCAATCCACATCGGCGAGACCACGCTAGCACCGAAGGTGCCCACCCACAGCGACGCGCTGCGACCGGGGCAATGTTCCGGCCTCCGAGAGACCACCCAAGCTTGGCGTCACTGGACGATCGCCAGCCGGTCTCGCGGTACAGCGGCTTTGCCCTTGCGCCGGGCCTGTGCCGCTTCGTCGCCGAAGACCCAGGATCGGCTCGTCGACCCCAGCTCGGCGAAGGCGCGAACCCAGGCGCGATAGCTGCCTCCGGCCTGCGTCGCGGCAAGCGCAGCGTAGCCACCCTCGGCCCCGTGGCGCGCGATCAGCCACTCCACGTGTGCCCACTTGGGTGACGCCGGACGCATCTGGGCCTCGCCGTGCAACCCCCGGGCGATCATCGCGAGTCGGGCTTCCGCCGCGGCCACGCCGACGAACTCCTGGCCATCGAGTGGAGTGCTGCGCTTGGCGACGAACGTCGAGATGCCCAGTGTGATGCGAGTGATGCGCGCGAGCCTGCGGATGAAGCCGATGAGTTCCTCGACGTCCGCGCTGGTCTCGGTAGGCACGCCGATCATCTGGTACACCTTGAGGCCGCGCAGACGGCCGTTGTCGCGAACGAGTTCGGCTGCGTGGACGAGCGCATCCTCGTCGATCTTGCGCACGAGGAGCTGCCTGAGCCGCTCGCTGATGCCGTCGGAGGCGACCGTGATCTGGCGGTACCCCCCGCGGGCGAGGGCGTCGACCAGGCTCGGTGTCAGTCGGTCCGCGCGCAGGCTCGACACCCCGATCCCGCGTCCGGTCTCGACGATATGGGAGACCATGGCCTCGAGCTCGGGGTGATCGGTCACCGCAGCCCCGACCAAACCCACGCGCTTGGCATGGGGCGGGATCAGGGCAAGTGGGCGATCGGCAGAGATGATCCGCATGCCCCCAGTGCTCGGCCCACGCATCACGCAGAACGTGCAACGCCGCGAGCACCCGCGTTCGGGCTCGATGAGAAACATGTCGGCGAGTTCGGTATTGGGCGTCGTGATTGCCGAGTACGCGGGCAGGAGTTCGAGATCCGCGGAGGCGCACGTGGGCAGCGCGCTCACGCGCCCGCGCTCGATCTCGCCGAGCACCGTGTGGGGTAGGGAAGCGACCCTTGCCAGCGCATCATCGCGATCAGCCCCCGCGGCAATGCGGCGGATGGCTTCGGGCAGCAGGGCCTCAGCCTCACCGCTGATGAGCACGTCGACGAACGGCAACAGACACGCCGGGTTGGTGTCCGTCAACGGCCCGCCGGCGATGATGATCGGGTCGCGGGCGCGGCGCTCGGCCGCGAGCAACGGGATGCCGGCACCATTGAGCATCCGCAGCAGCCCAGAGATCTCCAGCTCGTAGGCTACCGAGAAGCCGATGATCGGATAGTCGGAGAGCGGGCGTTTCGCCTCGTAGCTGAGGATCGGCTCCGGCGGGGGTGGCCACGGCAAGGAGTTGCGATCCCACGCGTCAGGCAAAAATGCCCGGTGGCAACCGATGCCCTCGGCCCACAGCACTCGGTACAACGTCTGGAATCCGAGGCTCGACATACCCACGCCGTATCGGCTCGGGTATGCGAGGCAGAAAGAAGAGGGCTGATCGACGCCGAGCGTGCCGACTTCGTCGGCGAGTCGGCGGCGGATCGCCTCCCTCACCGCACTCGCAGAGACAGACACCAGAGCGCCTCTAGAATCGCAGCGTCGCGGAGGCGCCGCCGCCCCGCGGAAGCGCCGACGGGCCTACGCCCACGAGCTCGACTCGGCGCGGAAGTGCGGCCGAATCATCGTCGTTCTTCTTGCTCTTCTTCTTGCGCTTGCCGTTGACGACGAGCAGCGCGACGCCGGTTGCGAGAAACACGCCGCCGCCGATGAACAGTGCGACCGTGACCGCGTTGTTGCGAGGTAGCTTGTTTCGATCGAGGTTGAAGACGTCCTCTTCGGCGTAGTCCCCCTCGGGGAAGCCGGTCTGACCCGGTGATGCCAGGGCCGCAAGGTCGTTCGCCTTCTTGTTGGCCAGAGCGACGCTCACTGCGCCACCGATCACACCGGCTGCACCCAGACCTGTGAGCACAGCGCCCGCGATCAACAACGGACTGACGCGTTTGGCGTCCTTGGCATCGCGCTCGCGCTCGATGTTGTCCTCACGTTCGCTGCGCTTGCTGCTGAGAATCGGAGAGTCTTCGGTCTCGTCCTCACCCTGCATGGGCGCGGTGGAAAACGGCGGCGCGGTGGTCGTCGGAGCGACATTGGCGCAACCACTGCGGTCGATCTCCATGATCTTGACCTGGGCGTCGCCGCGATTCGGATCGTCGGCAACCAGATCCAAGAAGCGCTGGAAGGCCGCTCGGGCGCGCACGCAATCCCCCACGCCGTACGCGGCGGTGGCGATGTTGAAGTTGAACTTGTGTTTGTCGGGCGCGTAGTTGTTGTACGCGTCCTCGAAACGGTTCAACGCCGTGGCGTTGTCCCCGGCCTCGAGCGCAGCGAGTCCCTCGCCGAACAGTTGCTTTGCACGCTCGAGCTTCTGCTCGGGTGCCATCGCGCTTGGATCACCTCCGGGCGATGCAGGCGGCGGTGCGACGGCACCGAGCGCGACGGACGGGATCGACAACGTCGTCGCGACGACGAGGCTCAGGCTCTTGGCAAGCAGGTTGGCACGCATGAAAGGAAACAGCCTCGTGGGTGAGGGCCACCGTGGTGGTGGCCCGTGAATCAGCCGAACGGGTCAACGACCTTGGGTTTTCCGCCGCTGGGTGCCGGCTTGCCACCCGAGGTGCCAGCGGGCTTCTTTGGCTTCTTGGGCTTGGGCTTGGCGGCGGGCTTCGGAGCCGCGGCGGCGACCGGTGTCGCAGGCGCTGCGGGATCGGTGGCGCCAGGGACCGGAGCAGCGGGTGTGCCCGGCGGGACGGCCCCGGGGGTTCCGGGCGCGACGGGAGTGCCTGGCACGCCAACCACTGCCGGTGTCCCGGGTGCGGCTGGGGTTCCGGGCGCAGCAACAGGAGTCCCCGGTGCGGCTGCCCCAGGAGCTCCGACCACGGCACCCGGTGCAGCGGTGGCGCCGGGGGCAGGAGTCGTCGCCGCGGGGGTTTCAGTCTTCGCGGGAGCGGCGGCAACCACGGGGGCTGGCGCGGGTGGATCAGGTCGCATCCAGAACATGCCGGCCACGACCACCCCGAGGATCACGATGCCCCCACCGATGCCGATGCCAATGCCCAACCCACCGGATCTCGGTGGAGGTTGCATCTCGTACGGCTGGCCTTGGCCTTGGGCTCCGCCATCCATGGGTCCCATCGGCATCGGGCCGATGGTGGTGCCACCGGGCACGGCGACCGGTTCAGGGACCGGCTCCGGCTCGGGCATCGTTGGCGTCATGGCCAACTCGTCTACGAGTTGGCCGAGCAGGTCATCGAACGCGTCGGCGTCTCGTCTTGCTTGTTTCACGGACGGTCGTCCTTTGCTCCCGAAGTTGCGCGGGAATATTAGCCCTTGGGCGTGGCGGGGTACAAGGGATCAGCACAATCGTGGGAGCGTTCGTCACGGGACCGATCCGAGATCGGCCTGAGTTGCACGAACGAGCGATTCAGAAGTGCCCACGATCGAAGAGTCATCGACACCCTGAGAGAGGGCTCGAACTAGATATGATACACGGCGGCGGAGCTCTGTGAAATCGGCTGCGTGTTTTGAAGAGGGTGGACGCGACGGGTCGTGAGCTTTGCCGGTGTGGGCGGATGACCCACTTTGTTGACTCGGCCGCACATAGCTCGGGCGACTCGGTTCGCTCTGCGTCGGGGTGTTCGGGCGTCGCGCCGTCGCCACAGACGGTTCGCAGGTCGACCAGAGCGTCGAACTCGGCTCGTCCATGTAGAGGCCGCGGCTCACCTCGAGCTGCAACGCATGGAAGCCCTCCCTCGGTCTGCCGAACCGGCGGATGAGTTCCCCGCCGTGATAGGGATCGTTGAGTCGCAGCCGCAGCCGCGGGCTGTCGCCGGAATCACCGAGCGCGGCGAGCGCTAGCGCCTCGATGCTGGCTGCACACGAGGTGTTGGCCAGCGTCCCGAGCACGAGATCGACGCCGACACTGGCGGGCATGCTGTGAGCGTCCAGCAGAATCGCGTAGCCAAAGCGCTGTCGACGGCGCTCGAGGAGGATCTCGAGCGCACGGTGATAGGGCTCGTGAAAATGATCGATGCGGGCTTTGAACTCGGCGTAGCGCAAGGGCTTGGCCAGCAGCGTCACGTTGCCCAGCGCCTGCGACCAGACCACCCCGCGCCCCGGACGCTGGGCGTCATCATCGAGGTCTGGCGCCGGCTGTTTCGCGGGGTTCGGGAGTCCGGGTCGTCGCCTCGGGCGAGGATCGGGATGATCGGGCACCACCGCTGCGGAGATATCGTCGCCAGCGCGATTGAGATCCACCAGCAGTCGCGAGTAGACGGCCTCGACTCGCACTGCCCCGCTGTCGCCGGCGTCGGGGTACAGCGACTGCACCTCGAAGTCGGCGTTGCGCGCGAAGTCGGCGGGCGGACGGGCGCCGAGCTCGGCGGGCCACGCAAGGCCGACGTGCGGGAAACTGACGACGACCGGACTCCACACCCGCGCGGGATGGATACGCCACGGCAACGGACGTCCCGCTGCCAGTCCAACCTCGGAGGCGTCGACGCGCTCTGCCGCGGCGTCATCCATCGGTTGGGCGTCGCGCGGGGCGAGATGTCGGCGTGGGGACACGCGCGGCGGAGCATAGCAACCCGAAGCACCCGCGCGCGGACTATCGGCCAGTCGACGCCTTGCCCCTACCTGATCCACCGGCGGGCGCCGCGTTCGTCCGTGGCGGCGCGGTCGCGCTGCCCGCCGAGGGGTTCCACACCGAGCCGCGTGCAAGCCCGATCTGCAGCGCGAGGCCCAGGCCCAACACGTAGGCACCCGAGTCCACGCCGGTGTTCGCGCCGATCGAGATCTGGGATCCACGCCGGAAGCCAAAGGCATAGCCAGCGTGTCCGATCGCCCGATAGCCGATCCGCGCCGGATCCACGCCGTCGGGCAGGTCGTC
>CANLQR010000335.1 GCA_947492135.1 Deltaproteobacteria bacterium | reverse complement strand
CACGATGGCGCCGTGTATCTGCGCGCGTGGCGACGGGATCTGGGCATGGCACGAACCTTCCGCGTCGCGCAGATCGACGCACTCGAGGACGTCGCCCTGGGCGAGGGCGAGCGACTCGCTCGCGTGCCGCCGATGCCGCTGGTGTGGGGTGACGAGGATCCAGCGTTCGGGATCGATCGTGACCGGCCCGGCGTGGCCGTGCTGCAGTTCCACGGCGCGCTGGCACGCTGGGTGTATCGCGTGCAATGGCACCCCTCGCAGGTCGATCACTGGGTCGAACCAGACGAGGTGCTCGAGCGCCGGCTTGCGTATCGCAGCTGCCGCGAGCTCGCCCGGAGAATCGCATCGGTATTCGACGGCGTGGGCACGATCGAGCCGCCGGCGCTGCGCCAAGAGGTCCAGACGATCGTTGCCGGCATGCAAAGAGTGGCTTTGCCCGGGGTGATTGCGCGGGTGCCCGCGGAACGTGCGGTCGAGCCAGCAGTCGAGCCAGCAGTCGATTTGGCCGTCGCCGGCGTTCAGCGCCGCCGTGAACGCGGCTGACGCCCGGTCTCCTCGCCACTGGTCACCAGCTGCGCGGGCTCGACACCGAGCGCCGCGGCGAGCTTCGCCAACGTGTCGATCGTCATCGCAGCGTCGCCGCTGAGCGCCCTGAACAGCGCTGATCTCGTCACCTGGGCGAAGTCCACCAGCTGCGCCAAGCTCCAGCCACTGGCGCGCGCCAAGCCGCGAACGTTGGTCGCCACGATGACGCGTAGCGCCTTGGGGGTCGCCTGCCTGTGCTGCCCCGATTTATCCGCGCTCGACATGGGCGCCATCCAAGCGCACTTCGTTCGCGGGGCCCATCCCTCGCGCAGTCGATGATCTCGCTTGGATCATGCGCGCGGAGGTCCTGTTGAACGGACTGCCTCGGGTTTCACCTGCGATATCGTCCACCGACGCGCGGGAAGTGGGTCGAAGGATTCGGCCTGCCCCGCCGTCTTTGTCGCGCGTTCGCGATGCATGACACCCCCCTGATGACCTGCGCTAGATCATCGACAGCGTCGGCCCTCGACGTCAGCCCGCGTGGTCGTAAGGTCGAGCTTCGATGACCGAGCTACTCGTCACGACGACCGAGCGTCGCTACCTCTGGCAGGGCACTGTCGAGGAGTTGATTGTGGCCAACGTGGATATTCCGAACCTCATCGCGGCCGTGAGCGCGCTGTCGGTCGGCAAGTCGATGTGCGTGCTGGGCTCGTTTGGTATCGGGGTGGGGCAGACACCGATGATGTCGGTGGTGACCCGTCTTGGCGGCCGATGAGCGGTTGCTCCTCGATCGGCGCCGGTCACGAGTACGCGGCGCGCGGTCACACCGCCAAGAGGGCGACCCATCATCGGCGACGGTAACTCTTTGGCGGTGGGGTTATCATGCGCGTCGAGCCTGACGATGCCCAACCCCGCACTGGTTCGATCGTCGAGGTGGCTGGGCCGGGCCCGGTTGGTCGCAACGCTCGCGCAGACCTGGTGGCGGCGCCCGGCCACGCCGACGCGGGTGGTGCTCGATTTGACGCGGCGCTGCAATCTGCGCTGCGCGATGTGCCGGACGTGGGCGAGGCCGGGTCGCGAAGAGCTGACGGCGACCGAGATCGGCGCGGTACTCGGACGCTTCGACCAGTTGTGCTGGCTCGACTTGACCGGAGGTGAGCCGTTCGTTCGCAGCGACCTCGGCGAGGTGTTCGCGGCGGTGGTCGACGCCGTGCCGGGCCTCGCGGTGCTGCACTTCCAGACCAACGGGTGGTTTGTCGACCGCGTGGTCGAGCACACCCGGCGCCTGCGAGCGCGCCTCGATGCGGGCGTCGAGCTGATCGTCACCGTCAGCATCGACGGACCGCCCCAGGTCCACGACGAGATCCGCGGACGCGCCGGGTCGTACGCGCGCGCGGTCGAGACTGCTCGGCGGCTCCGCGAGATCGCCGGTGTGGATGTGCACGTCGGGACCACGCTGACGCAGCGCAACTGCGAGGCGGTCGAACAGACGTGGTTGGCGTTGACCGCGGACATCCCCGGGCTGTCGCGCGCGCGCTGGCACTTCAACGCGATGCAGCTCTCGGGACATTTCTACGACAACGCCGCGCTCGGGGGGCTGCGTGCGGCGGTGGCAGAGCCCGTGGCTGGGCAGCTGCGCGCCCGCGGGCTCCCGCACTCGATGACCGAGCTGATGGAGAGCGTGTATCTGATCAATCTCGCGTTCGTGCAGCGCGGCGAGCCCTCGGGGATCCCGTGTCAGGCGCTGCGCAGCACCATGTTCGTGTCGCCGGAGGGCGACGTCTATCCGTGTCACCTCTACGATCGGCCGCTGGGCAACGTGCGCGAGCACGACGTGATCGAGCTGTGGCACAGTGCGGCGGTGGCCGAGGCCCGTCGTGACATCGAGAAGCTCGCGTGCGGCGGCTGCTTCTCGGCGTGTGAGGCTTACCCGGCCATCGCCGGCGCGCCGATCGAGGCGCTGCGGGCCACGACCCGCCGGGCGTGGACCCTGCTGCGGGAACGCGACTGAGAAGGACCGCGACGATGTCTGCTGGGCCTGTGCTCGATGCCGAAAGCCTTCGGCGCTGGTTGGTCGGTCCCGAGGTCGTCGACGTCGACGGCGCCGTGTGGTCGTGGCGTGGCGAGCCCGCCGGCTATCGCTATGCGGAGGCCGGCGGACTGTGGCTGTCGTGGATCACCATGGTCGATCCGCAGCACGCTCGCGCGCCGGCGGTTGCGCGCTGGCTCGAGCGCGCGCTCGTCGAGGGTGGTGTCGGACGTGACGGCGTGGGCTACACGTTTGATCTCGGGGTCGTCCTCACGGGGCTGCTGCGTTGGCGCCAGGCGACTGGCGCTGGGCTCGGGTACGCGGTGCGACGTGGCGCGGCAGAGCTGGTCGCCGCGATCACCGAGCGCCGTGCCGTGACCGGTGCAGCACACGCGCGGTGGAGCACGCGCTTCGGTCCCCACCAGCGCAAGCTCGCGATCGCCCTGGACCGCATCGACGAGGCCGCCTTGCTCGATACCACGGCCGCGCGCGCGGCGTTGTGCCTCGCCACTGGGGACGAACCACTGGAGCTCGTGGGGCAGGGTGCCGAGCCGATCTATCTCCACGCCGCAGCGTATGCGCTCGAGGGCTCGTGGTCGTTGGGCGCCACGGAAACCGTGGCCCGCGGTGCTTCGTGGCTCGCCGAGATCCAGCGCGACGACGGCGGCCTGTCGGCGTGGTGGCATCCCCGTCAGGGTGCCCACGGACCTGCGCGTGCCGATGCGACCGCGCAAGCAGTGCGCCTGTGGTGCGGCGCGGATCCCCAGCGCCACGCGGCTGCCATCGATCGTGGGCTCGGTTTTCTCGCGGGGCTCCACGACCCCCGCGGTGGCGTTCGCTACGACGACGTGACGCCGCATCGCAACGTGTGGTGCGCGCTGTTCAGCTGGCAGGCCCTGCAGTTCGCGTCGGGTAACGCGCGGGCGGAGACGTTGTTGTGACCGTCTCGGTCGTCATCCCGGCCCACGACGAGGCCGTGGTGATCGGGCGAGTGGTCCGCGAATGTCGGGAGGTCGTCGGGGTGACCCAGGTCATCGTGGTCGACGATGCCTCGCGTGATGGCACCGGGGTGCTGGCGGCGGCGGCGGGTGCGACGGTGTTGCGCTGCGATCGCAATCTCGGAAAGGGTGCCGCTGTGCGTCGGGGCATGGCGGCCGCGACCGGTGATGTCCTGGTGCTGCTCGACGGCGATGGGCAGGACTCGCCAAGCGAGATCCCGGTGTTGTTGGCGGCGATCTCCCGCGGCGCCGATCTTGCGATCGGATCGCGGTTTCTCGGGCGTTTCGAGCCGGGCGCGATCACGAGGATCGACCGCTGGGGAAATCGTGCGCTGTCGTGGGCGTTTGGCCGCCTGTTCCGAGCGAGTCTGACGGACACCCAGGCGGGATTCCGCGCCTTGAGACGCGAGTTGCTCGCGAAGCTGTCGCTGGGTGCGACCGGATTCGAGATCGAAACCGACCTGTTGGCGCGGGCGCTGTGCGCCGGAGCGCGGGTGGTGGAGGTTCCAGTCACCCGGCACCCGCGCGCGCACGGGACGACGCGACTGCGGCGAGTGTCCGACGGCCTGCGGATCCTGGGTTGCATGCTCCGGGTGCGGGCAGCGTCTGGGCGAGGAAGCTCCTAGAAGCGTGATCTCCGGCACGAGCGGCCCCACCTCGCGGACGAGTGTGGAGCTCTCCTTGCCGGGATCACGTTTCCAGCAACCTAGTACGACGAGCGAGCGGATCGATCACTTGCCGGTACGAGTTCTTCGCGTCGGGACGCTGCGAGCCTCAACCGCGTACGCACGCCGCGGGCACCGACTCGACGTCGAAGGTGTTCACATAGGCATCGGCGCACGTCCACCCGTCCGGGCAGTCGGCGTCCGCGTCGCATTCGCTACACAGGCCGATGTTGGCCAAGCCATCGATCGTTGCCGGCGCACAGGCTCCCGACGCGCACACCTGGTCCCCGTCGCCGGCCGCGTCGCAGGTGCCGCCGATCTCGACCGAACCCGGCCCGACGCACGAGAGGTAGCCGCTGAGTTCGGTCACTTCGATCGTGGGCGAACACAGCTGGCTGTCGAGACAGTCGCCATGGCCGGCGCATTCGCTGCAATTGGAGAAGGTGTAGATCAGGGGCACGGTCAGGATCAGCTCGCAGGTCAGCCCTTGGGCGCAGGCCTCGGAGGTCTCGCAGCCGGCTCCGAGCGACCCGTCGTTGCACACTGCCGGCGCAGGCCCCGGTTGTGCGGCGATGTTGGGCGGGCTGCACCCAAATCCTTCGCGCTCAGCACAGTGGGCATCGGCGCTGCACTCGCTGCATATCCCGTTGAGGAGTCCCAGGTCGAAGCAATGCCCCGAGGCGCACTCCTCGTCGGCGAAGCAGTAGAAGAACCCGTTGGGTTGTCCGTCGCTGCCGGTGCTCTCGGTCGTGGCCGACGTGCTCGACTCGCTGCTCGCCGACTCGCCGGTGGTCGATGTCCCGGGCACGCCGCCTGGGTGCGTCCCGGTGCTCTCGCTTTCGGTCGAGCCGGCGCCCGACGAGCCCGAGGAAGTCCCTGTCGTCCCCGTTGCAGTCGGCTCGTCCGGGCTGATGAGACACGCTGCGGTGCCCGCCGTGACCACGAGAAGGACGCGTCCAAAGTGTAGTTTCATCGGATCCATAGAAGTATCCCGTTTCCCCAGTGGCCGTCGCCGCCTTGGCTGTCGTGCCACGCATTGTCATCGTAGTCCTTCGTCGCGCTGCAGATGCCGGAGGCAAAGGGATAGCCGTCGGACTCCTCGATGTCGGCGGCGCCGAGCCGCAGATGGAGCTCGCCGTCGGCACGAAAGCCATGGTCGACCAGCGACATCCCACCCAAGACGGTGGCGTCCAGCGTCAGCCCTGAACCGCCTTTGACTCTCGTGATGAGCCCGCTGGTGCAGGAGTCGTCGACCATTGGCTGCAGGCACACCGGTGACGGCTCGGGATCGTCGACGAACCACTGCGCCAGGCTGTAGGCCGACGCGATCCGCTTGAACCACGTCGCCCGCTGGGTCTCGTCGGCGCCGGCGACGAGGGTGACGCGCGCCCAGGAGTCGGCGTCGACCGCATCGCTCAGGGCTGCAGTCCCATGCGAGGCGAGGCCGCGATCGGGCAGCATCGCGGCGTCGAGCAGCAGGTTGGGATTGAACCCGTCGCGCAGCGCTTCGCGGCGCTCGGTGACATCGTCGCGCGTGGCAGGGTTGACCTTGAAGGCGAGGGTCCAGCCGCCACCATCGGTGGACTGATCGCAGAGCACGCGGAGCGGAGCCCGAGGACCCTGCCCATCGAAGTCCACCCAGAAGACACCGTCTTGGGCGCCCCCGTTGGCGAGCAGCGCTCGACAAGACGCGACGTACTCGCATCGGCCGCTCGCGCAGTATCCGGTCCCGCAGTCGTGATCCTGGTTGCAGCGTCCTTCACCCAAACAGCCGGAGCACATCGGCCCGCCGCAATCGATGTCGGTCTCGTCCCCGTTGCGCACCGCGTCGAAGCACGCGGAGTCCTGGGCCCCCGTGCTGGAGTCGTCGAGGTCGTCGCCAATGCCGCCCGGGGCGGCAGGCCAGCAGCCGCAGAGCCCGACGAGGACGAGCATGGTCGCTGGGCGTGGGGTCACCGACATCGCTGCAACCTCTCTTGCGCCGTCCCGACACACCCGCGCGCGTCGATCGGAGGTCCGCAATCCGTGAGGTACGCCTCGGTGCGCCCGCAGTCGGCGATGCCTGCGCTCCAGCCCTCGTCCCGGGCGCACAGCGGCGGCACTTCGCACGACCCCTGCTCGAAGAACTCAGGCGACGAGAACCCGTCACAGTCGTAGTCGAACGACTCATCGCCGCGCTCGACAGCGAAGTACGCCGCTTGATCCGGTCTGGCATCGGCGTTGCCGTCGTGGCAGTCGGAGGCGTCGAGCACCCAACCGGGTGCGGGTCGGCAGGTCGCGAGCGTCACGACCGGATCGCCAAAGTCGTCGCCGTCCTCGTCGGGATGCCATACGCCACAGTCGCCCGTCCCCATGCCCGTGCCGTCGGTGGTGGCGGCTTCGTCGGGCGGCGCGGGCAGGCACCCGGCGACCACGGTCGCCAGGACCAGCGCTGCACGATCATCGACAGGCCGCCAGCCGCCCACGATCGACCTCCTGTCTGCAATGCGTCCAGAGGAACCGTTGATCGCAATCGAACATCCACGCGCCCTCCTCACCACACGCGGGAAACGAGCCGACCCACCCGGTGCCTTTACCGCCCGCGGTCTCGCACCCCGGCCACGGGCCGCAGGTGGCTTGCCGCGCGGCCTCGAGCGACTCGAATCCATCGCAGTCGTAGTCGAAGCTGCCGTCACCCCGATGCGCGACGTGGTGTCCGAGGTGGTCGGGGTGGGCGTCGGCGTTGCCGTCGTAGCAGTCGAACGAATTCTCGACGAAGCCCGGTGGTGCCGCGCCGCAGACATGCTGCCCACCCGCGGGATCGCCAAAGCCGTCGCCGTCCTCGTCGGGGTAGCGCACTGGGCACTCGCAGGCCGGCCCAGCGCACGGGGCGTCTGATCCGCCGTCCCCACTGGAGTCCTCATCGACTGCAGACCCGCTCGGGAGGCATGCGAGCAACAGCGCCAGGCCCAGCCCGCACGATCGCTCGACGCCACCTGGCCGGCCTTGCTCGGACCTCACCCTCGTATAGTAAGGGATCGACCTCGATCGATCAGATCCGGGGGGGCATGTAGCCAAAAACACCAAAACCCATCCGCCGACCGGACAGCGCGCGCGACCTCTTGCCGCTGCGACGCGAACGGCCGCATGCTGACGACAGGTTCTCTTCGTGGGTTCGCCGAGCATCGACGCAGCGGAACTGCATCGCATCCACGACGAGGTGCGTCAGCGTCTGTTCAGCTCGGGCTCGATGTCGCCGGAGCGACCGGATCTCGGCGATCGATACCGGGTCGTACGACCGCTGGGCCGTGGCGCCGCGGGTGTGGTTTGGGAGGTCGAGCACGCGGGTACCGGTCGCGTCCTCGCCGCCAAGGTGCTCACCCTCGATCAGTCGTTTGGGGGGACCGCGACCGAGCGCCTGCTGCTCGAGGCTCGCGGCGTCGGCAGCATCAGCCACCCCAACGTCGTCGATGTGATCGATGTCGGCGCCACGATCGATGGCAAGCCCTACATGGTGATGGAGCGTCTCGCCGGTCGGACACTCGAGCAGATTCTCGCGGACGAAGGGCCCCTGGCGTGGGCACGTGCGCAGCCTTGGCTGCGTCAGATCGCGTCGGGGCTTGCGGCCGCCCACCGCATCGGGTTGGTCCATCGCGATCTGAAGCCGGCGAACGTGATGGTGATCGATGAGGGGACGCCTCACGAGCGTTGCAAAGTGCTCGACTTCGGCCTCGCGCGCTGGCGTCGGCTCGACGACGCCGCGAGCCGTCTGACCCGATCGGGCGCGGTCTTCGGAACGCCGAGCTACATGAGCCCCGAGCAGATCAACCGGTCCGACGTCGACGGCCGCACCGACGTCTACGCCCTGGGCTGCCTCGCGTACGAGTTGCTCACGGCGCGGCCGCCTTTCGTGGGCGAATCGATCGCGGAGGTCCTGTGCCAGCAGCTCTTCGAGCACCCGAGTTCGCCGTTTGGCGGCCGTGAGCTGTCCTCGACGGCGCGCGGCGCCGATGCGTGGATCCGCAGGTGCATGCGCAAGCAGCCGCGGCTGCGTTTCGCCGACATGGACGCGGCGATCGCCGGGCTCGAGGGCGTCGCCAGCGGCGCAACGCCCGTTGAAGTGCCCGACGAAGCCTTGCCTTCTGCGTCGATGGGATCGGGTGCCCCGCCGCCACGTCGGCGCGTCACGCCGTGGGTGCTGGGGTTCGGTATCAGCGCCACCGTGATCGCGGTGCTCGCCGTCACGCGTGACGGCGAAGCCGAACGACCACCGGTTCCGGCGTCCGCGTCGACGCACGGCGCGGCGGTTATCGATCCGCCGCAGGCCGGACCAGCTCCGACGCACGAGCCCCGGCGAGCAGCGCCCGCGATGCCCGAGACTCCCGCTGCCGCAGTCGCCCAGGTCGTGCCGCCG
>CANLQR010000334.1 GCA_947492135.1 Deltaproteobacteria bacterium | reverse complement strand
AAATCGAATGCTTGGAATGCCGACGGGGTGAGCGCCCCACGCCATCCTACATAGTCCTACACGGAACTCAAGCAATCATCAGAACGGCCGGGCGCCTGGTGGTACCTTCGGGCGCTCAATGCGACGCGCAACGTTCCTGCTGCTCATCTCCTCACTTTGGCTCGTTGGCGGCTGCAAAGCCAAGAAACTGCAAGCCGAGCTCGACCGCACCAAGAGCGAGCTGTCGCAGACCAACGCGGACCTCGACAAGTCGCGCAGCGAGAACGACGCGCTGAGCAAGAAGAACCAGAGCTACGAGAAGCGCATCGGCGAGCTCGAGGGTGAGCTCACCCAGCTCAACGCGCAGATCGAGGATCTCGCCAAGCAGCAGGGCATGAGCGCCAAAGAGCTCGCGGAGCTGCGTGCCGAGAAGGCCAAGCGCGAGTCCGAGCTCAAGGTCTACAAGGACCTCTTCGGCCGGCTCAAGGCGCTCGTCGATGCCGGCACCATCGAGGTGATCTTTCGCAAGGGCCGCATGGTCGTGAAGCTGTCCGACTCGATCCTGTTCGACAGCGGCAAGACCAAGCTGCGGCCCGAGGGTCTGGCTGCCGTCGCGCTGCTGGTCCCCGCGCTCAAGAGCGTCGGCGACCGCGAGTTCTTGGTGTCGGGCCACACCGACAACATCCCGATCAAGACCGCACGGTTCAAGAGCAACTGGGAGCTCAGCACCGCCCGCGCTGTCGTGATGGTCGACGCGATGATCGAGCAGGGATATCCGGGTGCTCAGCTCGGCGCCGCCGGCTTCGGCGAATTCGACCCCACCGCCGACAACAGCACCCCCGAGACGCGTGCACAGAACCGTCGCATCGAGATCGTGCTCATGCCATTGCTCGGCGACATCCCGGGCATGCAAGAGATGTTGAAGAAGAAGGGCTAACGCACCACGGTCAGGTGTAGCGGCGAGCCGTGCAGCTCGAGCCGCGCCCGGAGGTTGGCTTGGCCCGCGACGTGCCAGCTGTTTCCGGGCGTCGATGGCTGCACCTGCAGCATCGGCGTCCCGTCGATGACGCCGGTGTCGATCGCCCCGCCGGAATACCCGCTGACGTGGAAGAGCGCGGCATAGGGTGCATTGGCGATCGAGCCATGAATGATGAGCTGGACATCGACCAGGCCGCGGGCGCTGGCCGCCTGCAACACCTCGACGACGCGTCCCCTATTGCTGCGCAGGTACAACGGCGCGCCCTCGAGCTCGCGACGGTAGACGATGGTCGGACCCACCACGGTGTTGCGGTTGAGCTGCAACTCGACCCGCATCCCCTGAGCCGGCGGCACCGCCGGTGACGGCGGTTGTTCGAGCGATACCCAGCGCAACCACACGACGAAGTCGTCGTGCCGCAGATCGAACCGCAACAGTGGGTAGTTGACGTCCACGCGCCCAGCACCAGCCTACCCCATTGTTCGCCGATTGCCGACGCGACCAACCCCGTGACAAGGTTTCGCCGTGCCTAGCATGGCCAGCCCGATCGTCATCCCAGACCGCCTCAACATGGTCACCTTCTTCCTCGACGATCGGATCGCCGAGGGACGAGGTGACCACGTCGCGCTCGTCCACTCCGGTCTGGTCGCGGGTGGTGATGCTGCAACCGCGCCGACCGCTGAAGTCACCTACCGGGAACTCGTGGCGGCGAGCTGCCGTGTCACCAACTTGCTGCGTGAGCTCGGGCTTCGGATCGAAGACCGGGTTCAGCTGTTGCTTCTCGACACGCCCGAGTTCGCCGCCGCGTACTTCGGGATCGTCCGCGCCGGCTGCGTCGCGGTCCCCACCAACACCTGGCTCGCGCCCAAGGACTACGCGTACTACCTCGAGTACGCCCGCCCGCAGGCGGTGATCGTCGACGCCGAGATCTGGCCGATGCTCGAGCCGGTGTGGCGCGATGCGCCGCACACGCGTCATTTCATCGTGCTCGATCGCAAGCATGGCCGCGTGCCCGAGGGCACCATCGATTGGCACGAGGCCATCGCCCGTCAGCCCTCGGAGGCACGCACCGAGCCGACCTGGCGGGACGATTTTTCCACGTGGCTGTCCTCCTCGGGGTCGACCGGCGATCCGAAATGCGTCGTGCACATGCACCACGACTTCGTGTGGAACACGATCGCCTATGCCCAGCGCACCCTGGGGCTGGGGCCCGACGACGTGACGCTGTCCGCACCCAAGCTGTTCTTCGGCTACGCGCTGGCCAGCAACATGCTGTTCCCCTTGGCGGTCGGAGGGCGCTGCGTCCTCACCCACGAGCGCCTCGAGGCCCGCGACTATCTCGCCCTGATCGAGCGCCACCGGGTCACGCAGTTCGTGACGGTGCCCACCAACATCGCCAAGCTGGTCGCGCTGACCGACGAACAGCGGTGCGGTGCGAATCTGGAGCGCTTCGATCTGTCGTCGCTGCACTCGCTGGTGAGCGCCGGCGAGGCCCTGCCGCCGCGGATCTACCGCGACTTTCGCAACCAGTATGGGGTGGAGATCTACGATGGCATCGGCTCGGCGGAGATGTTCCACGTCTACATCACCAACCGTCCCGGCGACGTGAAAGAGGGCAGCCTCGGTCGCATCGTCGACGGCTACCGCTACCGCCTCGTCGACGACGACAATCGCGAGGTCGCACCCGGCGAGATCGGCACGCTGGTGATCGAGGGCCCATCGGCAGGCGCTGGCTATTGGCGCATGCGCGACAAGAGCCGAGAGACCTTCTGGGGCGACTCGGTCAAAGGCGGAGACAAGTTTCACGTCGATACCGAGGGCTACTTCTGGTACTGCGGGCGCGGCGACGACATGCTCAAGTGCTCGGGCGTGTACGTGTCGCCGGTCGAGGTCGAGAACTGCCTGCTTGGGCATCCAGCGGTGCGCGAAGCCGGTGTCGTGGGCTATCGCGACGAGACCGGGCTCGAGAAAGCCATGGCGTTCGTCGAGCTCCACGATGAGTCGATCGCCTCCGACGAACTCGCCGCCGAGCTCGTGGCGTGGGCACGCGAGCACATCGCGGCGTTCAAGGCCCCACGCAAGGTGGTGTTCACGACCTTGCCGCGCACCGACACCGGGAAGATCCGGCGCGCCGAACTGCGCGCGCGCGCGATGCAGTCGTAAAGCCATCGCGGTCGCGCGTGCGGGGGCGATACGCGCCCACATCGCCTCACTGATGAGGCCAAGGGCCGCCGGTCCCGCAGTGACGTGAAGCACCAGGTGCGGCGGCGGCCTGCGATATAGTCCGATGATGTTCCATGTGCGTTCCTCGATCGCGTCGCTTGCAGTGGCCCTCGCGGTCAGTTGCGCTGGTGACGATCCTTCGGCGACCCAGGGCTCGGCCTCGACGAGCGACGCCGCCACAGGTGACGCCCCGGCAAGCGCGACCGAGCCCGCGACGACCGGTGCCGACACCGGCGCGGCTGCGGCTCGACCCAACTGGGTGCAGGACATCGCGCCGCTGATGACCACGCACTGCGTGTCGTGCCACATCGAAGGCGGCATCGCTCCGTTCGCCTTGGATACCTATGAGGCTGCCTACCAATGGGCCCCGGCTGCCGCGGTGCAGATCTCCGCGGGTCTGATGCCGCCATGGCACGCCATCGAGACCGAAGAGTGCCAGCCGCCGCTGGCCTTCAAGCACGATGCCCGGCTGGCCCCGGAGCAGATCACGATGTTCATCGACTGGGCCATCGCGAACGCTCCCGAGGGTGAACCCGCCGACGCGGTGCCGCTGCCCGATCCGCCCGCGGTCGACCTCGTGGACACCACGGCAACCGCGACGATGTCCGGCTCGATCGAGGTTCCTGGTGGTGCCAGCACACTCGACTACTTCCACTGTCTGAGCTTTGACCCGGGCCAGACCTCGGACGTCTACGTCGACGGGTTGCAGGTCATCCCGGGCAATCGCGAACTCGTCCACCACGTGCTGATGTTCGTCGATGAGTCCGCCGAGTCCGCCGACTGGGAAGGCGGCGTGCTCGAGGATTGCAACGGTGGTTCGGGGGTGTCCGGCGCACTGTTGATCGGCGGCTGGGTGCCCGGCGGTCTGCCCATCGAAACGCCCGCGGAGGTTGCCATGCGCTTGCCAGTCGGCGCGCGGATCATCTTCAACATGCACTACCACAACGCGACGGGGGCCCCGCAGACGGACCAGGGGACCGGCGTCGCGCTGCGATGGTCGACCACCCTGCCCCGCTACGTGGGCACCTTCCAGCTGGTGGGTGCACCCGGTGCCGGAGACCTGCTCGACGCGCCGTTTTTCATCCCCGCAGGCGCTGATGGACACATCGAGCGCATGCGTTACGTGGTCCCTGATCTGGGGTTGCCCGAGCTCCGACTCTTTGCCATGAGCAACCACATGCATCGGGTCGGCGTCGACATGAAGGTCACGCTGCAGCGTGGTGACGACGTGACTTGCTTGCTGCAGACGCCGCGCTGGGACTTCAACTGGCAGCGCCAGTACCTCTACGACGCCGAGGTCGAGGCACTGCCCGAGGTGCTCCCCGGAGATATCATCGACATCCGCTGCACCTACGACAACACGCTCGCCAACCCGGGCGTCGCCGAGGCGCTGGCCGAGGCTGGGCTCGACCAGCCGCAAGATGTGCTGCTCGGCGAGGAGACCCTCGACGAGATGTGCCTCGCGGGCATCGGCGTGGCCGTGCGGCCGTTCTAGTGGGCCTCGGGGCCGGCCTCGCACGCCACGAATTCCTCGTCGGTCGCGACCGCGTGCATCGGCACGTCATGCGCGGCCATCGGGATCGGGCCCTGGGCCGGGTAAAGGAACGACGAAAAGCACAAGCCCAGGCGCCGCACGTCGATGCGGTCCCGCACCGGCGCGAGCGCACGGTCGTAGAACCCGCGACCAAAGCCGATGCGCGCCCCGTCGCGCCCGAACGCCAGCCCAGGAATCACCACCAACGCGGGCTCGACCTCGGCCAGCGTGCGCGCAGCTTCACCATCGGTGACCGGCTCGATGAGCCCGAAGCGACCCGCCACCAGTCGGCCCGCATCGCGGACCTGCACGAACGCGAGGTCCTCGCCCTGCACCCGCGGCAGCCACACCTGCTTGCCGGTCGCCCACGCCACATCGAGCAGCGCCCTGGTGTCCGGCTCGCCGCGAACGCCGACGAACGCCGCGATCGACCGCGCACTGCGCCAGACCTCGGCGTCGAGCACGATTGCAGTCAGGGCCGCGCTACGAAGCCCCACTTCCTGGGGATCGAGCCGACGACGAGCGTCGCGCAGCGCGGTGCGCAGCGACGACCGCGGGTCACCCGTGCGGGACGAAGACGTCACTTCACGCAGGCCGACACGTCGAACAGGCAGGTCTCGGGATCACAAGCCAGAGTTCCGCCGCCAAACTGGAGGTCAATGCAGGACATACGCCCGAGGTCTTCGCCGTCGCATGCCTCGGGCTCCTGAATCTGACCATCACCACAGGTGTCACCGGTCTCGGTGCCCGTGTCGGTTCCCGTGGAGCCGGTCTCCGTGGAGCCGGTCTCCGATCCGGTCTCCGATCCGGTCCCGGTCTCCGTAGGTTCGATTCCGGTAGAGTCGGAGCCGTCTTCGGTCCCGCCCTCGCCGCTACTCCCGCTCGACATGGCACCGGTGTCGCCGTTGGTGACATTGCCGGTGGTCGGCGACGTATCGCTCTCGCCGCCGGTCATCGTGCTGCCGGCGCTGTCCGAGAGCCCGGTCGGATCGCTTGTGGGATCCGAGAGGGTCGCCGACGACCCGTCCGCCTCGGTTCCCGACTGGCCCGTGCTCACGTCGGTACCCTCGATTCCAAGGCACCCCCCGAGGCTCGCCACACCGACCAGCAGCAACCAACGCCCAGTCATATCCCATCAGCATAGCCGAACCCGGTGACTTTGGTCCGCGGGCCACGAAGGTCCACGCCGGATTCCGGCCAAAGCCGCCCCCGCTGGCACCTTGGCGTCCGCTACCGCCGACGGCGTCCCTAGCGCCTGGGCTCACTCTGGTTGTCGCACCACCGCGCTCGTGCTACTTCAGGCCATCACGCGGGAGTAACTCAGTTGGTAGAGTGTCAGCTTCCCATGCTGAATGTCGAGGGTTCGATTCCCTTCTCCCGCTCCGCTAAAAAGCCCCGCTCGTCGGGGCTTTTGCTTTTCTGGCTTTTGCTTTTCTGAGGATCGCCGCAGCAACCCCACGACGTTCACCCGAGCGCCACTCCACCATGGCGCTCGCGCAGGCGCTCGGCTGCCGCCACCTCGTGGCAGAGCTTGAGGTAGACCTCGTCCAGGTCGACACGCGCGCCAGCGCCGGGCGCGAAGCCACAATCGGGCACGAGTCCGATTCGTGCAGGATCGACATGACGCAGTGCACGCTCGACGCGTTCGACGATCGTGTCGACGTCATCGACGATGCCCGGCGTGACGCCCACGCAGCCTAGCCCGATCCCGAGCTCGGGCCGCAGCATGGCGAGCACGTCCATGCCGCCCGCGCGAGCCTCGGAAAACTCCATGGTGACCTCGTGCACGCGCAGGCGGTTGATCGCGTCGATGATGGGGGCGTAGCCACCTTGGTGCGCCGCCTCGCCGCGCACACGAGCACCCGCACGCCGACACAAGTGGACACACAGGCGCGGCCCATCGAGCCGATCGAAACCATCCACGAGTTCGTTGAGCGCATCGACGGCGAATCCCAGCGCGGCGTCGGCATCGGCATGTTGCGCGCGCACCTCGGGATCGACGAACAGACACAGGTGCGGGTCGTCGATCTGCACCACGTCGACGCCGATCTCGAACAACAGCTCGAGCTCGCGGCGGAGGATGGGGATACAGGCACGCACGAAGTCCTCGCGGCGCGGGTAGGCTCGACGCGAGCCCTCGGGATCCCACATCCGCTCGCCGAGCAGCGCCGGCGCTGGGAGAGTCACCTTCACGCCTCGCGTGGTGATGCGCCGCACGAATCGAGCCTCATCGGCGATGAAGCCAGGGTGCTTGGGCATCAACTCGTCGGTGACCATCGTCAGCGGTCGACCGTCCGCGGCGAAAGCGAGGGTGAACCCATGGGCGAGTTCGGCGATGACCCCGATGTAAGAGCGCCGTCGCCACTCTCCGTCGGTGACCACGTCGAGTCCGGCGTGCTCCTGCATGGCCACCACCGCAGCGATGGCGGCGTCGAGTCGGGTGCGGCGGAGCTCGGGCTCGATCACGTCGTCGAAGACGAGGTCGCGAACCCACGCCGGCCGCGGCATCGAACCGACCACCGAGGCCGGAAACAAGGTCATCCCCATCGCTCCCCGGCCGCATGGGCCGCGCGCGCCAGTTCATAGTCCTGCTGGGTGTCGATCTCGTGATACCCGCCGTCGATGTCGACGTGGGCGATCTCGACGCCATCCTCGATCATCTGCTGCAGCAGCTGGATCATATAGGCCTCACCAATCGAGGCCGCGCCACGAAACCGACCGCCCGCGCTGCGCCCACGATGGTCATCCCACGCCGCGCACAACCTCGCAGCGCCCTCGGCGGTGAACTTCGCGACACCGATGAACTCGCCATGTGCAAGCGCGGGATCGATGTCGCGGTGGATGCGTTGCACGCGACCGCCGGCAACGATGACCTTCTCACCGTCGGTCGGTGGATGCTGCGACCGCGGCTCGTAGCGTGCACGCCAGGCGGTGTCCACCAGCACGGTGATCGGGTGTTCGCTCGCGAGCAGGCGCGTGACCGCGTCGCCGCGATACACGATATCGGCGTAGCTCGAGACAAAGCCCTCGCCCATGTGCGACCGGGCGCACATCAACGAGCCCAGGATGTTGGTGGTGTCCCAGTTCGGGTTGTCCACGAACTCGAGCGCGGGGTAGCCGGCGCGCACCGCCTCGATGCGATAGCCACCGATAAACGTGATCGGATCGACGCCTGCGTTGCGCAGCGCCGAGAGGATCTCGTCGAGGATGCGACGACCGCCGATCTCGGCAAAACACTTGGGCGCGTCCGCCGTGGTCGGCATCAGTCGTCGACCTCGCCCCGCCCCGATGATGATCCCGCGCATTTCGAGGCCAAGCGTCGCGTGGCCCTACAGATCGCGTCAACCCCGACGGTTCCACAAGGCGGCGACGCACAGCGCGGCAGCCGCGGCGCAACCCGCCCAGAAGGCCACAGCGGTATCCCAGCCGTAGTTGTCGGCAAGCGTGCCGGTGACCCTGTCACCCGCGAATGCGCCCATGTAGCCGGCGAAGTTCACCAGGCCAACCGCAGCGGCCTGGGTACCGGGTCGGGCCAGGTCCACCGGCGCGGTGCCGACCAGAAGGACCTGCGCGCCAAAGAGCACAAAGCCGACCGCGAGCAGACAGAGGATCGTTGGCACCGTGCCCAGCGCGACGGCATCGCGATAGGCCAGCGTGAACGCGGCGAGCGCGAGTAGCGATCCCACGATCACGGGCGCTCGTCGACCCGCGAAAAATCGATCACTGGCCCACCCCGAGAACAGCGCCCCAGCGATGCCCCCGGCCGGGAGCACCGCGTACTCCAGCGCGGCCTCACCGATGCTGCCGCGTTGCGACTCGGTGACATGCGTGATGCCCCAATCGAGGAACCCGTAGCGGTTCGCGTTGAGCAGCCCCAACGACAGCGCCAGCAGCCACAGGGCCGGGTTTCGCAGGGTCTCGACGAT
>CANLQR010000333.1 GCA_947492135.1 Deltaproteobacteria bacterium | reverse complement strand
TGGTCGCGATGCTGCTGCGGTAGTCGGGTACCATGCCGTCGCCCATGACTGACAGCGCTCTGGCCCGGCTGCCCAAGATGGATCGTGTGCTGGCCGCACCCGCGCTCGCCGGGACCCCGTGGCGCCGCGAGATCGTCCGTCGGGTGGCCGAGTCGATGCTCGGGCGACTGCGCACCGAACTGCGGGAAGGCAAGGCCAGCGACGCGGTCGATGCCGAGACGTTTGCCGGGCTTGTCGCCGAGCAGCTCGCCGCCTGGGCGAACGCTCATCCGCAGCGGGTGATCAACGCCACGGGGGTGCTGCTCCACACCAATCTCGGTCGCGCGCCTTGGTCGCGGGCCGCGATCGAAGCCGCGGCTGCTGCCGCAGGGGCCTGCGACCTCGAGGTCGAGCTCGATACCGGCGCACGGGGCTCGCGTTTCTCGTGGCTGCGTCCGGTGCTGTCGGCGGTCATCGGTGCGCCCGATGTGCACACCGTCAACAACAATGCGGCCGGGCTGCTGGTGGCCTGCACCGTGCTGGGCGACCCCGGCGGGGTGGTGTTGTCCTACGGACAGATGGTCGAGATCGGCGATGGCTTCCGCGTCGCGACCATGGCGGCCGCGGGGGGTTGCCGCATCATCGGCGTCGGCAGCACCAACCGCACCCACCTCGCGGACTACGAGGCCGCGCTGGATCCGACGCGCGGGCCGCCGGCGAGCGCGATCTTGTGGGTTCACCTGTCCAACTTCGAGCAGCACGGCTACGTCACCGACGTCGGGTTGCCGGCTCTGGCAGCGCTGGCGCGGGCGCGCAAGGTTCCGCTGATCGCCGATGTCGGCAGTGGTTCGCTGGGCGCCAACCTGCCGGCGCGCGAACCGACCGTGGCGCAGTATCTCGAGCAAGGCGCAGACGTGGTGCTGGCCAGCGGTGACAAACTGCTCGGTGGGCCCCAGGCCGGGCTCATCGCCGGGGGAGCGCAGTGGGTCGAACGGATCCGGCGGCATCCGATGGCGCGGGCCCTACGTCCGGACAAGACCACGATCGCGGCGCTGCACGCGACCGCACTGGCCCACGCGATGAGTGACGCGACCGGCGGGGTCCCGGCGCTGCCGTTGCACACGATGGTCGCAGTCACGCTCGAGAGCCTTCGTCAGCGCGCCGAACTCTTGGCGGCTCGAATGGGGCTCGACGGTGCGGCGGTCGTCGAGAGTCAGGCGACGATCGGCGGTGGCAGCCTGCCGGGCGATCGCATGCCGAGCGTGGCGTTGCGTCTGCCCGGTCGGGCGTCGGCGCTGGCCCGGCGGCTGCGTGTGGGGTCTCCCGCGGTCGTGGGGCGGATCGACGCGGACGCCGTCTTGCTCGACCTGCGGACGGTGGATCCCATCGACGACGACGTGCTGGTCGCCGCTGTCGGGCGCGCCGGTCTCGGGCCCGTCGGCGGCGAACGCTGACGCCCGCGAGAGCCGAGGGCCCTTGGGCTCGCCAGCCCGCCGACATTCGGCGATGATCAGCGGATGCAGACCCTACGATGGATCCCCGTGGCTTCGTTGACATTCATGCTCGCGTGTCCGGCCGACGACGAGAACGAGACCGCCGCCGAGACCACGGTCTCTGCGACGACCGTGGATCCGACCACGACTTCGGGCGAGACCTCGACCAGCGCGCCGGCCGAGAGCAGCAGCAGCAGCGGCGTCGGTGAGACCACGACTGCACCGGCGGAGAGCTCGGGTCCGTCCGATTCGTCGAGCGAAGGCGGTTGCGCCGCCGGCTCCGAGTGCATGGACGACAGCATGTGCCCCGGTGGGGGCTCGTGCATCGGATGCATCTGCGTGGGCGGCAATCAGTGCGATCCGGTGGTCCCTGGCGAGTGGAACTCCTGCGTGGGCGCCAACGGCAACACCGACAACACCCTGTGCAACTGGGTCGGGTCGGGAAGCGCGACCGGGTTCATCGGATGTCTCAACTCGGCGGGTATGGATGGCGCCAACGTTTGCTTCATCTCGGGTTGCCGCGACGCCTGCGATTGCTTCGCGCCACCGGCGACCGGAACCGCGGTGGTGACCTGCGGCCCGATCCTCGCCGACGGTGGGACCGGCTGTGCGCTGGATTGCAGCGACGGCGCCGTGTGTCCCGATGGCATGATCTGCGCGGACAACATCTGTTTCTGGGCGCCGGTTTAGTTTTTCGGCGGGTGACGGGCGCGCGCTGCGCCACCGCGGCGTGTGCTAGCGTCCGCCGCCGTGCATCGCCCGAACCGCAACCGCTTTCTCATCGTCGTCGCGATCGCACCGTGGTTGTTGGTGGCGTGTCAGCCACCGAGCGACGACATGATGGCGTCCTCGGAGGAGACCGGAGAGCCGCCCGGCGACGACACCGAGTGCCCGGGGTATCCGCTGCCCGCGGTCGGGTCGGGAACCTGCGAGGTCACCACGCCGGGCACCGCGGGCACGTTGTTGCGCGGCACGGTGCTCGGCCCCGACGGCATCCTTCGCGGCGGCGAGGTGCTCGTGCGCAGCGACGGACGGATCGCCTGCGTCGATTGCGACTGCAGCGATGCCGATGGCTTCGCCGGTGTCACCGAGATCAACTGTGGCGACGCCGTGATTTCACCGGCGCTGATCAACCCCCACGATCACATCACGTTTGCCAACAACGCACCGATCGGTGAGGGCGTGGATCGCTACGAGCATCGTCACGACTGGCGCAAGGGCGACAACGGCCACGAGCAGCTCGACTACGACGGCGGTGCCAGCGGCGACGAGATCCTCGGTGCCGAGCTGCGGTTCATCATGGGCGGCGCGACCGCAGCTGCAAGCGCCGGCGGCGAGAACGGGCTGCTGCGCAACCTCGACAGCAGCGGAAAGCTCGAAGGCCTCACCTCGCCGGTTGCCAGCTCCGACACCTTCCCGCTGGACGACGCGGATGGGCAGCAGCTCGATCAGGGCTGCAACTATGGGGGCGAGCCGACCACCGCGGGGAGCATCACGGGCGCCGCCTATCTCCCGCACATCGCCGAGGGCATCAACGCCGCGGCTGCCAACGAGTTCACCTGTAGCAGCTCACGGGGGCCCAACAATCTGATGGGCCCACAGACCGCGCTGATTCACGGCGTGGCGCTGCGCCCGGCCGACTACGCCGAGATGACGCAGGCCGGAGCGATGCTCGTGTGGTCGCCACGGTCGAACATCGTGTTGTACGGCAACACCGCGCCGGTGACGGCCATGGACGCGCTCGGGCTGCCAATTTCCTTGGGCACCGACTGGGTGTCCTCGGGCTCGATGAACATGCTGCGCGAGCTTGCGTGCGCCGATCAGCTCAACCGTGACTACTTCGACGCGCACTTTGGCGACCGTGAGCTGTGGGCGATGGCCACCAGCAACGCGGCGCGGGCGACCGGTGCCGGTTCGTTGCTCGGTTCCCTCGAGGCCGGCTTCGTGGGTGACATCGCCGTGTTCAAGTCCAGCGGGGGTGCGCAAGACTACCGCGCGGTGATCGACGCCAACGTCGATGATGTCGTGCTGGTGCTACGCGGCGGCGTGCCGCTGTACGGAGACGACGCTCTGCTCGCGTCCGACGGCGTCGACGGTGCTGCGTGCGAGACCTTTGACGTGTGCGGCGTGGCCAAGCGCGCCTGTGTTGCCCAGGACACCGGCGGTGCGGCGACGTTGGCCCAGATCCGCGGCGCGATCGAGAACAGCTACCCGCTGTTCTTCTGCGGCGTGCCCGACGAAGAGCCGTCGTGCGTGCCGTCGCGTCCGGGCGCCTACAGCGGTGTGGCCCAGGGCGATGGCGACGGCGACGGGGTCGCCGACGGTGACGACGATTGCCCGACGGTGTTCAATCCGGTCCGCGACTTCGAGGACGCCCAGGGTGACCACGACAGCGATGGCGCTGGAGACGTCTGCGATCCCTGTCCGCTCGACGCGAACGACGGGTGTGCGACGTAGCGCAGCGGCGATCATGAGGGCCCGGCGGTGCCGGATGGTGTGTTGACGGCCAGCGCCGAGCACATGCATCCTTTTCGGATGAGTGCTTGGCGCATCGATCGTGGCTGCCGTTCGGTGTCGCTGACGCTGGGTTTTCTCGGCGTGCTCGGTCTGCCAAGCCCGCTCATCGGCTGCGCGGCCACGCCCGGGGACCAAGGCGAGAGCGACGCAGGCAGCTCGACCACCACTGCAGCAACGACGTCCTCCACGGGTCCGGCGATGACGACCCTCGAGGCAACGTCGGCCGGCTCGGCGAGCGACACGTCGACGGGCGCGACCACCGACGCGACCACCGACGCGACCACCGACGCGACCACCGGCGTGACCCCGACGCCCGACGACTGCATCACCGAGGTGACCGCCGGACACCACACGTTCGACTGCGACGGGCTGGTCTACGACATCGAGGTGCCCGACGTGTGCCTTGCACAGCCGTGCGGGATGATCTTCGACGTCCACGGCTACACGATGAGCGCCCAGATGCAGGATGCCAACACCGGCATGCGTGCACTCGGGCAGGAGTACGGCTTCATCGTGGTGCAGCCCAACGCGAACCCGGCACCACCGGCGTCGAGCTGGGTGCCCGCGGTCGACGACGACAAGGTGTTCGACTTCATGCAACGCGTCGCAGCCGCGTGGGACGTCGATCCCGACCGCTGGCACTTCACGGGGTTCTCGCAGGGCGGCTTCATGAGCTGGCGCTTTGTCTGCGACCATGCGGACGTGCTGGCCTCGGTGGCACCCGGAGCCGCCTGCGGCAACGGTGTGCCGTTCCCCGATTGCCGTTTCGTCGACGGCGAGGTGCCCAGCGAGCCGATCGACATCCTCTATCTGCACGGCAGCTCCGACGCGCTCGTGAGCTTCGCGTGCGCGCAACCACGTGTCGACGCTGTGGTCGAGTTCTTCGGGCTGGGCGCGGCCGAGATGGTCGAGCAGGACGAGACCCACACCTGGGTCCGGCACAGCAACGACGAGATGGTCCTCGAGTTCATCGCGCACGACTACAGCGCCGCGGTGGCGATCATCCGCGGGCACTGTTTCCCCGGCAGCACCGACCCAGGGGATGCCCCCGGCCAGTTCTTCAGCTTCGCCTGCGAGCCGCCCAATGCCTTCGTGTGGGGTGCCGCGGTCATGCAGTTTTTCGTCGATCACCCGCGGTGAGGGGCGGCAGGTCGCCCCCACCGGTTGGGTGCGCATGCGGGGGGCGCGACGAGATTCGGGTGCCTCCGAGAAAATCGCTGCGAATGGGTTTCGGGGTTGCCGTCACGACCACCTCGACCGCTGGCAACGCGGCACCGGAGCCCCCCATGAAGACCTTGCACCGAACCCTGCCCCTTGTCTGGGGAGCGCTGCTCTCCTCTGCCTGTGCGGATGACGTCACAGCCACGTCGGAGACCGAGGGCGACACCGAAGACGGGTCGTCCTCCTCCGCTTCGACGACCTTGGCCACGACGACGACCGATGAGACGTCGAGCAGCGCGAGTGCAACGATGACCGCCGAAACCTCGGGGTCGGACGAGTCGAGCTCCGACGGGTCTGACGGAGGTTCGAGCTCGGAGGGTGGTTCGAGCTCTGACGGAGGTTCGAGCTCTGACGGAGGTTCGAGCGAGAGCACCGGTGGCGGGGTCATGTGCGGCGATGGACTCGTCGAGGGCGACGAGATCTGCGACGGTGCCGACCTCGGGGGACAGACCTGTGCAGACGAGGGCCTGGAGGCCGGTCTGTTGGGCTGCGCGGCGGACTGCACAGGCTATGACACCTCGCTGTGCATCGCGATCCCGGACTGTGTCGAGGAGGATCTCGGCAGCGCAGTCGGTCCCGCGGTCGCGCTCGGGGACACCACGGGCGAGGACGAGGAGTTCGCGCTCGAGTGCGCCGGGCCGATGAACGCCGCACCCGACCACACGATGCTGTGGGTCGCGCCGAGCGCGGGTGTGTGGCGCTTTAGCACCGAGGGCTCCGGCTACGACACCGCGCTGGCGGCCTACGCCGGCTGTGACGCCGACTCGGTGTTGGCGTGCGATGACGACGGTGGCGACGTCCCGCCCACGAGCTCGGTGCTCGTGCTCGATCTCGCAGCCGGTGACCCTGTGGTCGTGGTCGTGAGCGGTTTTGCCAGCGCGTTCGGCGAGTGGACGCTCGCGATCGAAGCCCTCGACACTGGCGGCCCCTGTTGCGCACCCCACGACGGCCCCAGCTGCGACGACATGGACTGTTCCGACAGCGTCTGTCAGGCCGATGCGACCTGCTGCCAGGGCGACTGGTCCGACAACTGCGCGAACATTGCGGTCGCGTTCTGCGAGATCTGCAACACGCCCGACATCTGCGGCAACGGCATCCTCGACGGCATGGGCGAGGTCTGCGACGGGATCGACTTCGGCGATGAATCGTGTGTCGGCCAGGGCTACGACGGCGGGGAGCTGGCCTGCGCAGACGACTGCAGCACGATCGACGCCTCGGGCTGTCAGGACTTCGAAGGGCCGTGTTGCTCGGCGGACCTGACCCCCGGATGCGACGACGCCCAATGCACCGCCAGCGTCTGCGCCGAGCAGCCATTTTGTTGCGACGTCGCATGGGATGCTGGGTGCGCGCTGGCTGCAGACGCGCTGTGCAACGCGCTGTGCAACGCTCCGGGCACCTGTGGCAACGGCCTCGTCGACGCCGTCGACGAAGAGTGTGACGAGTTCGCGCTCGACGGTGCGTCGTGCCCGGACTTCGGCTTCGATGGCGGCACGCTCGCCTGCAACGGCGATTGCACGCTGAACCCGAGTGCGTGCGCTGACTTCAGCGGTGACTGCTGCGCCGCCGACATGACGCCCGGATGCGACGACGCAGCCTGTACGGCTCTGATCTGCGGGGCCGATCCGTTCTGCTGCAACACCGCGTGGGACCAGGTGTGCGTCAACGCAGCGACGAACAACTGCGAGGCCTGCGGCGGCACCCCGCCGGTGTGCGGCAACGATACGATCGAGCTCGGCGAGGTCTGCGACGGCGCCCCGCCGGTCGGTCTGGACTGCACCGATCAAGGCTTCATCGGTGGCGATCTGGCATGTGCGGTCGATTGCAGCGGCGTCGACACTGACGGCTGCATTGCCAACGGTGGCGGTGACTGCTGCAGCCCCGACGGCACCCCGGGGTGCGACGACGTCGGCTGCACCAGCGCGGTCTGTGTGACCAATCCGGCGTGCTGCGAGACCGGGTGGGACGCCCAGTGCGTGGCCGCGGCCGAACTGGCTTGTGTAGCTTGCGGTGGCGTTCCGGGCTGCCTGGAGGAGGACCTCGGCAGCGACCTCGGCAACGCCGTCTCCGCCGGCACGACCGTTGGCGAGGACGAGGACTTCGCGCTGTCGTGCATCATGGGTGGTGGTGCGGTCGACCATGTACTGTCGTGGGTGGCTCCCGCGGCCGGAACCTACGACATCACGACGATCGGCTCGGCCTATGACACGGCGCTCGGTGTATTCGCCAGCTGTGATGTCGGCAGCGAGCTCGCGTGCAACGACGACGGCGGGGGGATGCTGACCTCGGCTGTGCAGATCGATCTTGCGGCGAACCAGTCGATCCTCATCGTCGTCTCGGGCTACAACGTGGCCACGGGCAACTGGGCCCTGAACATCACCCAGCAATGATCGGGCCGATCGCGGCCCAACCCTCGTGGGTCAGACCGTCAGGTACGGCGGACCGAGCACGCGACCGTCGTCCCGCCCTCGCGGGGCTCGATCCAGGCGTCGCCGCCGTGGGCCATCGCGATGCGCTTGACCAGCGACAGCCCGAGTCCGAGCGTGGTGCCGGTCCGCGCGCTGCTCTTGCCGCGGAAGAACGGGTCGAAGGCACTGTGCCGCTCGGTCTCGTCGAAGCCGGGTCCGTCGTCATCGATCGCGAACACCACCCGCTCGGCCTCGACGATCACGCGCAGCGCCGTGGCGCCGTGGCCGTGGTCGCGCGCGTTCTCCAGCAGGTTGCCCAGCGCCCGTGCGATCAGCGTCGGGTCGGCTTCGAAGTCATCGCCGTCGCCGTGCGGGACCAGCAGCGTGGCGGCGAGTCCCGCCTGCGTCAAAGCCCGAGCCGCCACAGCGTCGGCGCCCAGCTTCACGCGAGACAAAGCCGAGAACTGCAATCGGGCATCGGCGAGCAGCTTGCCGACCAAGGTGTCGAGATCGCCGACCTCGCGTTCCACCTCTGCGAGTGTCGGTCCATCGGCACCGCGCTCGCGCAGCAGCTCGACGAGCACGGCGAGGTGGCCCAGCGGCGTTCTGATCTCGTGCGAGACGGCGGCGAGCAGCGCACGCCCCTCGGAGATCTGGGCCTGGACCCGTGAGGCCATGTCGTTGAGCGCGGCGGCGACGATCGCTGGCTCGCCACGCGGGTGATCACCGAGCTCGACGCGGGCTTCGAGATCGCCCGCTGCAAGTCGGCGAGCGAACTGCGTCAGGCGGTCGAAGGGCTCGGTCAACCGCCGCGCGAGTACGCCAGCGGCTGCCCACAGCACCGCGGCGGCGGCGACCAGCGCGACGATCGTCGGCCACGGCACGCGGTCGTGGGGCCAACACGCGGTCACCGATCCCAGCTCGCGACCCTCGCGCTGGACCTGAGCCACGATCGTGTGGTCGTCGCAAGAACGCCCGTGGCGCTCGATCTCGACGCCGCTCGGATCGCGCAGCACCAGTTCGAGTTCGAGGGCAGCCGCG
>CANLQR010000332.1 GCA_947492135.1 Deltaproteobacteria bacterium | reverse complement strand
GTGTCGGGCATGCAGTACGTGCAGCGGTAGTTGCAGCGATCGGTCAGCGAGACCCGGAGGTACCGGACACGTCGGGATGAACGGTCGACCAACGACCACGGCGCGGCTCCCGAACCACTGGCCACGCCCAGGCCCAGGCCCAGAGGCGGCGTGGCGGGGGCGCGGAGTTGAACGAGGCCGGTCACAAGAAACCTTCCGTAGCGGAAGCTTGCCACACGCCGCCCGAAGCCGCATCGCGTCCGCGGCCGGCCATGCCTCCGGGACTCCGCGAAAACTGCGGCCTATTGCCCCCCGAGGTAGCTCGGGTCAAGCAGGCTGCGTCAGGGCTTGCCTGGCGCGGCGGACTTCGCGTCCGCCTTGGGGTCCGCCATCGCACCGGCCTTCGCGTCGGCCATGGCGGGCGTCGGTACCGCGCCGGCTTTGGCGTCCGCGGCGGCCTTGATCGCAGCATCGGCCTCGGCCTTATTTCCGCGCTGGGCCTCGCTCCAGTCGCGCCCCTGCTCGATGCGGAAAAATGTCCCCTGCTCTTCGTTGAGCCGGTCTCGACTCTGCATGTCGAAGATCGTGAACAGAAAGAAGATCGTCACGAAGATGATCGTGCTCAGGAACACGAACACGTGGTAGCGCTCGTCGTACTTGAGGTGCATGAAAAACATGCACACCAGCGACGCCTTCAACGTGGCGACGCCCATGGCGACCCAGAGGCTCGCAGGTCCCAGATCCGCGAACGAGACCGCGTAGGTCAGCCCCGTCAGTACGAACAGTGCGAGCAGCACTGTGACGTACGTCGACATCGGTGACACGTGCTCGTGGCACTCGATCGCGTCCTCAATGGGCTTGCCGTGAAAAAATGTCTTGATGGTCATGGCTGCCTCACTTCACGAGGTACAGCAAGGGAAAGAGAAAGATCCAGACCAGGTCGACGATGTGCCAGTACAGCCCGACGTTCTCCACCGGGGTGAAGTACTGCGGCCCAAAGTGGCCGCGCTTGGCGCGGAAGACCAGCCAGACCATCACACCGATGCCGACCAGCACGTGCACCCCGTGCAGACCGGTCATGCAGAAGTAGATGCCGAAGAAGATGTGCGGCAAGCCGACCAACTCGTGGCCGTGCTCGTGGGCATACTCAGCAGCCCGTGCGTAGTCGAAGTACTTCCCGGGGAAGATGCCGTGGGCGAACTTGCCGGTGTACTCGAAGTACTTCACCACCATGAAGATGAGCGCGCATCCGATGGTGAGGTAGAGGTTGCGCAGGATGGCCGGCGTGTTGCCGACCTGCGCCGCGCGCACCGCCATCGCCATCGTGAAGCTCGAGGTGAGCAGCACGACGGTGTTGATGCCACCCATCGTCTTGGACAACAGCTCGTGGGAGCCCAAGACCATGTCGGGATAGAACATCCGCACGATGAAGTAGGCGAGAAACAGCCCGCTGAACATCAGGACTTCCGTCGCGAGGAAGACCCACATGCCCAGCTTGGCGGCCCCGGCCTGCTGCTCGGGGGTGTTGTAGTGGTGCTGCATGAAGGCATGCGGCGCCTTCGGCCCCTGACCGTGTGCACTACTCATGGCTAGTGATGGTCCATTCCGCCCGAGCGGTCGATCTGCGGGAAGTTGTACGGGTCGGTGTCGACCCGGGGTTGGCCGTGGAAGTTGTGCTCGATCGGAGGACTCTGGGTGATCCACTCGAGCGAAGCGCCTCCGTACGGATTGTCACTCGCCTGCGCACCGCTCTTGAGCGACCGCAGCAGGTAGATCGCGGTCCACAGCAGCCCGACTCCCAGGATGTACGAGCCGATCGTCGAGATGACGTGGATGTTCTGGAACTGCGGCACGTAGGTCGCATAGCGCCGCGGCATGCCCTGCTGCCCGACGAGGAACTGACTGAAGAAGGTGACGTTGAACCCGATGAACACCAGCAGGCAACCCCAGCGCCCGTGGGTCTCGTTGAACATCCGGCCGGTCATCTTGCCCCACCAATGGTGGATACCGCCGATGAACGCGATGATGGTTCCTCCCATCATCACGTAGTGGAAGTGCGCGACCACGAAGTAGGTGTCGTGCAAGTGGATGTCGACCGAGAGTGCACCGAGGAAGACCCCCGTGAGGCCGCCGATCGTGAACGTGAACAAGAACGCCAGCGCATAGAGCATCGGCGTGTTGAACTCGATGCTGCCCTTGTACAGGGTGGCTACCCACGAAAACACCTTGATGGCGGTGGGTACCGCGACCGCGAAGGTCAAGAACGAGAACACCACACCGGCCAGCTCGGACTGGCCCGAGACGAACATGTGGTGGCCCCAGACGAGGAACGAGATGATCGCGATCGCGACCGAGCTCAGGGCAATGGCTTTGTAGCCAAAGATGTGCTTGCGCGAGTGGACGGCCACCAGCTCGCTGATGATGCCGAAGCCCGGCAAGATCATGATGTAGACGGCCGGGTGGCTGTAGAACCAGAAGAAGTGCTGGAACAGCACCGGGTCGCCGCCCATCGCCGGGTCGAAGATGCCGATGTTGAGCGTGCGCTCGATGATGAGCAGCATCAGGGTGATCGCGAGCACCGGCGTGGCCAGGATCTGGATCACCGCGGTCGAGTAGATGGCCCACACGAACAGCGGCAAGCGGTTCCAGGTCAGCCCGGGTGCGCGCATCTTGTGCACGGTCACCAGGAAGTTCAGCCCCGTCAGAATCGAGGAGAACCCCAGGATGAAGGCACCAAAGGTCGCCGAGATGACGGCGGTGCCGGTGCTCGTGGAATACGGCGTGTAGAACGTCCAGCCGGTGTCGAGCGACCCGGTGAGCAGCGTGATGAGGAAGAACACCGCCCCCAGGGTGTAGATGTAGAACGACAACAGGTTGAGGCGGGGAAACGCAACATCCTTGGCCCCGAGCATCAGCGGCAACAAGAAGTTACCCATCGCGCCGGGGACCGAGGGGATGATGACCAGGAACACCATCACCGCCCCGTGAACGGTGAACAGCTTGTTGTACGTAGTCGCGCTGAAGACGTCCAACTCGGGCGTCAACAGCTCAGTACGCAGCGACAGCGCTGCAACGCCGCCGACGAAGAAAAAGATCATCGTGCTGACCAGGTACATCATGCCCAGTCGTTTGTGGTCGAGCGTGAACAGCCAGGACTTCAGGCCCTTTTGGGACGTGTAGAAGCTGGGTTCGCGGGCGTGATCGCCACCGGGTGAGCTGCTTTTGTCTGCGGTTACCATGACGTGCTCTTGCGGCCTCGTTCACTTCTGCGTCTTGATGAACTCGATGACCGCTGTGATCTGCTTGTCATCGAGCTGCCCCTGGTAACTCGGCATATTGGCCGCGGTGTAACCAGCGACGATCTTCGCCTTGGGCTGGAGGATCGACTCCTTGATGTAGTTGTCGTCCACCTTCAGCGTCTCGCCGCCCACCAGCGACTCTTCCTTGCCGTAGAGGCCCTTCCACGAGGGACCCGTCGCGGCACTGCCGTCCAAGGTATGGCAAGCGACACAACCGCGGCGCGTGTAGATGCGCTTGCCAAAGTCAGCGGCGGACTCGACCGGCTTCTGCTCGAGCTTCGCGGCCTCGCGGAGCGCGGCCTCGAAGCTGTCTGGCTCGAGCACCTTGATCACGCCTCCCATCGAGGAGTGGCGGTCGCCGCAGTACTCGGCGCAAAAGATGTTGAACTCGCCGACCTTGGTCGCCTCGAACCACAGGGTCGTGTAGCGGCCCGGTACGAGGTCCTTCTTGACCCGAAACGCCGGGACGTAGAACGAGTGCAAGACGTCCTCGGACGTCATGATCAGACGCACCGGCCGGCCCTTGGGCACCATCATGGTGATCAGGGGCTCTTCTGTGCTCGAGGTCAGCGTGACGCCGGGATAGTCGGGATAGTCGACCTGCCAGTACCACTGCCGACCGGTGACCCTGATGTCGATGGCATCGGGCGGCGGCGAGGTCTGCTTGATCCAGTCGATCTCACCCCAGGCAAAGATCACCACCAGCAGCACCGCCGGAATCGCGCTCCAGAGGAACTCGATCTTGCCGTTGTGCGTCAGCGAGCTGGTCTTCTGGTCTTCACTGCGGCGCGCGTACTTCTTCATGAAGTACAACATCGCGCCGATGATCAGCACGAAGAAGATCACGCTGAGCGCCGTGATGAAATAGTAGAGGTTGTCCGTGCTCTCGGCGAACGTCGAGGCCTCGGTGGGCATGGCCCAACTGTTCGCGGTCTCGAGCGGTGGCAGTTTCGGCACGCTCACAGGCGCGGCCGCGGGAACGGCCGGGGCCGCAGCGGCAGCGTTGCTCACGACGGCCTTCGCGGCTTCCTTGATTTCGGGGGCCAGGAACATGCTCAGCATCACGATACCGCCTCCGCGCGGTGTTCGTCGTGGGGGGCGGCATCGCGGCGCTTGCGTCGCTCGTACCGCCAGAAAATCGCGAGGGTGGTCGCGAGCAACAAGAAGGCAACCGTGGCGCCGATCCGCATGAAGCCGAAGGCCCACGGCCCATAGCGGCCGATGGTGTGATCGTAGGTGAAGCAGCTCTGGTAGAGCTTCTCCATGGGTGAGCCGATGCGGCCCTGGCCGGCCTCGAGCAGTGCGAACTTGATGTCGCGGCTCTCGTAGGTCAGGCCGTAGAGATACTGGGCGATCGTGCCGTCGGGCATCAGGAACATCGCCACCGCCGGGTGGGCAAACTGATCCTGCTCGGCGTCGTATGCGTAGGAGATGCCGAGCTGTGCCGCGAGCGTCTGGACCGCGAGCGCGTCGCCGCGCAGGAATTGCCAGTCGACATCGGGTCCGCGGCCGAGCTGCTCGAGGATCTGCGTGCGCTTGAACTGGGCGTCGGTCGCAGTCTCACGCGGGTCGAGGCTGACGGTGACGACACGAAAGTGCTCGTCTCCTGGCGTCCAATTGAGTTCGGCCAGCGCGTCCGCGACGCCGCCGAGTTGCACGCTACACACCACGCGACAGTGGTAGTAGTTCAGCGTCAGCAGGACCGGACGCTGACCGTCGAACCAGTCCCCGGCACGCACGAGCTCACCGTTGGCGTCGGTGAACGCGAGCGTGGGATCGATCTTTTGGTCGCGGCGCTCGTCGACCGCGATCGCCCGCATCTCGGGCGACATCGGTGCGCTCGCGGCCGAAAATGGCGGCGCGTCGTCGGCCCGGGCCACCAACGGCGCGAGCACGCCACACGCCGCGAACGCGACGAGGGCACGAGCAACCTGTGGACGGGACAGAAACATGACGAGTTCAGGGATTGGGTGCGGCGGGCTCGGTGGGGGGTTCGACCGCGGGTGCCGCGGGCTTGGGCTTGGGCGTGGGCTTGGGTTTGGCTGGCGGCGTCTCGGCTGCGCCACTGGCTGGCACTGGCTGTTTGCCACCAGCCGCCGGGCCGGCAACCTCGACCTCGGGATTCCCATCCACCGGCTTGGCGCCATCGGTCGGAACCGCCGGTTCACGCGATGGGATCGGCACGGGAGCGCCGGGTGCCGCGCCCGCGGGAATCGCCCCACGACCAGCCGGGTCGGGCGCCCCGGGTACCCCCGGGCGCGCCCCAGCGGGTGCGACCGCTGCCGGCGCCTGCTCATCCGAGGTCTTCCAACCAGCGTACGCGCCGAACGCCTTGAGGCGGTTTGTGTCGTCGAGCACGAGCTTGCGCGCGCTTGCCACGGGCATCACGTACCGCGTGTTGACGGTGGCCTTGTCGTCGAGCTCGCTGATCTTGACCGAGCCCGAGCTGGTTTTGATCTTCTGCATTTCCTCGCGGTAGGCCGCGAGGCGGAACGAGCCCTGGTGCGCGCGCGAGTCCTCGAGCGCCGCCACCTGCACGTTGAACAGCTCGATGACGCCGAAGCCGGCGAGCAGCGTCAGGCCAGAGAGCCCGAACAGTAGCTTGAACAGCCACGCGTTCGGCATGCGGTCGATCTCGTGACCACCGCCGTCATGGTCGGCTCCGTGGCCGGCTTGGTCGTGTTCGTCGTGCTTGTCGCTCATGACCGATCCTACGAGTTCTCGTGGTTGAGCGACTCCTCGAGCCGCGGGTCGCGCATCGGAACGAGGGCGTGCCGCTGCAGGCCCCATGTGAAGACCGCAACCAAGATTCCTGCAACGCCCACGAGCGTGGTCAGGTCGAGGACGTCCGGCCGAATGTGCTCGCTGCCCGTTCGCTGCGCGAGCGCAGGTTGGACGAGCCAGTACATGTCGAGGAACTCAGCGACGATGATCCACACGCACCAGAACCCGAGAGTCCGGGGATTGCGCTTGATCTTGCGCGACATGAGTCCGACGAACGGTAGCGCGAAGCGCACGAAGATCAGCAGAATGCTCAGCGTGAGCCAGTCGCCCTGGCCGCGGTAGGAGAACCAGAACGTCTCCTCGGGAATGCTCGCGTACCAGATCAGGAAGAACTGGCTGAACCCGATGTAGCCCCAGAACACCGAGAAGGCGAACATCACCTTGCCCAGGTCGTGGAAATGCTCGGTCGTGACGACCCCGCGCAGGTACCCGGATCGGTGCAACAAGATGACCGTCAGGGCGATGCTCGAGGCGACGATCGAGAAGCAGCCCGCAAAGTAGTAGACCCCGAAGATGGTCGAGAACCAGTGGGGGTCCAGCGACATCAACCAGTCGAAGGCCGCAAACGTCAACGTCAGCGCGAAAACCAGCAGGCCGACGGTCGACCAGTAGCGCATCTTGTGCGCATAGGGTGCCGGATCCGCGGCGGTGTCCTGCTTGGTCGACCAGCTCCAGAACGTCAGCGACAGCAGCGACCACAGGGCGAGGTAGACGATCGCCCGGATGCGAAACGAACCCTCGTTGAGATACGCCTGCTTGGCCTGGAGCACCTCGTCATGCGCCATCGCCTCGGCGTGGGTCCAGTGGAAGAGGTCATGCGCTCCCAGGAACACCACCGGCAAGATCAGCAGCGCCACCACGGGTAGCGTCAGCATCAGGTTCTCGGCGATGCGCCGAACGACGATGGACCAGCCCGCGCGCACCGCGTGCTGCACCAGCGTGAAGAACAACCCGCCCAGACCGATCGACAGGCCCCACATCACGGCGGTGAGGTACGACGACCAGAACTTGGACGCGTCGGGACCCTTGAGCGCAAACGCAACGCCAAGACTGATGACCCCGATGGCACCGAAGAGCATCGGCGCCTTCTTCCACGGCGAGTTGTCGGCGAAGTGAACCTGTTCGTGTCGGACCAGCGGTCCGTGACGGTCGTGCGAGCCGCTCATGGTGTGGCTCCTTTCGGTGCGCTGGGGGTCGGGCCGGGGGCCGCGCCGGGGGCCGCGGTTGGAGCCGAGGGAGCAGCAGCCGGCGCAGCCGCGTCGCCAGGCTTGGCATCGTGGCTGACCTGCAGCGTGCGGACCCACGCTGAGATCGCCCAGCGATCCTCGACGGGGATCTGGGCCTTGTAGGAGCGCATCTTGCCCTTGCCGTTGCTGATGACGTTGAAGAAGTAGCCCAGCGGCTCGGGCCGCAAGCGCGCGAGGTGGAGGTTGGCCGGCTGCGGCATCATTCCGCCGCCGCGGCGCGTGGCCTGACCATCGCCGCGCCCGACCTGGCCATGGCAGGGAGCGCAGTAGATGTTGTAGCGAGCTTCGCCGCGGGTGAGGAGCTTGTCGTCGAGCTTGATCGCCGGCGGCAGCGCGTCCGCGAGCGTGCCGTCCAGGTTGCGACCACGGTAGAGGTGGTCATCGTCCTTGAGCAGACCGACGGCAACCGTGCCCTCGGGGGGTTTTCGCATGACCCTGCCGTCTGCGAAAAAACCGTTGAACTCCTGGGCGTCGCCGCGCTCCTGGAAGTCCATATTTTGTTGGAGGTGCACCGGCGGATCCTCTGATCGCGTGCCGCGGCAGCCGCCAAGCGCTGCCAGGGCGACGACCATGAGCGCCGCAGACCCAAGAAACCCTCGAGCGTGGGTGGTCATTATTCCTCGACCTCCTCGACCGCCGCGGCGCCCGTCGACTCGAGCAGCTTGCGCGTGCGCTCGGCATCGTACTTGGGGTCGCGTGACTCGATCGAGATGAAGAACCGATCGTCGGAGAACTTCGAGAACCGGTGCGAATTGAACAGCGAGTGGTGAAGCTGCGGAAGCTTGTTGATCGCCAGCATCCCGAAGACAGCCCCGAACGCGCCCAGCAAGATGCCGAGCTCGAATGTTACCGGGACGAACGCCGGGTAGCTGTTGTACGGCTTGGCCGAGATGATCAGCGGGTACGCGATCGTGCTCGACCAATACTGCAGCAAGAAGCCGAGTCCCGCGCCGCTGAAGCCCATCACGCACACGATGTACGGGATGATCGAGCTGCGCAGGCCCATCGCCTTCTCGAGACCGTGCACGGGAAATGGAGTGTGGGCATCCCAGGCTCCGTAGCCGGCGTCGCGGACCTTCTCGCAAGCGTGATAGAGGTCCGCCGCAGTCTCGTACTCCGCGAGCAAGCCGTAGTGTTTGGGTCGCTTGGCCATGGCTTACTCCTTCTCTCCGGTGCCACCTGCGCCGGAGCTGCCGTCAGCTTTCGCAGGCGGTGAGAACAGAAAGTCGGTGTCGGCCGACTCGGACGCAGCAGCTTCCGTTGCCGCCGGCGCGGCCTCAGCCTTGGCGGCGGCCTCTGCCTTCGCAGCGGCCTCTGCCTTCGCGGCGGCCTGAGCCTTCGCGGCGGCCT
>CANLQR010000331.1 GCA_947492135.1 Deltaproteobacteria bacterium | reverse complement strand
CTGTGAGCGCATTCGCGGCAGGCACCCCGGTGGACGCATTCTTGGCCCCGGCGCCGGCCGGGACGCTCGCGCCGGGGCGGGTAGCGGCTCGTGCGGTGCGCCTGCTAGGCTGGCCCCCACGATGGCGTCGACCGACATGGAGCTGCTGCTTGGATGGCGCGACGGCGACGCCAAGGCCGGCAATGCGCTGTTCGATCGCTATTTCGACGCGCTGTTCCGGTTCTTTCGCAACAAGGTGCAAGACGGCGCCGAGGACCTCGTGCAGCAGACGTTCTTGGCGCTCGTGCAGAGCCGCGACCGATTTCGCGGCGACTCCAGCTTTCGCACCTACCTGTTCACCGCAGCGCGGAGCAAGCTCTACAACTATCTCGACCGCCGCGGCCGCGATGCCGTGCTCGACTACGGCGTGACCTCGTGTGAGGACCTCGGAATCTCCCCGTCGGCCATGGTGGGTCGCGACGAGCAACACAAGTTGTTGTTGCTTGCGCTGCGACAGCTGCCGATCGAGATGCAGATCGCGCTCGAGCTGTACTACTTCGAGCGCATGCGTGGTCCGGAACTGGCCGAGGTGCTCGAGATTCCCGAGGGTACCGTGCGGAGTCGGCTTCGCCGCGGCGTCGATCTGCTGCGCGAGCGGTTGCTCGAGCTGCAACGCTCGCCGGAGCTGGTCGAGAGCACGATGTCCAACCTCGACGACTGGGCTGCCGGGCTGAAGGAGGTCCGCGAGGGCAAGCCCGTGGTGGAGCTGCCGGTGCTCGACGACGAGGCGATCGAGCCGGCATAGGCCGGGCCCGCGGCGTCAGCGGGACATCGCGAGCCGGACGCGCCCGACGGGACCACGCGTGCCTCGTCGCCTGTGCCGCGGCGTCTTGCGATCGGTCGCCGGCAGCGCGCGGGCCTCGGCGAGTATGCGGTCGCGCGCGGGAGAAGCGGCCGAGGTGTCCGGCGTGCGCAGCAGCTTGATCGCCACGCGTCGGTCGAGGTCGGGATCGTAGGCGGCGTAGACGACCCCCATCGCGCCGGCACCGATGCGCTCGAGCACCGTGTAGCGGTGGATCTTGCGCTGCTGCGCCACCGTTCCGAACAGCGCATTGCGGGTGTGCTCGCGGGCAACCCCAGCCTCGAAGCTGGTCATCGGCTCGGGTTCGAACGCGAACCCATCCACGGTATCCGGGCCTGACCCGCTCGGCGGCAGCCCTGGCGATGAGGTCAGCGGATCGATGCAACGATGCTGTGGGCGTGGACGTGTTGGGTCAAGCCGTCGGCCGACGACAGGCCCCGAGGGGCGTCGCGGGTACTCGAATGAACCGACCGACTCGCTCGCCGCGGCGCGCTCGGGACCAGGTCACCGACATCGACGCCATAAGAGACATGTGGCACAGCTTGGGCGCGATCTCGCGGAATTTTCGCCCCGGGCCTTCTGTCACAGATTTCACGGGGGGCCTCAACCCAACCGAGGCCGCCCCGAGCGGCTCGCAGAACGGACCCACTGATGCGCTTCATCACCTCCTCGATTGCTCTCGCGCCCTTGCTCGCACTCGCTGGCCACGCTCCCCCGGCAGTCGCTGCGCCGACCGCGGCTCCTGCGTCCGCACCGACGGCCAACACGCCTAAACCGACGGCCAACACGCCTAAGGCGATGCCTCGGCTGCTGTCGGCGGACGACGAGAAGAAGCTCGACATCCGCGACGGTCTTGTGCGCTTCGAGGCGGCCAACAAGGCGATCTCACTAAAGAAGGCGCGCCGCAAAGCAATCGCCAAGGCAAACCCCGGGCTGCTCGTCGAGGTCGAGTCGGCCGTGACCCAGGTGTTGCCACAGCGCTTCAGCTGGCGCGACGAAGGCATCATGTCGCCGATCAAGGACCAGGGATCGTACGGCACGTGCTGGGCCTTCGCGACGATCGGCGTGATGGAGGCGATGTGGTTCTCGCAGCATCGCGACATCGTCGATCTCTCGGAGCAAGACCTCGTCAACTGCAACTGCCGCAAGTGCGACGACACGCCGGGGACCCCAGGCAAGCGCCTCAAAGGCGTGCGGCTCGAGACCGCGAACCCGTACGTAGGTGACGGCGACGGTCCCCAATGCAAGCAGAGCAACTGCGGCACTTGTCAGATCTCGACGAGCACACCGTATCGCTTCGCACAGGAGTACGTGCCGGTGAATCCCGAGTACGCCGGCGACTCGCAGGAGCACGAACTCGACCCGGTGCCGACCGTGGAGATCAAGCGCGCACTCGTCGAGCACGGTCCGATCTACGTCAAGATGCACATCCCCCACGGCTCGGCGTTCGGTGGCCACGACGGTACCGGCACGTTCAACGAGACCAAGGAGCTACTGTACGGCCAACAACGCAACAATGGTGCCCACATGATCGTGATCGTGGGCTGGGACGACAGCCGCGGCGCGTGGCTGTTGCGCAACTCGTGGGGCACAGATTGGGGCGACGGCGGCTACGGGTGGATCAAGTACGGCAGCAACAAGATCGGCATGGGGGCGGTGTGGGCGGAGATGCGGACGCCGTCGCAGGATTTCAACGTGATCTGGACCAAGGAGATGGGGCAGCAACAGCAGGTCCACGGCTGGGACCTCGTCGATGCTCGTGAGCGCCACAAGGATCTGCGCGGCCAGGGTTATCGTGTCGAGAGCATCGACGTCGAGGTCCAGGACGGTCAACCGCTCTACAGCATCGTGTGGCGCAAAGCGCCGAGTGTCGAGGAGGTCGTCGATCTCGGCATCACGCTGGGTACCTACGGCTCGCGCTATGCCGAGCTGTCGGACCAGGGCTGGCGCATCCACCTGCTCGAGCCCTACATGATCGGCGCGTCCAACAGGGTCGCTGCCGTGTGGCGCAAGGGTACTGCCGACGAGAAGCAGATCGTGGCTCGCGACCGCAAGGTGTTCGACGACATGGATGCGGAGCTGCATGCCCAGGGCTGGCGCATCCATCTGTTCGAGCCGTTTGCCGACGGCACCGAAACGAAATACACCGTGGTCTGGCGGCCCGGTACCCAGACGCAAGAGGTCGCGATCGGCGTCACCCATGTTGTCTTCAGCAACAAGGACACCACGCTCGCGGCCGATGGCTGGCGAGTGAAGCGGCTCGAGACCCACAAGGTCGGCACCCAGGTGAGGTTGTCAGCGATCTGGGAGAAGTCCACCGCTGCGCAGAAGTCAGGAATGGGACTGTCGTATGAGGACTTCCGAGCAAAGGACGCCGAGCTTGCGGACAGCGGCTGGCGAGTGCAGATCGCGGACGGGTTCTGACGACCGCGGACGAAGCGGATACAATCGCCCGTGCTGCGTGGGTCCGGCGGAGCCTCTGGGGGCTTCGCGCGGGATCACCTGACGGCATCCGAGCACGGGATTTGCCGCTCGGCGTGCAAATCGTCGAGTACCGCCGGCGCGTCATCCCGCTGCGCCCAGCGGATCCCGGCGGCGAGCACCTCGTTGGCGTCGGTGCAGCGGCCCACCTGGCGCAGCGCCGTGGCCTCGTTCAGGTAGCTGTTCCCGATCAGCGGCTGGGCGTAGGGCGCGATCGCCCCGGCCAGGATCCGGGCCTCGCGGGCATCGGCGAGCGCACCTGCGAGGTCGCCGAGCTCCATGCGCGTGTACCCGCGTGACAGGTGCAAGGGGATGCTCACGAAGTGATAGGGGAACTCCTCGAGCAGGCGATCGTACTCCGCGATCGCGGCGTGGCGCTCGCCCGCATCGGCGAGGGCGTTGGCGAGCGCGCCGCGGTAACTGGCATGGCTGGGATCGTCGCGGGTCGAGTTGGGTTCGTCGAGCTCGACGGCGCGGCGGGCGGCCGCGAGCGCGCCAAGGGCGTCGCCGGTCTTGGCGAGCGCGCTCGACTCGAGCCTCGCGAGCTGCGCGAGCTGCGGGTGCCGTGGTCCCGCGAGGCGCTCGAACTCCGCGGTGGTGGCCCTGATCTCGTCGAGCGCTTGGGCGGTGGCGCCGGCGCGGTAGAGCGTCTCGGCGCGGGCGACCCGCGCCTTCGCGACGAGGAAGCCGTCGGCGCCGTGGAGCTCGACGAGTCGATCGATGGCCACCGCCTGTAATGCGAGGGCCTCGTCGAACCGGCCGGTCAGGGTCAGGACTTGCGCTGTGTTGCTCTCGACCGTGCTGCAGCTCGTCGGGCAAGTCGACGCGTCGCACAGCTCGAGCACGGCCCGAAAACCGACGATGGCGTCGTCGACGTCCCCGAGCGAGGCGCCGACCGACGCATCGAGCTGCCGATAGTTGATCTCCTCGCAACCGTCCGGGGCGGAGCGCCCGAACGCGGCCTCGGCATGCCGTCGCCACCACTTGGCGTCTTCGTCTGCGCCGGCTTCGGCATCGAGCAGCGCCAGCCGCACGGCAGACATCGCCGCGAGTGCGTCGTCGCCGTGCTCGCTCGCGACGAGGTAGCTGTCGTCGAACGCATCCTGCGCCGCGACGAACTCACCTCGATCTTCGTGGATGCTGCCGAGCTCGTACCGCAGCCGTGCGGTGCCGGGCTGGCCATCTTCGCCCAGCACGCGGGCACGTTCGATCGCGTCGTGGGCGGCGGCGATCGCCTCATCGCGGACACCGGCCCGCGCCAGCGCGCGGACCCGAGCCAGCGCCTCCTCGGTGCCCGCGCTGGATGCGGTCGCGGGGTCGGCGTTCGTGCAGCGGCTGGGCTCCGGCAGCAGCGTGGTCGCGGCGATCGCCTCGCCGACGGTCGATGGGTTGGTACGCTCGAGGACTTCCACCGTCGTTGCGAACTGCGTGGTCGCGTCGCGCAGGCACGCGCCATCGAGCGCTGCGCCGGCGCATGCCTGCCCGAGCGCGTCCTCGAGCAGTTGCGCCTGGCGATCGAGCGCTGCGATCGCGCGCGCGGTCGACGTCGGGCTGATCCGTTCGAGCAGCATCGCCTCGATCGCGTGGCGCCGCGGCGGCGTCCATGCCTCGAGCAACTGCGCGCGTCCGGGGCAGTTCTCGGGCGTGGTCTGCGGCCACAGGCTCCACGCTCCGACGCACGCCAGTGCCAGCGCGATGCCGTGGGTCGCCCAGCGCGATCGCGTCACGCGATCGAGCGCCGCCAGCAACGCGCGCATCGACGGCCATCGCTTGGCGGGATCGGGCGCAAGGCCCCGTAGGACGATGTCGCGTACCGCCTCGGGGAAGACAGCGTCGGCGCGCGGTGCTGCGGGCGCGCGCGTGAGCTTGGCTCGCAAGAGAGTCTCCAGGCTCCCGGCGAACGGCCGCGTGCGTGCCAGCGCCTCGTACAGCGCGACACAGAAGGCGTACTGGTCACTGCGTGCGTCGGCCGGCTCGCCGCGGTGCTGCTCGGGCGCCATGTACAACGGCGTGCCGATCACCGCGCCGCTCGCGGTCAGCGAACCGTCGAGGGTCTCGACCAGCTCGTGCGCGAGCTCTTCCCGCGCGATCGTGACGCCATCGCGCGGTCGTGCGAGGCCACGGTGCGCGAGTCCGAAGTCGCCGACGCGCACACGACCGTCGCGTCCCATCAGCACGTTGCTCGGCTTGAAATCGCGGTGGACGAGACCGGCGTCGTGGGCCGCGGCCAGGCCGGCGCCGGCCTGGTCGAACAGCGCAAGGATCTCTCGCCATCGCCGCGCGCCGGCGCTAAGCGACGCGGCCAGGGTCGGGCCGTCGACGAACTCCATGACGATGAAGACATCGTTCGCAACGCCATCATCGCCGCTGGCGTAGGTGCCGACGTCGAACACCTGCACGACATTCGGGTGGGACAGCTTCGCCATGGCCCGAGCCTCGCGGGTCAAGCGTTCGGCCTGCTCGCGGGCGCCTGCGCCGCGGCCAGTATGGACCAGCTTGATCGCGACCGCTCGCGCGAGCGCCGGGTCGTCGGCCAACCACACCTCGCCCATCCCGCCGGCGCCGATCACCCGCTTTAGCTGATAGCGGTCCAACCGCGGCGCGGCCACGCGTCCGCCCAGCAGCGCCGCTCGCACGCGCGCAGCAGCCCGCCGCTCCGTCACCGTGCCGGCCGGTCTCTCGTACGCGAACAGCGGGGCGAGCCCGTTCGTCTCGTGCCGGCACGCGCTGGTGCGACCTGCCTCCGAGGCTTCGACCACGGCCGTCAGGCTACACCAACCGCGGGTTCGTCCGTGAGGCCGTCGCGCGAACGCGGGTCGACCTCGCCGGTGAGCGCGAACCCGAAGCCGGCGAGGAGGCCACTCGCGGCCGGCCATCCGCACTCGTGTTGGGTGCCGCTAGCTGGTGGTGCCGGCGACCGCCGCGAGCTTGTCCTGCGTCTTGGTGTCGAAGTCCCGAGCGTCGTGGCGTTCGTGCAGCTGATCGGCCGGCGCGCCGAAGAGGCAGTTGACCTTGCGACCACGTTGTACCGTGGGGCGCGCCGCGATGCCCTCCGCCCAGCGCTGCACGTGGCGATATTCCGCGACCTGCAGGAACTCGCCGGCACCGTAGACCTCGCCCCGCACCAGCGCGCCGTACCAAGGATAGGTGGCGATGTCGGCGATGGTGTACGCGGCGCCCCCCAGGTACTCGACCTGCGCGAGGCGGCGATCGAGCACGTCGAGCTGGCGCTTCACCTCCATGGCGTAGCGATCGATCGCGTACTCGATCTTGATCGGCGCGTACGTGTAGAAGTGGCCGAAGCCGCCGCCAAGCAACGGCGCGCTGCCCATCTGCCAGAACAACCACGACATGCACTCGGCGCGCCCCGCAGCGTCGGTCGGCAGCAGCGCGCCGAACTTCTCGGCCAAGTAAAACAGGATCGCGCCGGATTCGAACAGCCGCAAGTTTGGCTCGACCGAGCGATCAACCAGCGCCGGGATCTTCGAGTTCGGGTTCACGTTGACGAACCCGCTGCCGAACTGCTCACCCTTCATGATGTCGATCGGCCAGGCGTCGTACTCGGCGCCGGCGTGGCCGAGCGCGAGCAACTCCTCGAGCATGACCGTCACCTTCACCCCGTTGGGCGTGGCCAGCGAGTACAGCTGCAACGGGTGGCGGCCGACCGGCAAAGCAGCGTCGTGCGTCGCGCCGGCGATCGGCCGGTTGATGCTGGCGAGCTGGCCGCCGCCGCTTTGGTTCCAGGTCCAGATCTTGGGAGGCGTGTAAGGAGCGTCGCTCATTGCGCGACCGTAGCGCTCTTCCCGGGCCCGCGGCGACGCGGTTCATCCAGGAGTGCCTCACCCCGCCGCGACCCCGTGCTGGGCGCGCATCTTTGCCGGCTCCACCCGGTCCCGACCGCAACCACTACCTCGGGCGAGGGATCGTCGCCGGAGGCCCGACCGCGACGGTGCAGGCTGCAAGCCGGTGACGATCGACGAGGAGGCGTTCAGCGGCGGGCCCGCGTCCGCCGGCGGGGCGCGGGCGAGTCCGCTGCAACGGCTGGTTGGGCGGCGCGTCGCGATGGTCGGACGTTGATTCGGTCGGATGCCCCGGGCTCGACATCGGGGACCTTCGCGAGCGCCGCAGTGAATCGCGCTCGAGTTCCACGCTCTGCTCGCTTCTCGAGATACTCCTCGGTGAGAAGAGCGGCCATCTTCTCGGCCACCGCAGAGCTGATGAGTTGATTGATGGAGACGCCTTCGCGTGCCGCCACCTCGGCGAGGCGGAGATGAAGGGACTCGGGCAGGCGAAGACTCAGCGTACTCATGGTCGTGTCCTCTTCAGCAGTTCGTGGGGAGACAGCACCGCGAGGCCGAGCGACTCGACGCCGACGAAGTCCCGGCGGTTGTGGGTGATGATGGCCTTGGCGCCTGCGGCGAAGCCCACTTCCGCGACCATGTCGTCGGCGGGGTCGCGGAGGAACGGGCGCCACAAGAAGAAGATCGGTTGCCGAACGGCGACTTTGCAGACGTAGTCGATGATGTCGCGCACCGCGACCGCGGGAACCGCCCCGCGCTCTCGGACCATGGCGTGCTCGTACTCGACCACCAGCGGTACCGAGACCGCAATGTCGAACACCCCGGTGCCGACCCGTTCGAGAACCGCGAACGAGGCGCCGCGTCGCGACTTGATCGCAGCCACGAGGACGTTCGTGTCGAGGACGACCAACGGCGGCGGCACGGGTTCATGGTATCACAGACGATACCACGGCAAAAGGGCGACGCAAGGCCGGCCGGCGGAGGCAACGAGGCAGTAGAGCGTCATTCGTCGCGCGCCACTCGCCCGCTGGGCCACCAGTAGATCACAGCGTGGTGGTGATCGTCGGCACGACGCCGACACAGCGTCCTTGCTCGCAACGCGCGATACTCGGCCCGCTCGCGCACGGCGTACAGCTTACCTGTGGTCGACACGTTCGCGGCCGCGGAATCCGGGTCCCGACCGCAACCACGCTCGGACACGCCGAACACGGGCAGCCGGGGACACTGACGATCGCGCACTGATTGTCACGCTCGCATGCGATCGTGGTGGTCTGCACGATGGACTCGCCATGACTCGGTGGCGTACCGCCGCGCGGCGGCACCGTGATCTGGGCGAGGCAAGTGCGGGCGTGTTGCGTCGAGAGGTCGAAACATCCCGGGCCACAGTCGGGCTCGAGGTCACAACCGGGCGTCACCGGGGCGCTGCTTGGCGCCGGGCGAGGGATCGTCGCCGGAGGCCCGACCGCGACGGTGCAGGCTGCAAGCACGGTGATGATCGACAACGCGCGCACGCAGGGATTGTTGCACGCCCGGGCGTACGACGAGGAACGGCAACGAAGCCAGGGTCGACGAGGGCGGCG
>CANLQR010000330.1 GCA_947492135.1 Deltaproteobacteria bacterium | reverse complement strand
GTCGTGCATCTCCCAGTACTTGCCCTGGCGCCCCGCAGCGAGGGCAGCCTTGGCGCACTCACGCGCGCGCGGATGCATGTCGAGCGGGAGGTTGCGAAAGACCACGCGCACGTCGTCATGACGCTCGACGAGTTGATGCACGGTCGCGGCCAGCTTGCTGCAATAGGGGCACTGGAAGTCGGAGAACGTGACCACGGTGACCAGGGCATCGGACGGCCCAAGGCTCGGCCGGTCGTCGGTGGCCACGCCATAGGTGAGGCTCGGATCGTGCTCGTCGGGCGGGCCCGCGTCGGCCTTGGGTGCGTCGTCGCGAACCTTCGCATCCTTCATCAACGTGGCGTAGACCTCGGCGCGAGGCGTCCCGGCATCGATCAAGCGCTCGGCCTCGGCGAGCTCGGCCTCGACGATCGAACGCCACTGCGGCGCCGACCGCATCCCGACGTAGCGATGGCCGTTGACGAAGAACACCGGCGTGCCCCGGACCCCCAGCTTGCCACCTGCGAGCATGTCGCCATCGACGGACTTGGCCGCCGCCTCGCTGCCGGCGTCGGCAAAGAACTTGGCGCTGTCGAGCCCTAGCGAAGTAACCTTGGCCTCGAGCTGACCGAGATCGGACTTCTGGGCGAAGCACCACGCGTGCAGCTCCCAGAACTTGCCCTGCTGCAGCGCCGCCCAAGCCGCGCGAGCCGCCGGCGGCGCCTTGGGGTGTCCCGGCAGCGGGAAGTGCTTGTAGATGAGCCGAACGTCGTCTTCGTTGTCCGCGAGCACGTCGTCGAGCGGCCCCAACGCCTTCTCGCAGTACGGACATTGGTAGTCAGCGAACTCGATGATCGTCACGGGTGCGTCGGCGGGTCCGCGAGTGGGCTCGTCGCCGCGCAGCTCGACCGCATACCGCGGGCCCTCGGCGAGCTCGACGTCGGCTTTGCCGCGGTTGTTGATCCACTGCCCGATGAAGAACCCACCGCCGAGCGCGATGATGAAACCGATCACACCGCTGGCAGAGCCGCGTTTTTTCTTTTCCTTGGGCTCGCTGCCCGCGGTCGAACTCGTCGGCACCGTGGGCGCGGCTTCGTTGCCGCCCGCCTTGCGCGGGGGCATTGGGGCGGACTCGCTCACTGAGTCGTCGTCGTCGGGCATCGGGCGCGTAGCTTAGGACTGGTCCGACAAGAAGTCATGCGGCGCGTTGTCACTGCGGCGGCACCGTGGGGCCCGCAGCGCCGGCCGCCTTTGCGGTCGCCCGCATGATCCGCCCGTAGACCGCGGCCCGCGTGCTGCCCGCCTCGACCAACCGCTGCCCCAGCGCGCGCTCCTGTTCGACCACCGCCTGCAGGGCGTCGGGCGGCAGGACACCGGAGTACGGCCGACCGTTGACGAAGAAACTCGGCGTGCCACGCACGCCGATCACCGAGCCCGCACGCTTGTCGGAGGCGACGCGTGCGCCCGTGCTGCCGTCATCGAGCGCCTGCTCGAACGCCGCGACATCGAGGCTGAGGTCTTTGGCGTACCCGACCACATCTGCCCGCGCCATCTTGGTGCGGTTTGCGAACAGCCGGTCGTGCATCGCCCAGAACTTGCCTTGCGCACGCGCAGCCAGCGTGGCCCGTGCGCCCAGCTCGGCATCGGGGTGCATCGGCAACGGGAACTGCTTGAACGCGATGCGGACGTCGTCGGGGTACGCGGCCAGCAGTTCGTCGAGCGCCTCGGCAAAGCGGCCACAGTGGGGGCACTGGAAATCGCTGTACTCGACGATCACCACCAGCGGCTCGGTCGCGCCCTTGGTCGGATCGTCGGCCTCGACGATCGCAAGCTCGCGCGGGCCCTCGACGAGCGCGGCGTGGGCGTCGTCGACCTTGTCGGGCGTGCTCACGGCCGGCAACTCGGGGTCGGGCTTGGTGTCCGGCGTGCACCCCGTCAGCCCCAGGACGACGCCGATCGCGAGTCGCCGTGCGACGCCGTGCCAACGGTTCAGGGCGTGTCTCATGGGTTGGGAAACTCCGACTCGGGCACGGCCTCGCGCATGGTCTTGGCGAACACCTCGCCGCGAGGGGTGCCCTCGGCGATGAGTTTCTTGGCGCGCGCGAGTTCTTCGTCGACCACCGCCGCGAGGACGCCGGGGGAGTAGCCGTCGACGTAGCGCCCGTTGACGAAGAAACCCGGGGTTCCGTTCACGCCGACGCGATTCGCGAGCCCGGTGTCGGCTTCGAGGATCTTCGCGGTGGCCGGGTCATCGAGCACCGCGAGGAACTTGGCCTCGTCGAGCCCGAGCTCGGCGCCCCAGCTCACGAACGCACTGCGGCCCAGCGTGCCGTCGTGGGTGAGCAGACGATCGTGGAACTCCCAGTACTTGCCCTGCGCGCCGGCGGCCAGCGCCGCCTTGGCCGCGCCCGCGGCTGCGTTGTGAATCGGCAGCGGCAGGTTGCGCACCGCCAGCGCGACGTCCTGGGGATTGCGATCGACGATTCCGATGAGTTCCTCTTTCCAGGCCCGGCGACAAAACGGGCACTGGAAATCGACGAACGCGACGATGACCACCGGAGCATCCGCGGCGCCACGCAGTCCCGAGGCCCCGGGCGTGATGTGATAGCGGGCGTCGCCGCGCGGCTCGATGATGACCTTGGGCGGTCCAGACGCCGCGGCCTTCTTGGCCAGGTCGGCACGCAACCCGGCGGCCGACTCGGGCTCGCCCACGCGCTTGCTCGCGGCCTTGGCCATCAACGTCGAGTAGAGGTCGGCCCGAGCGACGCCGTCGTCGATCAAGCCCCGCGCGCGCTTGAGCTCTTCGTCGACGATCCCATGCATCGTGGCCTCGTCGACGAACCCGGCGAGGTACAGCCCGTTGACGAACATGACCGGGAGTCCCTTGATGCCCAGGGACGTCGCGGTGCGACGATCTCTGGCACGCCGTGCGGTCTGGGTGCCGGTGTCGAGTGCGTCGAGAAACCCCGGCACGTCGAGACCGATCTCCTCGGCATGGCCGCGTAGGCTGGGGCGGTCGAAGCCGCCGCCTTGGGCGAGCTGTCCGAACAAGCGGGTGTGCATCTCCCAGAACTTGCCCTGCGCGCCCGCGGCGTAGACCGCCTCGGCGGCCTGCTCACCACCGGCGAAGCCGGCGACCGTGTAGCTGCGAAAGACCACGCGCACATCGTCGCCGTAGTCCTCGACGACATGGTCGAGCACCTGCCACAGCCGGCCACACGGCGGACACGCGAAGTCGCTGAACACGACGATCGTGACCAGCGGTGTGCTGCCGCCCTTGGCGAAGTCGTCATCCGCAAGATCCACGCGGTAGCGCTCGGCATCGATGCGCACACCGACGCTGGCCTCGGGTTCGGGCTCACGCGGGCACGCGACCGCAAGCATCAGGGTCGCGAGGCTCGCGAGGGTCGCGAGGAGTGTCGCAGCGCCGGAGCCGAGGCGGGCAAGGCGGGCCATGCCGCGAAGGCTAGTGCACCCGCGCCCGGATCGCACCCGCCGTCGACCAAAGCTCTGCGCGGGCGCCGGCCCGGCGAGTCCGAGGCCCCGAAACGCCGACGCCCCAGCCGGCTGTTGCCGGTGGGGCGTCATCTGAGCGGGAGACGGGATTCGAACCCGCGACCTCAACCTTGGCAAGGTTGCGCTCTACCAACTGAGCTACTCCCGCAGGACCGTTAGAGGGTGCGGAGAGTACCCGCGCCACCCAAGGAGTCAAGGGCCGCGTGGGGACCGTTGGGTTGATTTGGGTTGATTTGGGGCGAAACTGATCTGGCATGGCCATGACTTTTGTATGCAGGCATCCTGAGATCCGCCGGGCCGGGTCGGGTTGGACTTGCATTGCGGCGACTTGGCGGGCCATTCTCCGCCCAGCTCGGACGAACCCCCATGCGACACGAGAATGGCGAGAGCATTCCAATTGCCCTTCTGGGTGCCTCCGGGTACGCCGGCCAGATACTTCATGCACTTCTACTGCATCATCCTCGCATGAGGCCGGTGATCGTCGAGGCCCGAGAGCCCGACGGCGCCACGATAGCGATCTGCCGAGACGTCGCCGCGGCTGCGCTGGCCCTGCCCGACGAGGTCGCGCTGCGCTTGTCCGACGCCCTCGCGGGTGAGGGCGTGAAGATCATCGACCTCTCGAGCGCACAACGCACGCGCGACGAGATCCACTACGGGCTGCCCGAGCTGTTCGGTCCGCCGCCCGCGGGCACGAGCGTCGTGAGCAACCCCGGCTGCTATCCGACCGCCACGCTGCTGGCGTTGGTGCCGCTGTTGCGCGCGGGGCTGATCGAGCCGGCCGTGTCGGTGGTGGGGTGCAGCGGAACCTCGGGCGCGGGCAAGGCCCTGCGCGAGGACCTTCACTTCAGCGAGTTGTTCGGCAATTTCTTTCCGTACAAGGTGGGTCAGCACAAGCACTCGGCCGAGATCGCCCTTCATCTCGGGGCCGAGGTCTCGCTCGTGACGCAGGTCGTGCCGGTGGTGCGTGGACTCGCGGTCACGGCGTTCGTGAGGACCGAGCACGAACCCGCCGCGTTGCTCGCGTGTCTGCAGCAGGCCTATGCCGAGGCGCCGTGGGTCACCGTGCTCCCCGAGCCCGGCGAGGGCTTGGGTGTGCGGCACGTGGTCGGTACCCACCAAGCGGTGCTCGCGGTCGGCCCGCGCAAGGACGGCGGCGTCGTGCCCGTGTTCGGCGCGATCGACAACCTGATGCGCGGCGCCGCGAGCCAGGCCCTGCACAACTTGAACCTGTGGCTGGACCTGCCCGCCCACCTCGGCCTTCCCGAGCCCATGGGCCACGTGCCCGACGGCACACCCGGCATGTCGCGCGCATTCGCCTGACGCCTGCCCGGCCGCGCGCTTTGCCCCTCCTCGAACGCGTCGCGCCTCGCTTTGACTTCGACTAGTCTCCGCTCGCCGCCCCCGGTATTTTCGCCGCTGCTTCGCCCCCGGAGTCCCGCCATGAGTGATGCGCAAGAGTCCTCTCCGACCGTCTCGATCTCTTTTGATGCGAGCCATCTCGGCACCGCGGTGCCGCGCGGCTTCGGCTTTTCCGGCTCGCGCTGCGGCATCAAGGCCGGCCGATCCGATCTCGGCCTGGTGCTCTCGTCGACCCCGGCAGTCGCGGCCGGGGTATTCACCCGCAGCCCCGTGCGTGCGGCCTGCTGCATCCGCAATGCCTCGCTCGTGCCCCACGAGTCGATCCAGGCCATCGTCGTCAACAGCGGCAACGCCAACGCGATGACCGGCAACGCCGGCACCCGAGCCAACGAGATCGTCGCCGAGGAGGTCGCGAAGTTGCTGGGTGCCACACCCGACAAGATCCTGACCGCCTCCACCGGTGTGATCGGCACCCCGCTGCCCGTGGACCTCGTGATCGATGGACTCGACGCCCTGCTGTCGGCGCAGTCGAACGATCCCCGTCCGTTCGCCGAGGCGATCCTCACCACCGACACCTCGACCAAGATCGCCCACCTCGAGCTGGTGTTGCCCGGCGACACCACGAGTGTGCGACTGCTGGGCATCGCCAAGGGCTCGGGGATGATCCACCCGAACATGGCGACCACGCTGGGGTTCGTGTGCACCGATGCCAAGATCGCGCCCGCGCTGTTGCAGCGCCTGCTCGCGGCCGCGATCGAACCGAGCTTCAACGCGATCAGTGTCGATGGTGACACCTCGACCAACGACATGGTCGTGGTGCTCGCCAACGGGCAGAGCGACGTCGTCGTCGAGGACGAGGCTCGCGTGACCGCGTTTGCGGGGGCGCTGAATTCCGTGCTCCTCGAGCTGGCCAAGCAGGTCGCGCGCGATGGTGAGGGCGCGACCCGTCTGCTCGAGGTCGAGGTGACCGGCGCCATCGACGATTGTGCCGCGAAGATCATCGCCCGCGGCGTCGCCAAGAGCAGCCTGGTGAAGTGCAGCGTGTTCGCAGGCCTGCCCAACTGGGGTCGGGTCGCGATGGCCGTTGGCCAAGCCGCGCTCGAGCACAACCTGGCGCTTTCGACCGACACGTTGCGCATCAGCGCGTGCGGGTTCGTGCTCTACGACGGCCGCGGTGAGCGCAGCGAGTTCAAGCCCCCGGATCTCAAGCGCAAGCTGCGGGACACCCATGTGCAGTGGTCGATCGACCTGGGCCTGGGCTCGGGACGTTCGGTCGCCTACGGTTGTGATCTCAGCTACGACTACGTGCGCATCAACGCCGACGAGGACAAGGGCGTCACGGTGAGCCCCGGTGGCCAGGTGTCACGAAACCTGACGCTGTCGGCCTACTCGCCGCGGCTCAAGCAGCAGTTGTTGGTCGAGGGTCTCGCGTACGTGCGGCGCTTCACCGGCCTCAAGCTCATGATCTATCTCCAGCCCGCCGCGCGTGGGCGCGGCGAGAGCATCGCCGGCCTCGCCCAGGACCTCGAGCTGTGCCTCGATGCGGGCCTCAAGCCGCTGGTCATCGTGCCTGACGTCGAGGCCGCGCAGTTGATCGCCGAGCATGCCCGACAAAACGGCCATTTCTCGACCATGGTCGCGCCCGACCCGCTGTCGATCGGTCAGCTCCTCGATCGTGGTCATCTTTGCATCTTGGTGCGCGAGGCCTCCGCGCCCGACGCCACCGTCGACCTCGCACTCAAGGTCGGCATCCAGAAGTTGGTCGCACTCGGCACCGAGCATGGGCTGCGCGACGCTCATGGATTCGTGCAGCGCTTGTCGCCCGAGACCTTGCTGGCCGGCATCGATCGTGGCCGCTTCGACGAGTCGGATCCCGATCTGCTCGTGCTCGCGCGCCATGCCGCGATGCGTGGTGTGCCGGCGCTTCACATCCTCGACGCGCGGCTGCCCCACGCGGTGGTTGGCGAGTTGTTCACCGATCAGGGCGTCGGTACCTTGGTCACGCGGCAGGCCCTGCCGTAGGATCTAAGAGACCGTTGTCGATGGAATCCTCCAAGGCCAGGCGGGCAGCGCTGCGCAAGCTGCTCGCCATGGGCCAAGCCAGCACGCAGGACGAGTTGTGCACCTTGCTGGTGGATCGCGGCCATCGAGCGACCCAGAGCACCGTCAGTCGCGACCTCAAGCTGCTGGGTGCCCAGCGGGTGCAACGCGAAGGCGGCGAGTACGGCTATCACCTGCGCGCGCAGGTGCCGTCGGGATTTCCCGTCGACATGGTCGTGGGGCTCGAGCACAACGAGACCGCGATCGTGATCCGCACGCGCGTCGGCCGAGCGCAGGCCGTGGGCCTGGAGCTGGATGCGATGCGGGTGGTCGGGGTGCTCGGCACGCTTGCGGGGGATGACACGGTGCTGGTGATTCCGCGGGCGGTGGCGCAGACGATGGAGCTGGCCAAGCGGCTGCGCGAGATGATCGGGCTGGGCGGTTAGGCGTGGGGCCGCGCGCGCGGCCATCGCGTGGCGTGCTGATGCGCGAGCGAGCAAGGCTCTGCGTGCCGGCAAGGCTCGGGCACTTGACGGCAGGGCGGTAGGTAGGCAGTCTCGGCCGCCCAATTCCGAAGTAGCTCAGTCGGTAGAGCAGGCGGCTGTTAACCGCCGGGTCGGGGGTTCGAGTCCCTCCTTCGGAGCCAGTTTCCTCCTCGTCGCGAACTTCGCGAGAGGCGTCAGTAGACAGCGGCCTCGGAGAGCGATCTCCGGGGCCGTTGCGCTTCTCCCCCATGTTTCCGCGACCTTCGGCGCTCGGCGAGGGCGACGCGCGCGTGGACGACGTTCGCACAAAGAGAGCGCCGTGGGCGTGAAGGAGCCACGGTCGGACGGCGAGAAGCTCGGACTCGGCATCGTCGCAGGCCTCGCCTTCGTCGCCACCGGAGGGGCGCTGGCCGACGCCATCGCGACCCGGGGCGTCGTGGTGGCGAGCGGGCAGACGGTCATCCTCGTGGGCGCCGCGACGTCTATGCTCCGCGCTCGGGCGTGAGGATCGCTCGTTGCCGCCAGCAGCGGATCCCTCCTACGGAGTTCGCCGGTATGATGGCTCGCCTTGCGCTTCTGCGTGCGGCGCCATCCGATGAGCGACGCCGCAACCTACTGGTTCTCTCCCGCGCCGAGCGAGGTCACGTCCTCGCGGATCTCGCTCGACTTCGATCTGCGCGCGGCCGACCTGTTCTTCCGCGAGCTCGTGGTGCCGGAACTTGGTCGCATCTGGTTCGCCCGGCAGCTCTCGTGGCCGCTGGCCGCACTCGCGCTCCACGAGCACCTGGCGAGCCACGGCTCGAACCCGCCGAAGCCCACGGCCATCTGTCACGGCATCGAGGCGCTCGCGTGCAAGTTGGAGTACCTCGCTGCTCCGCAGGACCCCTCGCGCCGCATCCTGGGGCGGCGCGCATTTGGTCGCGACGCCGAGCGTGAGGTGTGGTCTTTCCACCGGCTGCGCCAAGCGACGAACTACGTCCGCAACACGCACCGCCAGGCCGCGACGCGCGCGCTCCGAGTCGACGGCGGGCTCGGCTTCGCGAGCGGCTCGCGCTTCGATCTGCTCGAGCTGGAGCCGGTCGGGCGCGCGCTGGCCAACGCATTCCTTGAGCAACGCGTCGGGAAAGGCGGCACCAGCGTTCGTAAGTGGCTGCTCGGGTGGCTCGAAGGTGACCGCGAGATCTCGGGCTGGCCGAAGACCCTTCTGCAAGCGCTGTCGCCCGAACACCCCACCGACGACGAGCGCGCCCTGGTCCGTTCACGGCTGCTGGGAACGTCGACGTCTGCGAGTGAGAAGCGGCAGCGGCTGGCCGGAGCGATCGGGCGCGCTCGAGATCTGCCGAGCA
>CANLQR010000329.1 GCA_947492135.1 Deltaproteobacteria bacterium | reverse complement strand
GTGACGAGGTTGCAGCCCTGCTCGGCCGCGCATCCACCGTTGAGCGGCGCCTCGTCGGACTTGTCCGCACAGTCGCTGACGTCGTTGCAGGCCCGCTCGGCATCGATGCACGTGCCGTCTTCGCACTGGAAGTCGCCTTCGCCGCACGCGGGCACACCGCCACCGCTTTCTTCCGCGGTCTCGCCCTCGCTCGCGCCGTCGGTGCCAACGCTCGGATCATCCGGATCATCGGCGGCTGTGACGCCCGTCATCGGCGACGAGGTGAACCCAACGCCGGTGTTCCCGTTCCCGTCCGCTCCGCCCGCACAGCCCGCCAGGGCAATGAGGCCCACGACGAGACTCGAGGTGGCCGTGAGCCGACTTGTCCACGAGACCGAACGTCTTTGCATATTCCCCTTAGACCACGCCCAAAGCCGTGGCGTTGCCCGCCCAGTGTAGAGGTGGCGCGAGACTCCGGTTGGTTCACGCGGCGGCAACCGCGTGTCGTCACGCGCGTGCGGGCTCGGTTGCCGCGCCACTGGACATCGGTACAGCAACCCACGGCGTTGGGCCTGCGGGACCGTGGCCAGCGGCCTCCAGGCCCCGTGGTACACCGTTCGCGGTCATGCGTGTCGCACCTTCGCCTCACCTCGCGATCTCCGCCTTTCTCATCGCCGCAGTCACAGGCTGCGCGGGCCAGCGGCAACCGACGCAGCGACTGGACGACGGTGGCGCCGCGGCGCCGGCCTGGGCACCGGGTGACGAACCTGGCCTTCGCCTGGCTCCGAGCGCCGCGGTTGTGCCGATCGCACCCGAAAAAGCCGACGAGCCGGCCAAGCCCAAGTGGGATGTCGAACAACCCGGTGGTCCGACCAAGGCGATCAAGATCGACACCGACGAAGGCACGTGGATGAGCCTCGATGTCAGCCCCGATGGCAAGACGATCGTGTTCGATCTTCTCGGCGACCTCTACCTGATGCCGATCGGCGGCGGTGAGGCCAAGGCTCTGACCGAAGGCGTGGCCTGGGACATGCAGCCGCGCTTCTCACCCGACGGCAGCCTCGTCGCGTTCACCAGTGATCGCGACGGCGCCGACAACATCTGGGTGATTCCAGTCGCGGGCGGCAAGGGCCAGCAAGTGAGCAAGGAGGACTTTCGCCTGCTCAACAGCCCGGCCTGGAGCCCTGACGGGAAGTTCATCGCCGCACGCAAGCACTTCACCGCCGAGCGCAGTGCCGGCGCGGGTGAGATCTGGTTGTTCCACGCTGCGGGTGGCAAGGGCGTGCAGCTGACCGAGAAACCCAACGACCAGAAGGACGTCGGTGAGCCGGCATTTTCGCCCGACGGCCGCTACGTCTACTTCAGTCACGACACCACGCCTGGGCCGGTGTTCGAGTACAACAAAGACCCGCACGCTGGCATCTACAGCATCTCGCGGCTCGACCGCGAAGAAGGCCTCAGAGAGGAGTTCATCGGCGGTCCCGGCGGCGCCGTTCGGCCGACACCGTCCCACGACGGCAAGTCGCTCGCGTACGTGCGGCGGGTCGGTTTGCACACCACACTGATGGTCCACGACGTGAACAGCGGCGTCGAGCGAGCGCTCGACCATGGGCTCGACCGCGACATGCAGGAGACCTGGGCGATTCACGGGGTCTATCCGACGATGGCGTGGACGCCCAAGGATGACGCGCTGGTGTACTGGGCCGGTGGAAAGATCCGTCGGGTCGACGTGAAGTCGGCGACGTCCAAGGTGATCCCGTTTCACGTGAGCGCCGAGCGGACCGTACGCGAGGCGCTGCGGTTTCCGATCGACGTCCACCCCAAGCGCTTTCACACCAAGATGCTTCGCGACGTCGAGGTCGCGCCCGACGGCAAGGCCGTGGTCTACCAGGCACTGGGCCACGTCTGGATCCGCGAGCTCCCGGACGGACGGCCGCGACGACTCACCACGGACAACGATGTGTTCGAGTTCGAGCCGACCTTCGCGCGCGACGGTCGCTCGATCGCGTACATCGCGTGGAGCGACGAGAAGCTCGCGAGCGTGCGGGTGGTTCCGCGCGGTGGCGGCCGTGGTCGCGCGATCACCAAGACGCCGGGACACTGGATCGAGCCCACCTTCGCGCCCGACGGCAAGACCGTGGTCGCTCGCAAGACCGGCGGCGGAGGGCTGCTATCCGAGAAGTTCTCGCGCGATCCGGGCCTCTACGCGATCGACGTACGCGGCGGCGAGCCCCGGCTGGTGAGCCGTACCGGCAGTGACCCGCACTTTGGCGCCCGCGCCGATCGGGTGTTTTTCTTCGACGTCGATCAAGGCCCCGAGGGAGCCAAGTACCTGCTGCGTTCGATTGCGCTGACCCGTGCCGAGCCCCGCACGCACCTGCGCACAGAGGCCGCGACGTCGTTCCGAGTCTCGCCCGATGGTCGCTGGGTCGCGTTCACCGAGGGCTTCAACGTCCACGTCATGCCCATGCCCGCCACCGGCGACAAGCCCATCGACGTCGGCGCCAAGGCCGAAGCCCTGCCGATCGGACGCGTCAGCAAGCAAGCGGGCGAATATGTGCACTGGTCAGGCGACGGCAAGCGACTGCACTGGTCACTCGGGCCCCAGCTGTACACGCGCTCGCTCGTCGACACCTTCGCGTTCCTCGAGGGTGCCCCGGCCAAGCTGCCCGATCCGCCCGAGAGCGGTCGCGACATCGGCTTCGATGTCGACGCCGACCTCCCCCGCGGTCAGATCGCGCTGGTCGGCGCCAAGGTCGTGACCATGAAGGGCGACGAGGTCATCGACGACGCGGTGATCGTCATCGATGGCAATCGCATCGCAGCGATCGGCACCCGCGCGGCCGTGACGATCCCCAAGGGCGCCAAGCAGTTCGACGTGCGCGGCACGACGGTGGTGCCCGGATTGGTCGACGTGCATGCGCATGGCGCCCAGGGCAGCCACGGCATCACGCCGCAGCACAACTGGCTGCACTACGCGACGCTCGGGTTCGGGGTCACCACGATCCACGACCCGTCGAACGACACCGGCGAGATCTTCGCCGCCGCGGAACTGGCTCGCGCCGGCCTCATCACGGCACCACGGATCTTCTCGACGGGCACGATTCTCTATGGTGCCAAGGCGCCCTTTCGGGCGACGGTCGACAGCCTCGACGATGCCCGCGCCCATCTGGCGCGCATGAAGGCGGTCGGGGCCTTCAGCGTCAAGAGCTACAACCAACCCCGCCGCAACCAGCGCCAGCAGATCATCGCTGCCGCGCGTGAGCTCGGCATGATGGTGGTGCCCGAGGGCGGGTCGCTGTTCCAGCACAACATGACGATGGTCGTCGATGGCCACACCGGCATCGAACACGCGGTACCGATCGGCCGCGGATACCGCGACGTGGTCCAGCTGTGGTCAGGCACCAAGGTCGGCTACACCCCGACCATCGTGGTCGGCTACGGCGGGATCTGGGGTGAGAACTACTGGTACGCCCACACCAACGTCTTCGACCATGAACGGCTGCGGACGTTCGTTCCACCCGATCAGTTCGAGCCGCGCGCGCGTCGCCGTATGCTCGCGGGCCGCGGCGACTGGAATCACATCGCCATCGCGCGGCTGTGCAAGCAGTTGATGGACGCCGGCGTGGACATCCAACTCGGCGCTCATGGCCAGCGTGAAGGGCTCGCCGCGCACTGGGAGTTGTGGAGCTTCGTACAGGGCGGCATGACCCCGCATGAGGCACTGCGCGCGGGGACGCTGATGGGCGCACGCTACCTCGGATTGGATCGCGACCTTGGCTCGCTCGAAGTCGGGAAGCTCGCCGACCTGATCGTGATCGATGGGGATGTCCTGAAGGACATTCGTCGCAGCGAGAATGTCCGCTACACCGTGGCCAACGGTCGCGTGTTCGACGCCAAGACCATGGACGAGCTGGCACCGCGTCCGCGAAAACGCCCGGCGCCGTACTGGCGGCCGACGCCCCAGGCCGGTAGCGCTCGCGGACCTCGCAGCACCACAGCCGCGCACGTGGACTGACCGTCGCGACTAAGGCTGGCTCGACGCCGGCCGTGGCGCACGCCATACTGCAAAACTACCGCTCATGCAGTGGGTCTCCGAACTCTCGACGGCACCGAGCTTCATCGACGCGCTCTCCGAAGCAGCGGCGGGAGTCAGCGCGCGCCTCGACGGTTCGGTTCCGACGGTGGTGTTCGCGTTTGCGTCGCCGCATCACCGCGAGCACTTCGCGGCGCTGCCGGCAGCGGTTGCGGAGGCCTTGGGTACCGCGACGGTTTTCGGATGTGGGGCCTCGGGTGTGATCGGTGGCGCGCGAGAGGTCGAACGCAGCCCGGCGCTGACGCTTGTTGGTGCGGTCATGCCGGCGGTGCAAGTGCGCCCGCTCCACCTCGACACGCGGGTGCTGCCCAAGGCCGACGCGCCTTCGGTTCAATGGCACGAACGTCTCGGGGTCGAGCCCGACCAAGCCGAGACGATCATCCTGCTCGCCGATCCGCACACGGCCCACGTCGCACCAGTGCTCGTGGGCCTCGATCGCGCGTATCCCAACGCAACCAAGATCGGCGGCCTGGTGTCCGCGAGCGCACCCCCCGAAAGTGCGGGTTTGTTCGCCGGAACGCGGACCCACACCGACGGCCTGATTGCCCTGGCGATCTCGGGCAACGTCATCGTCGACACACTGGTGGCCCAGGGTTGCCGACCAGTCGGGATGCCGATGTTCGTGACCCGTGCCGAGGCCAACCTGGCGCATGAGCTCGACGGACGCAGCTCTGCGCGGATCCTGCAGGAAACCTACGAGCAGGCGCCCCCGCGTGACCGCGAGCTGATGCGCACGGCGCTGTTCATCGGCGTCGCCAGCGAGCCCGGCCGCGAGACTTATGCACACGGCGACTTCCTCGTCCGAAACGTCCTGGGCATCGATGGGCGCACCGGCGCCTTGGCGGTCGGTACCAACCTCAAGACCGGCAGCGTGGTCCAGTTCCACGTACGCGACGCCGACACTTCGGCAGACGATCTCGCAGCCCACCTCGCCCGCTACCGCGAACGCGGGGTCCACCCCTCGGGCGCATTGATGTTCTCGTGCGGCGGCCGCGGCGTCGGATTGTACGGCCATCCGAACCACGACATCGACGCGCTGATCGACTGCGTCGGACGTGAGTCTGGCGAGCTCCCCGTCGGGGGGTTCTTTGGCGTTGGCGAACTCGGCCCGGTAGGACGACACACCTACCTGCATGGCTATACGAGCGCGTTTGCGCTGTTCCGCCGCCATCACGCCGACTAGCGAGCGTGCGGCGGCACTACGGCGGCGCCTCTAGCCCCGCGTCTTGAGCAGGTCGCGGATCTCGGTGAGCAACGCCTGATCCATCGTGGGCGCGGGCGGAGCTGCCGGCGCTGGTACTGGTGCCTTCTTGAGGCGATTCATCATCTTGATCATCGTGAACACCGCAAAGGCGACCAAGGTGAAGTCGACCACGACCTGCACGAACTTGCCCCACCGCAGCATGACCGCAGGCTTGTCGCCGACCGCGGCCTTGAGCTGGATCGCCAGGTCCGCGAATTCCACGCCGCCGAGCAGCATCCCGAGCGGAGGCATGACGATATCCTCGATCGCCGAGGCGACGATCTTCCCGAACGCCGCGCCGATGATCACGCCGACCGCCATGTCGACGACGTTGCCCTTGATCGCAAACTCTTTGAACTCTTGCAGCATGCCCATGGATGCACGACCTTTCTGATCGCGCGAACGCTACGATGGTCTGGCCGGCGATTGGCGGGGAATTGTGCCCCGAACCTGGCATTTTGTTGGCTCAAGGCCGCGCCAGGATCCGCGCAGATCGAGCCGGGACGTCCACGGTCGGACCCATGACTGACTCTTCGGTTAGCTCGTCCACCAGCATTTCAGCAGGGACCCCGCCAACCTGGGCCGACGCGTCGCCTCGATTGAGGACGACCCACAGCGCGTCACCGCCATATTCGACGCTGTACGCAAAGGTATCTCCGCCCGCACTCAACGTGGTGCGTGTACCCCTTCGGGTCGCCGGGTGTTCGGCTCGGATCGCCGTGAGCCGACGGACATGCTCGAGCAGCAGCGTCTGGCCCGGGCTATAGCCCTCCCACTGCATCGCCCGGCGGTTGTCGGGGTCGCCGCCTCCGGCCATTCCGACCTCGTCCCCGTAGTAGATCAGCGGCGCACCCTTGGTGGTGAGCACGATCGTGAAGGCGTTGCCCAAGCGCTCGAACGCCGAGCTCCCTGCCGGCAGGCCGGGTTGATTCGACCACGCGCGATCCTTGCCGTCAGCCCACTGGTTGTCCCACACGGGGGTGTCCTGGGCGAGGTGGATGGCGCGGGGGATGTCGTGGTTGCCCACGAACGTGCTCATGATCGACGCACCATAGTAGTCGTCGTTGCCATCCATGAAATTCGCGAGCTCGTCCATCGAGCCTGAACCGATCAGCACGTTGTAGGCCATCTGCATCCGCTGCGGAAAGTCGAACTGGCCGTCGAGCATCTCGGGGTTCACGTAGTGTGCGATCGTGGCCTGATCGCCGGTGAAGGTCTCCCCCACCATGTAAAAGTGCTCGCCGGTCTCCGGCTCGACCTCGCTCGAGACGCGCTCGCGGAGATCGAGCAGCCACTGATCTTCGATATGCTTGACCGCGTCGAGTCGGAAACCGTCGACGCCGGTATCGGCGATCCACTGCAGTGCGTTGTCGATCGAGAACGCCCGAGCCGCTGGATCGGTGAAGTCGAAGTCCGGGAGGTATTCGGTGAACCAGCAGCGCCGGACGTTGTCACCGTCCCAGCTGCAGCCCGACCCGCACACGCAATCGCCGCCAGCACCGTTGTCATTGGGCCAGAACCACTCGGGGTGCTCGGCATACACCGGCGAGCTCGCGTGGACGTGGTTCATCGCGTAGTCGAACAACACCTTGAGACCATGGTCGTGGGCGGTATCGACCAGCTGTTGCAGCTCTGCCAGTGTACCGAAGTGCTCCTCGGTCTGATCGAGACGCGCGGGCCAGTAGCCGTGGTACGCGGAATACTCCTGGCCGTCGGAGCCGAACCCAGTGTCGTTGGTATTGTCGAACGGAACACTGAGCCACAGCGTGTTGACGCCGAGATCTTCGAAGTAGCCCGACTCGATCCGCGAGGTGACGCCAGCCCAGTCGCCGCCTTGCCAGTCGGCGGCGAGCGGTACACCCACCCCACCGTCGTTCGTGGGGTCGCCGTTCTCGAAGCGATCGACGAACACGAAGTAGATCACGCTGTCGCGCCAGTCGAACGTGCCCATCACCTCGGGCTCGCAGGTGAACTCCTCGCACGTCAGCGGGTCGAGCACCGAGTTTTCGCCCCCCTGGCCGTCTGGCACCACGTTGGGGTTGGCGGGATCGGTCACCCACGAGGCGTCGTCGACCCGGAACTTGTAGAGCACCTCGCGCTCGAACGGCACGGGCAGCTCGGCGCGCCAGCTGCCGCCGTCTTTGGTCATGGGTACGCCGACCTCCCAGCCGTCGCTGGCGAAGTCACCGAAGACCTCGACGGTGCCGAAGTCGGCGTCGGCCAGCACGAACTCGTGCGCACAGCGCTTGTTGGCGTCGTCGCACTCCGTCGGCCCGCCGGTCGTACCATCCGCACCGGTGTCGGCGCTGGTGGCCGAGCCTACCGTGGTGCTGTAGCCGCCGCCCTCGGGGCCCACGCCGTCGGTCGGATCGAAGCCGTCGGTGTCCGGCGGATCGAGCGACGTCGCGGACTGCAGCTCCGATGCCCCGCAGCCCGACAACAGCGCGATGGCACCACCCAGTGCGAGGCCCACTGCACCCAGCTTGTGATGGGCAGGCGCAAGCGATACGCCGCGTTCGATGGGCGCGGTGGTGGTGAACTCAGGCACAGGCATGCTCCTCGGGGATCAGCACGAGTACGCCGAACGGCGGCAGCTCGAACTCGGCGCCGGCTTCGCCGATCTCGAAGCGGGCGCCGGACATCGCGTCTATATACCATCCGGGCTCGACGGCAGCGGGGATGCGGATCAACGTCGCCACGGCGGCCGAGGACAGCAGTATCAGCGCCGGCGCCTCACCCTCGAGCTCGCGCACGAACGCCAGTTGTTCGGCGGTCGCCCCGATGCTGCGCCACTGACCGCGCCTCATCGTCGGCATGCAGCGCCGCAGCCGCCCGAGCTTGGCGACCTCGGCGGCAAGCCCCAGCGGCGCGGCGCCGAGCGCGGCGAGATCGGGCATCACGCGCCGGCTGTCCGGGTCCGCCGCACCCGGAAGGCCCACCTCATCGCCATAGTAGAGGACGGGCATGCCCGGCAACGTGAACACCAGCGCGAAGCCGAGCCGTACGCGCGCGATCACCTCGGCATCCACGACCGAGGGTGGTGGGTCATCCCAAGGATCACGCCCCTCATCGCCAGCCACCATCGACGCAATCCGCGTGGTGTCGTGATTTCCGAGCATCCTCGCCAAGACGACACCGGATCCCGCGAGCGCGACGTCTTGCGCCTCGAGGATCTCGACCAGGGCGTCCAAGCCACCGCGACCAGAGATCGCCTCGCGGAGCGACCACATCGTCGGAAAGTCGAACACACTGTCCAGCCCATCGGGGCCGACGTGATAGCGCAGCGCCGCGATCCCGGCGTCGCCGGGGCCAGTGAAGACCTCGCCCAGCAGCAGCGTTTGCGCCGGCGGCCCGACCGCGCGGCGCACCGCGTGATAGATCCGTACACATGCAGTTTCCATCCCCGGTGC
>CANLQR010000328.1 GCA_947492135.1 Deltaproteobacteria bacterium | reverse complement strand
ATCAACAACGGCCTGCCGCCGTGTGACGGCGGCGACGGTGGCGGCCCACCGACGATCGCCGACTTCAACGGCGACGGCACGCCCGATGTCGGGGTTGCCGCCGGCGTCGGATACACGGTGTTCGACGGCGCGCTGATCATGAATCCGCTGATCACCACGCCGACCGACACGATCCTGTGGCTGACGCCGGCCGTCGACTGTAGCTCGCGCGCAACCGGCAGTTCCGTGTTCGACTTCGACGGCGATGGCAGCGCCGAGGTCATCTATGGCGACGAACAGTACCTGCGGATCTACGACGGCGGCTCGGGCACGGTGCTGTTCGAGACCTGCAACACCACCGGCACGCTGTGGGAGTACCCCATCATCACCGACGTCGACAGTGACGGCCATGCCGACATCATCGCCATCTCCAACAGCTACTCGAGCATCACGTGCCCGGCCGATGGCAGCAAGCAGAGCGGCTTGCGCGTGTTCGGCGACCTCGAGGGCCGCTGGGTCCGCACGCGACGCGTGTGGAATCAGCACCACTACCACGTCACCAACGTGAACGAGGACGGCACGATCCCGCTCGTCGAAGCGGCCAACTGGACGGTCGATGGACTCAACAACTTCCGCCAGAACGTCCAGCCCGAGGGTGAATTCGCGGCGCCCGACCTGGTGGTCAGTGTGTTGCCGTACTGCAGCCCCGAGGCCTACGGGCTCATCGCGCGGGTGCGGAACATCGGCCAAGCCGCGGTGGATCCCGGCGTTGCGGTCGGCTTCTACGAGGGTGATCCAAGCGCCGGCGGCACTGCGCTGGGCACGGGCATGACGACCAAGGCGCTGTATCCCGCCGAGGCCCAGGATGTGTTGCTGCTGCTCGACCCCCCACCGCCTGCGCTCGTCGAGGGCTCGGTCGACGCTTGGGTCGTGGTCGACGACGGCATGCCCGACCATGTGTGGCAGGAGTGCCGGACCGGCAACAACTCGGCGTCGGGCCCCGTGCCCTGCCAGATTGCCGGCTAAAGGTCGTTCCGCACTCCCCCAGGAAGCGGCTCCCGGACGCCCTGCGCAACGGGCTTGCCCAGTGCCGGCGATCGGGCCCAAGATCGGCGTCACCGATGTCGTCGCCACGCAGGTCCCTCGAGTGTCGCGCGTCCATGCTGGCCTTGGCGATCGCCTCGGCTGGTGCTTCGGTTCATCTGGCGGTCCAGGTCGCCGTCGATCTGTGGCAACTCGAAGATCGTCCGTCCCTGGTGCGTTGCCACAGCGAAGGTAGCTCGAGCCCCCGACTCGCCGAGCCGATGGATCTCGATGCTGTCGAGCGTCAGTGTCACGCGGCCGATGCCGCGCGCTGCGAGCTTGCCGACGCGCTACCGCTCGAGCGCGCAGTCGATGCGAGCAAGCAGCTCTTTGGCGCCGAGGTGCCTGAGATCGGGTTTCTGCGCTTCTCGCCCGCCCACGACCGCGTGGTGTGGACCTTGCGAACGCATCAGGCTGGCTTGACCGCGACCATCGATGCGTTCGACGGTGACGTGATCGAATTCTCGGCCGAGGGCGTCACGACGAACTAACGCCCCAGCTTCACTCGTCGTCGTCGTCGTCGCCCGACTCTCGATCCTTGCGCGGGCGGGGCAAGCCGAGCTTGCCGAGCTTGCTGGTCAGAGTGCGACGCGCGATCCCCAGCACCTTCGCGGCGCGGGTCTGATTACCACCGCACGCGGCCAGGGCCGCCATGACCCGCTGTCGCTCCTCCTCGTCCGGATCGGCCGGCGCCACCACGACCGCCGGCATCGGCATCGGCGGCGGCGGCTCGGGAGGCCGGCTGTCATTGCTGCGTCCCGAGCCTCGCCCGGTGCGCGGCGAATAGGCCTCGCTGCGCAGATGCTCGGGCTGGATCACGCCGCCGGTGGCCAGCAACACCGCGCGGTTCACCGCGTTGCGCAGCTCGCGGATATTCCCCGGCCACGAGTGCTTCATCATCCACTCGACCGAATCGCGCGAGAGCACCGGCTGGCTGCCGAATCCGGCCTGCTTGCACGCCTCGGTGAGAAAGGACCGCGCGAGCGGCTGAATCTCGCCGATCCGCTCGCGCAGCGGCGGGATCACCAGCGAGATGCCGTTGAGCCGGTAGAAGAGGTCCTCGCGAAAGTGCCCGAGGTCGATCTCTTTTTCGAGGTTCTGGTTGGTCGCCGCCACGAAGCGTACGTCGACCTCGCGCGCGCGAAGGCTGCCCACGCGCATGACCTGGCGCTCCTCGATCACGCGCAGCAACTTGGCCTGGGTCGACATCGGCATCTCGCCGAGCTCGTCGAGAAACACCGTGCCGCCGTCCGCGGTCTCGATGAGTCCAGGCTTGGTTTGCTGCGCACCGGTGAAGGCGCCCTTCTCGTAGCCGAACAGCTCGCTCTCGAACAGCGTCTCGGAGAGTGAGGCGCAGTTCAGACCCAAGAAGGGCTTGCTCGCGCGCGCCGAGAAGCTGTGCAGCGTCCGGGCCATCACCTCTTTGCCGACACCGGTCTCGCCCAGCAACAACACGTTGATGTTGCTGGTCGCGATCCGCCGCGCGAGCTTGTAGATCCGCTCCATCGGATCATCGGAGGACGTGAAGGTCCGATCGGGCGAGTCGCCGCGGTCGACGGCAGGCGCCGCGCCCCTGGCAAACTCGGGCTGCACGATGACCACGGTCGAACCGACCTCGATGGTGTCCCCCACCGAGATCGGTGTTGGCTCATTGGCCGGGATGCGACTGCCCCGGACAATCGTACCGTTGCTCGAGCCCAGATCGGTGACCGCCAGCTGGGCGCCCAGATGCAGCACGGCATGGACCCGCGACATCAGCGGGTCGGGCATCTGGATGTCGGCACTCTCCGAGCGCCCCAGACTCACATCCCCGACCCGTGGCAGTCGGTGGGCGGTGTGCTGGTTTTCGCCGATGACGAGCAGGCGATACCCCCGCGTGACGCCACCCTCGATGTCCAAGGGTCGCAGCGTCGTGCGGTCGAGCTTGCCTTCTTCTGGCGGTTGACCGGACTTGCCCACGGGTACGTGCGGAGTTCTGCCGAGCACGATACCACGGCTGGGTTGCCGCACGACGACTGGGCCCGCGGCGACCAGCTGGGGTCCCAGGGTGATGGTCTCGAAGCACGGGCTGACCATGGTGGCCAAGCCGGCCAATCGGGGGATATCGGCTGTTCTCGCCATCTGAAACGCCCGTCAAATCAGCACGCGAGCAGCCCAAAAAAAACCGCGGCCACGCGAACGCAAGGCCGCGGGGTAGGGCCGGCCAAGGGGCCGGCCGGGACCTCGCCAAATCGCTGAAGGCCTAGCTGACCTTGAACAAGAAGCTCGCGACCAGGCACCACGCGCCCAAGCCCATACCCACCAGCCCGAGCATCCCCTGCTTGGGTGCGAGCCTCGCCACCATCATGTCCATCTTCTCCACCGCTTGGGGCTGCTTGATGAACGTCTTGAGCGTGCCGATGCCGAGCAACAAGCCGAGCGCCACCAACAACACGCTGGTCGCGAGCTGGGTGATCCAGAAGATCGGAGCCGAGGTCAGCCAACCCAGTGTGAGGACCGAGCTGACGATGCCCCACGCGCCCCACAGGGCCGACACCGCACCGATCCAGCCTTGATACGGCGCAAGCTTGCCGATCAGTTCCTTCGCATCAGGCTTGCGCGCGATGATGAGGTTGGAAGCGCCGAGAACACCGAGGACCAATAGCCATACGCCGAAAAACATGAGACGGACTCCTTCTTCACTTGGATGAAGCGGGGCCACAGATGTGACACCCGCCGAGGTTGATGGTGGATTCGGTCCGGCACACCGATTGCCAACTCGCCGGTCTTGCCTTGTATGTTGAGCAAGTTTGGCGCCGCTGGCAAATCTCAGTGAATTCCCGAGGCCTTACCTCCACGCGACCGGGCGCCTGCCCAACTGGGGCGAGGGTCGGGTCGAGTTGGGCAGGGCTTCTGATCGACGCTGCCCAATCGTCGCGATCAGCGGCGATGTGGGTGTCGCACCGCGAGTGCGATCACTGCTCAGCGTTCAGCGATCGAAGCATCGAGCGCAGCGAGCAGCACGGGGATCTCATCGACGTGATTGGCCCAGTGCGGTGCGAACCGCAGCACGCCATCGGGCGTCGCGCAGGCGATGCCACGGCGTTCGAGCGCGCCGTGCAATGCGATCACATCGACTCCCGCGGCCGGCAGCAGGCCCAGGATGCCGGACCGCCCCGCAGCCGCCTGCGCGCGCAGGCTCGTGAAGCCACGATCGACCAGCTGGGGTTCGAGCACGTCGATCCAGCGCTGCACATGCTCGAAGATCGCGTCGACCCCCAGCGTGTGCAAGATGCCGAGCGCCGCGCCCAGACCCGGCAGCAGTGCGAGCGCGAAGCCGCCATCTTCGACGAAGTCGGCGCGGGCACGGATCGGCCGGTCGTAACGCAGGTGGCCGGGCCCGCGCAGCAAGAAGTCCGCGGCATCCTCGTGGCTGGTCCACCCCGCGACGGCCGGCCGCAGCGCCCGCGCGACGTGCTCGCGGACCACCCAGAACCCCAGCCCCATCGAGCCGCCGAGCCACTTGTGGCCACCACACGCGAGGATATCGATGCCGTCGGCGACGACGTCGATCGGCACCACGCCGCAGGCTTGGATCGCGTCGACGCACAGCCACGCGCCGTGAGCCCGGCAGCGCTCGGCGATCGCGGCCAGCGGCATGCGCAGGCCGGATTGGAACTGTACGGCCGACACCGCGACCGCGAGCACGCGCCCCGCCGCGAGCACGCGCTCGAGCGCCTCCAGAGCGCGCACCGGCTGCTCGGCGTAGTCGCGAACCTCGAGCAGGACAACCTCGCCGCCGTGGGCCGCCGCGGCACGCTGCCACGGCGTGACGTTGGTCGGAAACTCGCCCGCGAAGCACACCACGCGACTGCCGGGTTCCCAGGGCAGCCCAAACGCAGCCGCGCGCACGCCCGCCGTGGTGTTGGGCACGAACCCGACCTCGGCAGCGGCGGCCCCCACCAGCGCGGCGGCTGCGGCCCGCACCGGCTCTCGGGCCCCGAGCAGCTCCCAGCCGGCTCCGCCACCCCGCCGCGCGAGCGCAGCCACAGCGTCGGTGATCGCCCCCGCAACCGGCGAAGACAGCGGCGACATCCCGGCGTGGTTCGCGTACACGGCGGCGTCCAGCGTCGCAAAAAGCGTTCGATCGCCGAGCCGCGGCTCCACGACCGCCATCTATAGCCCCAGCTGCTTGGCGGCGAGTTCTTTCATGATCTCCTCGGCACCGCCGCCGATCGACAGCACCTTGGTCTCACGATAGATGCGTTCGACCTTCTGTCCGCGCATGTAGCCGGCGCCGCCAAAGATCTGCACGCCTTCTTTTGCGCAAAACTCGAGACACTGGGTGGCCGCGTTCTTCAGCATGCACACCTCGGCGATCGGCCACTGGCCCTGCTGCACCCGCCACGCGAGCAGCTCCAGCCATGCGCGGGTCGACTCGATTCGCTGGGCCATGTCGACCAGCTTGTGGCGAATGACCTGCCGCTGCACCAACGGCTTGCCGAACGTGACGCGCTGCTTCGACCAATCAATCGCCTCGTCGAGGCACACCTGCGAGAAGGCCACGGCCATCGATGCGATCGCGAGGCGCTCAGCGTTGAAATTTTGCATGATGCCGCGGAACCCCGAATTTTCCTGGCCGATGAGATTCTCGACGGGAACCCGGCAATCCTCGAAGTAGAGCGTCGCGGTGTCGGAGCACCACCACCCCATCTTTGTCAGCGGCGTGCGCGTGAAGCCGGGACAGTCGCCCTCGATGACCAACAACGAGATCCCGGCCATCCCAGGGCCGCCGGTACGAACGGCGACCGTACAGAAATCGGCGCGCATCCCCGAGGTGATGAACGTCTTGCTGCCGTTGACCACGTAGTGATCGCCCTCGCGGCGGGCGGTGGTGCGGAGGTTCGCGACGTCGGAGCCGCCGTCGGGCTCGCTGATCGCGAGGGCCGCAATCGCCTCGCCGCGCAACACCGGGATCACCACGCGGCGCTTGAGTTCCTCGCTGCCAAGCGCGACGATCGGTGGCAACGCGATCCCGTGGCTCATCAGCCCGGCGACGATTCCACCGGAGCCCGGCTTGGCCAGCTCATCGGTGACGACGATGCGGTGAAAGGCATCGCATGGGGTGCCGCCGAGCTCCTCGGGATAGCCCAGGCCGATCAAGCCCATCTCGGCGGCTTTGCCATACAGGGCCCGCGGGAACTCGGCAGCTTCCTCCCACGCCTCCACGTGCGGTGCGATCTCCCACTGCACGAAGCGGCGGACCTGCTCGCGAAGTTGCTCGTGCTCGTCGGTGTAGTAGGGCGTGCGGGCAGACATCGGCGGTGGGATTGTACGCCGCCGCTGCCCTCTCGTCGCCGGGCCGGCTCCCCGCAGGCGTCAGTCGTGCTTGCGGTCCTCGACCTCGACGCGGACCTCGCGACGGCCCTCGTCGTCGTCATCGATGTGGACCTTGACGTCGCCTTGCACGCCGCGGGAGCGCAGCTGCTCGAGCACGCGCTGGCGAACTACCTCGGGGTCATCGTCGTGCTCCACGTCGAGGTCGCCAAGGCGGTCCGCGGGCCCGTCGCCTTGCACGGCACTGACTGCGATCATCGCGTTCGCGAGCGCGGGGAACTGCTGACGCAGGCTCGTGACGAGCGCGCCATCGTCGATCGCGGTCCGGCCCCAGGACTCCACCACGACCGAGGTGCCCTCACCTTCGGACTCGTTCACGGAGATGCTGAGCGACTCGGCGCCGGTGGCGATCTGGATGTGCTTGCCGACCGCGTCGATGGCCGCTGCATCGAGCGCACCCGGCTCGAGCGCGAACTCGATGGCGCGACCGGTCAGCGGCGCCGTCGCTTCACGGGCCACCGGGGTGCCGTCATCGGTGGTGTCGGTGACACAACCGCAGGCGAGTGCGGCGAGCAGGGATAGGAGTACGGTTGGTCTGAACATGGGTGCCTCGTTCGGGTTCGCCCGGTACTACGAGCGACAGGCCGTGGCGGTGACAAGGGCGCCCTACACCTCGACCTCCGCAAGCTGGCGCCCGCTGGCGCAAGCTGGCGCAAGCTGGCGCCCGCTGGCGCCCGCGGGGCCGCCTACTTGACCTCGAGCTTGGCCTCGAGCTTGGCCCAGCTGTCCTTGAGTCCGATCGTTCGGTTGAACACCGGGCGTTCGGGCGTGCTGTCGAGGTCGACACAGAAATAGCCGATCCGCTCGAACTGAAATCGGCTGCCAATCGCGGCCTCGGCCAGCTCGGGCTCGACCACCGCACCCTCGACGACCTCGAGTGAACCCGGGTTCAGCAGCTCCTTGAAGTCGCGTCCTTCGACGCTCAGCGGATCCTCGTGGGTGAAGAGCCGGTCGTAGAGCCGAACGGCGGCGGTGATGCCGTGGCGGGCCGACACCCAGTGCGAGGTGCCCTTGACCTTGCGACCGTCGGGCGAGTTGCCGCCGCGCGAGGCAGGATCCCAGGTGCATCGCAACTCGGTCACGTTACCGGCGCTGTCCTTGACGACCGTGTTGCAGGTCACCAGCCCGGCGTAGCGAAGGCGAACCTCTTGGCCCGGCGTGAAGCGGTACCACTTCTTGGGCGGCTCCTCCCGGAAGTCATCGTGCTCGATGAACAGCTCGCGACAAAACGGCACCTTGTGCGAACCCGCGGCCGAGTCCTCGGGGTTGTTCGGGGCGTCGAACCACTCGGTTTCGCCTTCGGGATAGTTGTCGATGACCACCCGCAGTGGGCGCAGCACGGCCATGCGCCTGGGCGAGGTCGCGTTGAGATGCTCGCGGACCTCGTACTCGAGCATCGAGACGTCGGCGATCCCGGGGCGCTTGGACACGCCGCAACGCTCGCACAGCGCCCGGATCGCTTCGGGCGTGTAGCCCCGTCGGCGCATCCCGGACAACGTCGGCATCCGTGGATCATCCCAGCCGTCGACGATCTTCTCCTGCACGAGCTGCAGCAGTTTTCGCTTGGACATCACGGTGTACGTGAGGTTGAGCCGCGCGAACTCGATCTGTTGCGGCCGCGCGGGCAGCTCGAGCGCCTCGAGGAACCAGTCGTAAAGCGGCCGATGATCCTCGAACTCCAGGGTACAGATCGAGTGGGTGACGCCTTCGATCGCGTCGGAGAGCCCATGGGCAAAGTCGTAGATGGGGTAGATGCACCACGCGTCACCAGTGCGGTGGTGGTGCGCGTGCTTGATGCGGTACATCAGCGGGTCGCGCAGGTTCAGGTTGCCATGCGCCATGTCGATCTTGGCCCGAAGCACGTGGGTGCCGTCGACGAAGTCCCCCGCGCGCATCTGTGCGAGCAGACCGAGATTTTCCGCGACGGTGCGATCGCGATACGGGCTGTCGATCCCCGGCCGATGGAAATTTCCGCGATTTTCACGAATTTGCTCGGGGCTCTGAGAGTCGACATAGGCCAGGCCCTTCTCGACGAGAACCACCGCCCAGCGATAGAGCTGCTCGAAATAGTCCGAGGCAAAGTACTTGCGCTCGCCCCAGTCGTAGCCGAGCCAGCGCACGTCGTTCTCGATCGACTCGACGTACTCGGTATCCTCGGTCTCCGGGTTGGTGTCGTCGAAGCGCAGATTGCAGACCCCGCCGAACTCCTTTGCGAGCCCGAAGCTCACCGACAGCGCCTTGGCGTGGCCAATGTGCAGGTAGCCGTTGGGCTCGGGCGGAAACCGCGTCATCACGCGAC